>JBCDKB010000281.1:0-11116 GCA_038747035.1 Acidobacteriota bacterium | reverse complement strand
GCGAAGACCCAGCTTTCGATCGCGCGATGCGGCCGCGCCAGCTCGACGACTACGTCGGTCAACCTGCCGCCCACGTAGGCCGCTAGGCTCTCGACGGCTTTGGGGCCGCCGAGCCTGGCGAGCGCAACGCAAAAGTGCTCGGTGTAGTGCGGCGATTCGTGCATCCGTCGGCACAGCAAAGGCAGCAGCTCGCGCCGACGCTCGGCGGCGACCACCCAGGCGGCGACTTTTGAAGGCCGCCAGTTGCCGAGCAGCATCTGTTCGAGCGTCTCTTTGTCGTAGCGCGGGAGCGCCTGCCGAAAACGTCGCAAGACTTCATTCTTTTTCGCGTCGTCGAGGTGAACCACGTTGCAGCCCATGAAAACGAGGTAAAAGGGCTCGGTCAAGGCGGGATGGAAATCGAAGTCAGGCATCGCCGGAACTCTCAGTGCTGTTCTTATTCTCAGCGTCGAGCTCCGCCACCTCGTCGAGTTCGGCCAGTCGAATTCTCCCAGCGACCTCAAGCCGGTGCCGCAGAGATCCGTCTGGCCGATGAGGTTCTTGACTCACGGCTCCGCCGTGGTGATCGCAGTGTGAATTGTCATGGTGCAAAGCTTCCCGCAGGGCAAAGGCACATCGCGCGACGAGAGATGTCACGCGTTCCCTGGGGATCTAGAGACCCTCCACGGTGCATGATACCCCACCGCGTCAGTTTACGGTTCTTGACGCGGCGTTCCGCTGGCGAGATCTGAGTTACCCGTCGAGGCGCAGAAGGTTGTGTCTCAACGGATCTCAGGTCACACTATCCGCAGAACCTTGGACGAAGACAGAAGCCGCGGGCCGTCGGATCCGCGCTTGCAATCAACCATGACCGAGGGAATGGGGAGAGATCGTGGATGACAAAGCAGTCCATCTTCAAATGATCCAGGGCGTGATCTCACGCATGGCTGGAAATTCATTTCTGATCAAAGGCTGGAGCATCACCTTGGTGTCGGCGCTTTTTGCCCTGGCGGACCCGAAGACCAATCCGCACTTCTTTTGGATCACCTATTTCCCGGTATTCGCCTTCTTGTGCCTCGATGTGTACTTTCTCCATCGCGAAAATTTATTTCGGAAACTCTATGAGCTGACGGCTGCCTTGGAACCGGAAGCTATCGACTTTTCGATGGATGTCGGTCGGTTTAGCGATAGCGCCTCCTGGCTCCAAGCGATCGGGTCGCCGCCGCTGATTTTGTTCCACGTTTGCGTGATCGGGACCGTGGTGACGGCGATGGTGATGGTCTTTTAGCCGGGGGGAGGGCACCGGGCTCGTCTCATGGGCTCGGTTGAGGACGACGGGCGATTTTGAGAAAAATCGTGAGTCGGGGCTAACCGTTTCGCCCGCGCCCCGTCCAACCCTGTGTATGGAGCACGCCATCGATCCCCTCGTTGCCTCGGCCCAATCCGGCGACCGCGATGCGTTTCGCCGGGTGGTGGAAGCCCATAGTCACTCGGTCTTCCGGGTTGCCTATCGCCTGCTGGGGGATGAAGCTGCCGCCGAAGATGCCGTGCAAGAGACTTTCCTTTCGGCCTATCGGCGCCTTGCGAGCTTTGACGGTCGGGCGCAGTTTTCGACCTGGCTCCACCGCATCGCCGTCAACCGGGCGATTGACCAGCGTCGTCGGCTGAAGCGCGATCCCGCCGAGCCGGCGGCGGACGACGTGGCCGAGGTCGACGCCGTGAGCGAGGCGCCGCGGCCGGATCGCCTGCTGGCGTCCAAGCAGGCCGGCGAAGCGACGCGACGACAGCTCGAATCGCTCAGCGACCTCGAGCGCTCAGCCTTTGTGCTGCGCCACGTCGAAGGCGCGTCGATCGCCGAGATCGGCGCCGCGCTCGACCTCAAGCCCTCCGCCACCAAGCAGGCGATCTTCCGCGCCGTGCACAAGCTACGCCGGGCCCTCGGGCCCTGGGTGAGGAGCCGTGATGAATCGACACTCTGATCGCGACATCTTTGACGGCGACGCCGACTTCCCGACGGAAGAAGATCTGGTCGCCCACCTCTTCGGAGACGCCGACGATCCGGCGGCGATCGAGGCCGCGCTTGCGGACTCGCCCGAGCTCCGACGGACGTTCGACGAGCTGCGTCAGACGCTGGCCCTGGTCGACGGGGAGCCGGTGCCTGAGCGGGCGGACGATTATGGGGCCGAGGTCTTCTCCTCGATCGCCGACCGTCTCGCCGCCGCCGATCGATCTTCTGAGGACCCCGGCGAAGGGTCGCCGGGCTCGGTCCTCGCTTTCCCGCCGCGCTCGACCCCGCCGCGGTGGCTCGGCTTGGCGGCGGCGGCCCTCGTGCTGCTGGCGGTGGGCTTCGGGCTCGGCCGACTGGGGACGGTTCCGGTATCCGGCCCCGCCGGCCAGGTCGCCGACGCGGCGGCGCTCTCCGCCGAAGCCCGCGAGCGCTTGCTGGCGACGGCCCTGACCCGACACCTCGGGCAGTCCGAGCGTCTGCTGACGGACTTCGTCAACGCGTCCGACGCCGGGGCTTCCGGGGACGAGCTCGAGCGCGTGTGGGCGGCGGAGCTTCTGGCTTCGAATCGACTCTACCGACGCGCGGCCGAAGCGGCCGGGCAGCGGCGGATCGCGCGGCTGCTCGCCGAGCTGGAGCCCGTCCTTTTAGAGCTCGCCCACCTCCGCGCATCCGACGTGCCGGAGCAGCCCGACGGCGAGGCCGAGGCGCTGCGGCGCCGGGTCGACGAGCGCGGCCTGCTCTTCAAGGTCCGGGTCACCGAGCGCCGCCTCGACGGCGGCCAGCGGCTTTGACCTTCGCTTCGTGATGAACACCCTGTCGACGCCGGCGGCGTCGACTTCTAACGAGAAACCGACTCATCGATCATTTCGAGGAGCTCCACCATGGATAGATCACCCCGAAATAAAAAGCTCTGGGCGGCGGCCGCGGCGGCCGCGCTCGTGACCGGTATCGCGCTCGCCCAGCCGAGCCCGGCCGACGAGCTCTACCGCCAGGGGCAAGACGCCCTCGCCGACGGCCGCTACGCCGCCGCCGTCGAGTCTTTCCAGAAGCTGGGGGCCGAGCCCGGGGCGCAGCCGGATCGCGCCCTTTACTGGCGGGCCTATGCGGAAGCGAAGGCGCAAAGGCGCCAGGCCGCCCTGTCGACCCTCGCCCGATTCGCCGAAGAGCATCCGGAGAGCCCGTGGCTCGACGACGCCCAGGCGCTGCGGCTCGAGCTCGGAGGCCTCGCGCCTGAGCGCGCCGTCGAGGCCAGCGAAGATGACCTCAAGCTCTACGCGCTCGACGCCTTGATGCAGGCCAACGCGGAGCGCGCCGTCGCGCTGCTGGAGAACTTCCTAGCCGGCGATCACTCGCTGCGTCTCAAGCAGCGGGCCCTCTTCGTCCTCTCCCAGACCGACTCGCCTCGGGCGGCGGAGATGCTCAAGGACTTCGCCCGCGACGGGTCGAACCGCGAGCTCCAGCGGGAAGCGATTCGTTCCCTCGGTATCACCGGTGAGACGACGTCGATCAACGAGCTGAAGGCGATCTATCGGGCCGCGGATCGGGAGACCCGGCAGCACATCATCCACTCCCTCGTCTCCGCCACCGCCCCCGAGGCGACGGTCGAGCTGGTCCTCGAGGAGTCGGATGCCGAGGTGCGACGCCAGGGGATCCACGCCCTCGGCGCCATGGGGGCGACGGAGCACCTCGAGACCCTGGCCGAGCGGCTCGGGCCCGAGCACCGCGCCGATATCTTCCGCGGCTACGGCATCGCGGGAGAAAGCGCGCCGCTGCTGCGCGCCATTCGGGGGGCCGAGGACCCGAAGGCGACGTCGGAAGCGATCCAGGCCCTGGCCATCGTCGGCATCGACCAAGAAGCCCGGAACCTGCTGCTCGACGTGTACCGCTCGGGCGGATCGAGGGAAGTGCAGGAGAACGTGCTGCAAGCTTTCATGGTGGCCGACGACGGCGAGACGCTGCTCGACATCTTCCGGACCGAGGAGGACCCGGAATTGAAAGCCCAAGCGCTGCGATTCCTGACCATGGTCGGCGGTCCGCAGGTCGATGCCCTGCTCGAAAAGATCCTGGAGGAGTGAGCCGTGAAAGTACCGACCGCTTTGATTTTCCTACTGAGCCTCTTCCTGTGGCCGGCCGCCGGCCAAGGCCTCGACCTTGAAGACGCCGTGCGCGGCGCCGGTGACACCGGCCGGGAGTGGCTGGTCTACCGCGTCCCCTTGGCCCACCCCGACCGATTCTTGTGCTGCTACGGCTGGCGCGACGGCGAGGCCCGGGAAGGGACCTGCCGGCCCGAAACGGGCACTGGGTCGTGGTCGACGTCCGACGTCAAAGGGGCCGGGCCCGGCTCGGACACCTCGGAGGTGTACCTGGCGGTCCACCGCGGCGAAGTGGAGCAGGTCCACACCTACTCCGCCGGCTGCCGGGTCGAGACGACCTGGCCGGTGCGCGATCTCACCGGCGTCGCCGAGGCCGACAGTCTCGACGTGCTGCGCGGGGTGGTGCTCCGGGACGCCGTCGGCGAGTCCCGGCGGCGGGGTCAAGCCCTTGCCGCGATCGCCGGCCATCGGCCGCCCGGGTCGGTCGAGGCGCTCGCCGACCTGAGCGCCCCGCAGCGCGGCGCCGACCTGCGGGAAGAGGCGATCTTTTGGCTCGGGCAGACCCGCAGCCCGCTGGCGGTTGCGGAGCTTGCGAATCAGCTCGACGCCGAGCCGAAGGCTTCGATCCGGGAACAGATCCTCTTCTCCCTCAGTCAAACCCGGCGCCCGGAGGCCGCCCTCCGCATCCAGCGCGCCGCCGAGCAGGACGTGTCCGCGGACGTCCGCCGGCATAGCTGGTTCTGCCTCGCGCTCACGGGTGACCCCGGGGCCGAGGCCGCGATCCTCCGCGGCGTCCGGGATGACCCGTCCGCCGACGTTCGGGAAGGCGCGGTCTTCGCCCTGAGCCAGCTGCCGTCTCCCCGGAGCGTCGATGCCCTCCTCGACCTCGTGCGTCGGCCCGGCGACGGCGAGGTCAAGCGCCAGGCGCTTTTCTGGCTGGCGCAGAGCGGCGACCCGCGGGCGATGGAGAAGATTTCCAGCCTCTTGGACTGACGACTCCCGGTGCCGGGATCAGCAAAAAGCGGCCCGCTCGTCGCCGAGCGGGCCGCGTGCGTCGGGGACTTGGGAGATCGGGTCGGCTAGCGAGCCTTCCAGATCTCGACGTCGTCAATCGACACTGGATAGCCGTTGCTGGCCGCCGTCAGGCCGGCGAAACCGCTGGTCGGGCGGCCGGTGGCGGTGACCGTTTCGTCGATCTCGTCCACGCCATCGACGAAAATCTGGATCCGGTCGCCGGAGGTCACGAGCTCGACGTCGTAGGTCGTCGCGCCTGAGAGCGCCACGCCGAGGTTCGCCGTGGCGAGGACCGGGGAGCTTATTCCAGGGTCCGCGGTGCACGGATTGCAGTACAGCTCGACCGTGTCCTGACCCAGGGAGTCCTTCTTGATCTGGATCGCGTAGCCAGAGTTCCAGACCTGATCGTCGTCGTCGGCCATGCGAACGTGGAAGCCGCCCCAGTTGGCGCCGCTCGGCGAGGTGAAGAGCGGGCGCTCGATGGAGATGGTGGCCTTCATGCGCAGGTCGCTGAAGGTCTCCTCTTCGAGCGTCGCCCGGCCGAAGCCGCCGTCTGCGGAGACGAATTGGTCGGTGGAGCCGGCGACTGAGAGGGCGCTGACCTCGACCCACGGACTGTCCAGGCTCGACCCGTAGCTTTCAAAGTCGTCGCCGTGGATCAGGTGCTCCACGCGATCGATATCGATGTCGTCGTAGGTCGCCGAGGCATTCGCCGTCGCCAAGCTCACGGTGCCGCTCGTGTAGGTGTCGTCCAGGACGTTGAGCAGGAACTCCGAGGAGCCGTCGGCGTAAACCCGGAGCCGGTTGTCGCGGGCGTCCACGCGGAGCGTCACGGCGCCGGTGCCCGGCAAGGGCGCGGAGTCAAGCTCCGTGCCGGTGCGGCTGAGGACCACTTCTCGCGACGTCCCCGTGCCGTCGAGGCGGACGAGGTAGCCGGACGCCCACGGCGGGCTGGTGGCGGAGGTTTGGCGAAACAAGACGC
Source organism: Acidobacteriota bacterium (assembly GCA_038747035.1). Classification (GTDB taxonomy): domain Bacteria; phylum Acidobacteriota; class Thermoanaerobaculia; order Multivoradales; family J023; genus JAUIJL01. The sequence goes on along the minus strand of JBCDKB010000281.1, from coordinate 5,040 downwards.
CCGACCATCCCGCGCCGACGACGCTGGTCTGGTTGAGCTCGAAGCTCATGTCGAAGTCGGCCATGACGTCCGAGGAGGCCGGGTCCGACGTTTGCAGCGTCGCCAGGCAGAGATTGCCGAGGCCGTTCGTGTCGCTGCTGTCGGTCAGCTTGCCGCTGACGATCGAGAAGCACGACTCCTGGTCGAGCCACTGATCCTCATCGGCGGTGGTGGCGAAGTCGTGGTCCACGTAATCCGGCGTCGAGACCTGGGGGTAGATATCGAGCAGGATGTCCCTCGAGATCGCCGCCTGGCTGACGGGCGGAATCGCGTCCTCGGCGCCGAAAGCGTTCGGGTATCGGTGCCAGACGCCCATGAGGAAGAAGTCCGGATTGGCTCCGGCGTCCACGTAGTCCCGGGCGTAGCGGATGAATGTATCGCGCGACCAGTCGTTGAATTGGGCGTCGGACCAGCTCACCTCGGGGCCGCCCGCCACCGTCGGGGGGCCCATATTGCAGAACTTCACGAACTCGTCGCCGACCCCGTCCGCCGGGTCGTCGGTGTCAAAGGAGCCGAAGGCGCACGGCCCGAGGTGGTTGGTCACGCCGATCCGGAGGTCTTTACTCCGGGCGATTTCCTCCGCCTTCAGAACGCGCTCGAATTCCCAGGACGACGGTGTCCCCTGGTTCTGGACATATTGCGGGTCCGCGTCGGTGAGGAAGCTCACGAAGTCATAGCTCCTCACCACGCCGCCCACGGTCTCTTCGCGGGTAAGGGCGGTGATCGTATCGTCCAGCAGGGTCGCGAAGTCGACGCCCTGTCCCCACGGGGGCAGCGTGGCGCCGAGGCCGAGGTCGTAGCCGATGGCCCCATCCCAGAGGTGGATCTTGGTGTTGAGGAGGGAGTACCCGAGCTCGGTCTCCAGGGTGTCCATGTAGGTCCGGATCTCCTCTGCGATCGCGGAAAAAGTCCAGATGTCCGCCGCTGGAGTGCCGGCGCCGCAGTCATCGGCGTACCCCGCATTGGTGAAGATCTTCTTGAACGGGAAATCGAAGAAGATGTGGTCGATTTCACCGCCCGCATCGACCCACCGCTGGAACAGGCGGGCGTCACCTTCGGCGGTTCTTTGGCCCGGGCGGGGGTCGGGGGCGGGGTCGCAGTAGTCGGCGGCGATGAGGTTGACCCCGCCGACGGTGATCGCCATCTCGATCGGATGCTCGTCGGGAATGCCGTCGTTGTCGCGGTCACCGGCGAGGAAGTCCGCGAGGTCCGAGAGCTCCGTCGACGTGAGCCAGGACTCGCCCGGATCGTCGGCGTCGCCGTCGCCGTTCAGATTGCAGTTGGCGAAAGTGCCGAGGAGCAGACTCAGGACCGTCGTGCGGTCGAAGGTCGTCTGCCAGTTGGCTTGGGTGGTGAAGTCCGAGAACAGATCTTCATTGAAGTGGTTGGTCTCGAGGAAGCAGCAGCGACCCGGTCCAGGTGTGCACTCTGCCTCCGGATTGAAGCTGTACGAGACCGGCTGGACCCAGACTTCGTCGGTGAATTGGGCCTGGGCGCCACCGGCAAAGATGCCGGCGAGGGCGATCGCTGCCAGTCGGGCGCTGAGGCGTGGTTTACGGTGAGCGGTGAGGAAATTCATATTGACCTCCAGAGTCAATGAAAGGTTTGAGCCCTCATTTAGGACTACTGGAGTGATTATAGTAGTGCTTATCCTTATTTTTGAGCATGGGAGTGAAATTACTTCTGTTTTCCCTTATACGGGAGGCCGCAGCCAGATATTTGTGCAAATATCCGGAAAGGTAAAATAGTCTATGAAATAATAAACCAGAGAATATGCTCCATTAGAGATCGTCAGCTTGGCTTTCGGAGGGAGGCGAAGCACGCCCCGAGCCCGGGAGGGGGCGCTCAGTCGCGCGGCTTGAGGGCCCGCGAGGCGCGGACGCGGTCATCGCGACTCGCGCTGAAGCGAGATTTCGCGATACCGGTCACCGTGGCGGCCACGGCCGCGGCGCTCGCCGGGGCGTGGAGCAGCCATTCAGTCCGCCGGTCTCGGAGAGCCAGGGCAAAGCTTTCCGCGAGCGGGCCGGCGAACGACGCGCAGTAGAGCATGGCGCCCCAGCGGCGCGGCGCCGGCAGGTCGGCGTCCCAGCCGCCGTCGACGTCGTCCCGGCGCAGCAGATAGTGCATCGCCACCCGCTGCTTCTTGCGGAAATAGTCGCCCCAGCCGCGGACGTAGTCATGGTGGACCCGGGCCCGCGGATGCTTCAGCAGCCGCCGGACGCCGCTCCGAATCAGCTGCGGGAAGAACGTCGCTTCATGGAAGGGTCGGTCGCCGAGGGCTTCGAGGTGGCGGCGCGGAAAGACGAAGCCGTTGGCGCCGGTGGGATAAGCGCCGTCCGGCGGCAGCTCGAAGACTTCGGCACCGCTCGGAGCGGCGCCGACCCGCCGCAGGCGCCGGGCGACGGTGCGGGCCCAGGGGTCGCTGATCTGGAGCAGCCCGGTCAGGTAGCGGTTGAGCGCCGGGTCGGCGGGATCCAGGGCGTAATACGACTCGAAGCCGAGGGCCCCGGGCTGCTCGGCCAGCGCTTCGACGGCGAGGCTAAGCCAGTCCGGGGAGCTGATCGTATTGTCGGCGTCCACCATGGCGATGAGCTCGCCGGTGGCGAGCTCGAGCGCGCGGCCCTTTGCGGCTTCGGCGAGCAGGCCCGCGGCGTCGACAAGTCGGCATCCGTGACCTTCGGCGATCTCGACGGTGGCGTCGGTGGAGCCGCCGTCGGCGACTAAGATCTCGACCCGGTCCTGTGGGTAAGCCTGGGCGCGGATCGACTCCAGGCAGCGTCCGAGTCGGCGGCCCTCGTTGAGGGTCGGCAGGATGACCGAGACCGAAGGCCGCGCCGCGTCGATCGGATCAGCCACAGCGCCTCAGCCCCGCGAGTCGAGCAGCCAGCGGTTGTCGAGCAGGAAGTCCACCGTCGCCTCGACGCTTTCTCGGATCGAACGCCTGGGCGCGAATCCGAGGGCGCGAATCCTGGAGCAGTCGAGGTGCACCAGCGGACTATCGCCGACCCAGCCGCGCTCGCCGCCGGTATAGCGACGTTCGGGCTCAAAGCCGAGACGGCGGGCGATCCAGCCGAGGGAATCGTCGACCGTGCACACGTCGGCGTGGCCGAGGTTATAGATCGACACCGGCGCTTCGTCACGGCGCAGGGCGCGCACGATGCCGTCGACGCAGTCGTCGACGTGCAGGTAGCTTTTGCGCTGGCGACCGTCGCCGAGCACTTCCACGCGTTCGGGATCGTGGAGCAGCTTGCGGACGAAATCGAAGACGTGGCCATGGCTGTACCGCGGGCCGAGGATCGAGACGAAGCGAAAGATCGACGCCTGGAGCCCGAAGCCATGGGCGTAGGCCGAGATCAGGCCCTCCGCCGCCAGCTTCGACGCGCCGTAAAGCGAGGTCTGCACCGGCAGGGGGGCGTCCTCCGGCGTCGGGAAGACGTCGGGCTCGCCGTAGATGGCGCCCGTCGACGCGAAGAGCAGCCGCTCGACGCCGGCGGCGCGCATGGCTTCTAGAACCGAGGAGGTGCCGAGGGCGTTTTGCTCGAGGTCGCGCTCGGGGTGGTCGCGTCCGCGGCGCACGTCCGCGTTGGCGGCGAAGTGGGCGACCAGCGAAGAGCCGTCAAGACTTTCGGTGAGCCGATCGCGGTCGAGGATGTCGCCGACCACAAGTCGACAGCGCCCGGTGGCGAGGGCGTCGTCCAGGAACCGGCGCTGGCCGGTGGCGAGGTTGTCGTAGACCGTAACCCGGTAGCCTTCCGCCAGCAGCCGGTCGACGACGTGGCTACCGATGAAGCCGGCGCCGCCGGTGACCAGGGCCTTCATGGCACGGCGCTGGTCAGCCAGCGGCTGGCGGCGTCGAGGTCGGGGAAGGTCCAGACGGGCTTGGCCGGGCACAAGCCGTCGCCCTGGGCGGCGCCGGTTCGGACGCCGATCGACGTCAGGCCGGCGTTGACCGCGAGCTGCATGTCGCTGGTGCGGTCGCCGATGACCAGCGCCCGCCACGCCGGGATATCGACCCCGTCGAGGGCGTCATCCACCATGCCGGTCGACGGCTTGCGGCAGCGGCTCGGTCCGCGCAGGGCCTCGACGCCTTCACCGTGGTGGGTCTCCGGGTGGTCCGGGCAATAGCGGATCGCATCGAGGTGGGCGCCGTCGGCGGCGAGCAGCTCCCGCAAGCGGGCGTGGATCGCTTTGAGGTCTTCCTCGGTGGCGAGGCCGCGGGCCAGGATCGACTGGTTGGTCACCACTTCCACCCGAATGCCGGCGCGATTCAGGCGGGCGATGCCGCGGGCGGAGCCGGGAATAAGGCGCAGCAGCTCGGGTCGGGTCACCAGCTCGTCTTCACGGTTGATGACGCCGTCGCGGTCGAGCAGCACGAGCTCCGCTTTGCGGTAGACGCGCCCGGAGCGGACGTCGTCGTCCACCGAAACCAGGCGGTCCGGGGTGCCCATGTCGCGCACGTACTCGCTGGTGCGGTAGCCGTGGATCGGTGCCCGACGATCGACCAGGCCGGGCATCACGTCCCGGAAAAGGTCGCTCGCACGGCCGCGCGGGATCCAGCGGGCGATATCCCGGTGCAGCACCGCCAGTCCGGCGTTGCCGAGCGGACCGCCGGCGCCGACGGGAACCGAGCGGCGGGCGCCGCGTCGACTCCAGCCGACGGCGCGGTCGGCGTCGTCGAGGACCACCAGGTCGCTATCTTCCGGATGGCTCGAGCGGTGGACGAGCAGCGTCGCCAGGCCGCCGCGGTCGTGGCTATGGTCGAAGAACCGCCGCCAGTCGAGCGACGTCATGATGTCGCCGCAGACGAAGGCGAAGCGCTCGGCGAGGCGACCTTCCAGGGCGTGCAGCGCGCCGGCGGTGCCCAGGGGCTCGTCCTCGATCAGCGTCTCGACGTGGAAACCCGTCGGCGTGAGGTCGCGGGCGGCGGCGGCCACCTGCTCGCCGCCGTGGCCGGCGAGCAGCAGGATGGACGCGCCGTCGAGGGTGGCGGCGAGGTCGCGG
>JBCDKB010000280.1:0-11154 GCA_038747035.1 Acidobacteriota bacterium | reverse complement strand
CTTCCACCGGCTGCTCGAGCTGCCGGCTGGAGAGCGCGCGGCCGCGCTCGAGCTCGCCTGTCCAGAGGATGCTGAGATGCGGCGGCAGGTCGCCGCCATGCTCGCCGCCGACGAAGGTCTCGGCCAGGGGGACGCCGCCGAAGTGGCCATCGTCCGCACGCTCGAGCGCCTCGAGGACCTGGTGGAGCCCGGTGCGCGCCGAGCTGCGCCAGACCCTGAAGCGTCTGGAGGCCTCGGCGGCCCGCGCGGGCCGGAGCCATCCGAGCTCCACTTCGGTCCCTACCGAGTGCTGCGCACCCTCGGCCGCGGCGGCATGGGCACGGTCTATCTGGCGGAGCGGGCCGACGGCCAATTCCGTCAGCGCGTGGCGATCAAGCGCATCCGGGCTGGACTCGGCGACGAGCACCTCAGCCGTCGGATGCGCCAGGAGCGGCAGATCCTGGCGACCCTGGAACATCCGGGAATCGCCCGCCTGATCGACGGCGGCGTGGCGGCGGACGGCCACCCGTATTTCGTCATGGAATATGTCGAGGGCCTGCCGCTCGACGCCTACTGCGACCGGCGGCGACTGCCGGTGCGGGCGAGGGTCGAGCTCTTCCTGCACGTCTGCGCCGCCGTCCACCACGCGCACCAGAACCTCATCCTGCACCGCGACCTCAAGCCGGCGAATGTTTTGGTGACCGACGAGGGCTCACCGAAGCTCCTGGACTTCGGGATCGCCAAGCTCCTCGACGCCGAATCGCCGGTGACGCGGGCGGAGACGGCCGTCGGTCTGCGTCTCCTAACGCCGCAATTTGCGAGTCCCGAGCAGGTGCGTGGCGAGGTGCTCGGCACCGCCTCGGACGTCTACTCACTCGGCGTCGTGCTGCACCAGCTGCTCACCGGTGAGCTGCCCGCCGGCAGCTCGGACGTCGAAGGCGAGTGGCGCCGGGCGGTCGACGAGATTCGCGTGACACGACCCTCCGAAGTCGCCCTGCGCGAGGTCGAAGGGCAGGGCCCTAATGCGACGATGGATGAGCGGGCGGCGCTGCGCGGCGAGCGGCCGGAAAGGCTCGCCCGTTCCCTGCGCGGCGACCTCGACACCATCGTGCTCACCGCCCTCCGCCGGGAGCCGGAGCGTCGCTATGCCTCGGTGGAGCAGCTCGCGGAGGATCTCCGCCGGCACCTCGAGCAGCTGCCGATCCGCGCCCGGCCCGAAGGTGTGGGTTATCGCGTCGGCAAGTTCATCTCCCGCCACCGGTGGCTGGTGGCGACCGTCTCGACGCTGCTGGTGACGCTGGTCGCCGGCATCGTCGCCACGACCTGGCAAGCGCGCCGCGCCGACCGCGCCCTCCAGGAAGCCCGCCGCCAGCAGGTCCGCGCTGAACAAGCCCTGGACCTGATGCTCGGAATCATCGCGCAGGCCAACCCGACCGTCGCCGGCGGCCGCGAGCTGACCGTCCGGGAAGTCTTGGACCTTTACCGGAAGCAGATGGCAGGACGCTTCATCGACGAGCCCTTGGACCGCGCCCAGCTGCTCGACACCCTCGGCCGCGCCTACCGCAGCCTCGGTCGCCTCGGCGAAGCGGAGGCAGCCCTCGAAGAGGCTGTGGACCTCTACCGACTCAGCCTGGAGCCCGGCGACCCGATCCTCGGCGATGGTCTCGAGCACCTGGCCGAGTTGCGCTACGCCCAGGGGCGGTTGGAGGTCGCTGAGGCCCTGCAGACCGAAGCCTTGGCGCTCCGCATGCGCGCCTTCGGTGAGCTCGACGTTCGGGTCGGGGAGAGCTTGAACGACCTCGCGACGCTGGCCGGCGAGCAAGGCGATTCGGCGCTGGCCATCGAGCTTTTCGACCGCTCCTTCGCCGCGCTGCGGGCGTCGGTCGGTGAACAACACCCCGAGTTTGCGCGGGCCCTGGCGAATCGGGGTGTGCTGGCTTTCCAGAGCGGCGACCCGGAGCAGGCCCGGAGGCTGCTCTCGGAGGCCCTCGGGATCCGGCGGCAGCGCCTGGTCGACGGAGACCCGGCCACGCTGTCCACGGCCACCAACCTCGCCGCCGTGCTCGAGTCCATGGGCCGCGGCGACGAGGCGGAGGTCCTGATGCGGGAGAGTCTCCGTAAGCAGGTCGACGTGCTCGGTGAAGACCACCCGCTGGCGATCGGTAGCCTCAACAACCTGGCCGCCTTGCTCGCCCGCCGAGGCGTCGCCGACGAAGCTGAGAAGCTTTACCGGCTCGCCGTCGAGAGGCACCGCGCATACGCGGGGCCGGACTACTCAGCCGCCGTCTTGTCGCTCCGCAACCTGGGGGATCTGCTCGCGCGGCAGGGGCGACGACCAGAGGCGGAAGCGAACTACCGGGAGGCGCTGGAGCGATTTCGGCGCATCCCTTCGGCGGACAGAAAGGTCGCAGCGACGGCGGTGCGTTTAGCCAATCTCGTGGCGACCGAACGGCCCTCCGAAGCTGAAGCTTTGTACCTTGAGGTGCTGACCATGGCCGATGTCAACGATCCCTCCCAGGGGGTGGACCCGGTCGATCTTCGGTTCCGACTTGGCCGCCTGACGTTGGCCCAGGAGCGGTTCGCTGAGGCGGAGCTTTGGCTGGGCGAGGGCCTGGAGCTTGAGCGAGAGCGGCACGGCGCGGATTCGGTCGAGGCGGCGAAGATCGCGGTCGCTTTGGCCCGCAGCCTCGCGTCCCGGGGACTGGTGGACGCGGCGAAACAGAAGCTGGGCGAAGCCCTTCCGATTCTGCGGGCGGCCCCCGGTCCCGAGGCTCCGGCACTCCTCGAGGCGAGGGCCCTGGCCCGGTCGATCTCGGATGCCGACGCTCAGGGTTCCGTCGGCATCAAGAGGGCGAAGCCTCCGGTCAGCCCCGAAGTGGAGCCGATGGCCAGACCGGCCGGATGAGCGACGGCGACGAGGCCGAAGGACGAGAAGGCGTCTTGGATGATGAGCGCAAGGTCATCTCTCCACTGCTCCGGCGTCGCCTCCGGACCTTCGGTGCGGGTGATCGTCAGGCCGCCGGAGAAGCCGCCGGATGGAGGAACGGGTGGGGAGTCGCCGTTGTCGACGTGGGTCGGGCAGGGCGGTGGGCTCGATGAAATCACGATCAGCCGATCGATGCCGGAGGTGGGGTTGGGGAAAAGAAGAAAGTCGGGTAGGACGGGATCCGAGAGGCGGCCTGATTTCTTCGGCGGCGCGACGGTCAACGGCCCGGCGTCGATATAGCAGTAGCTCTGGATCCAGTAGACGTTGCTCGTCTGGTAGTGGCGGGGGCCGTTGATCACGACGCGACCGGCGAGCGGCAGGCGCTCGATCAGGTGTAGCTCCAGGTCACCGGTGAAGTGCCGTCCGACCGGGTCCAGGCGGGCGGTGAGCACGTGGTCCTGCACGTCCAGGAGCGTCGCGCTGGCGCCGCCGAGGCCATCCCGGTCGCGGAGGACCAGGGCGTAGTCGAACGGGTCGTCGCCGAAGCCTTGTCCGTTGACGCTGAAGAGGGCCCCTTCTTCGACGGTCGGCGGAGTTAGGGTCGGGGACGGGCTGACGGTCGGCCAGGCGTCGGCCGGGGCGGCCGGACCGAAAACGACGACGAGGGAAAGGGCGGCGGCGACAAGCCAGTCAGAACGGGTCAAAGAGTCTTCGAAGAGCATCAGAGTCTCCAGGCAGGTGATCGAAACCGGGCTTCAAGCGGCACTAACGGTCGAACGCACCGCGCCCGGCCCGGCCTCCTTGGGGAGGCCAGACCCGGGGCGGGGTGCCGCTCGGTTTAGGGCACGACTATGCCGGTCACAAACCCCTGCTGTCCTCGGTTGGTATCCAGGTCGACCGGAGGGCCGCTCGGCAGGACGAAGCTCGCTTCGTCGTCGAAGCTCCCGACACCATAGATGCGAAGGCTCAGGGGTTGCACAAAAATGCCGAGGCCTAAATCGTCCCCCGCGCCGCCGAAAGACGTCTGCCACTGACCCGACGCTGTCGACGAAAGGCCGTAGCCGATGATGAACGCATCGCGACCGCCGTTGGAGCTCAGGCTCGGAGACCAGGCCGCCCAGCCCTCCCACGCCTGCTCTTCTTCCCACGCCGTCAGCTGGTTGTTGAAGTGGCCGCTGACCCAGATCTGGCTCGGGCTGGCCTTGCGCACGGAGATATCCGTCACCTCCTGACGGCCAGCGCCGCTGACCTGCACGGCGGAGACCGGGGCCGAGTCCTGCCATCGGAAGCGGGCAAACCAGCCGTCGAAGTCGGCGCTGTTCTGGGTCATCAGCGTCGCCGTATTCAGCGCGAGCGTGCCCGAGAACCGTCCGGCGACCAAGCAATCCCAGTCATAGATACCGCCGTTTGGCCAGGAGAAGGGCTGGTCGAGGACCGTCGCCGCCGCCGCGCTGGCGGTGACGTGGCCGGTGGTCGCCGAGAGCGTCTGCGCTTGGTGGAGAGCACCGGCACCGTCGAAGAAAGCGACAAAGACGCTCGGCGTGGGCTCGCTGGCGGTGAAGGACTGAGTCCCCCCGCCGGCGATGTCGTTGATATTCAGGGTCTGCCTGAAGTTCCCCGCCACGCAGATCCGGTCCTGGTCGCCGACGGAGATCCCGGTGATCCTGAGGTCACTGGTGGCGTTGAAAAATTCCTCGACCGATGGGGAACCGTCAGAACCGGCCACGCGCATGATGACGCCGGAGAGACTCGCGGGCGTGGTCAAGGTCAGCCAAGCGTCGTCGTTGGAGTCGATGTCGACGTCGAGGGCCTCGCCTTCGCCGAGCGTCTTGAACCACTGCAGCACTCCCTGGGCGCTGTACTTGGCGGCGAAGGCGGTCGGGTCACTATTCGCGGTCGCGAATCCCCCCTCCATATTCGGAATCCCCGAATCCATGGTCAGGGTGTGCGTCCCGTCCATGGTTCCGACGACGATGACATCGCCCTGGGAGTCGACAACCACCGCTTCGCCGGCGTCCGAGCCTTGGCCGCCGCCGGTGACCACCCACTCCCACACGCCGCAATCGTTGAGCTTGGCGAGGAAAGCGTCCGAGGAGCCGAAGCGGGAGGGGATGCCCCACGTGTCTGGATTGAAGGTGTTGCCGAAATCGGCGAGGCTGAAGCCACCGCCTTGGAAGCTGCCGGTGACGTAGACCTCGCCGCGGGCGCGGATGCCCCGATCAAAGGCCGCGACGTCCCTGGCGTCGTCGAAGAAGCTGGAGCCGAGCACCTCGACCCAATCGACGGGGTCGCAATCGATGATCGCGAAATCATCCTCCGTGGGGCGGTCGGTGTCGGGCTCGGGTTCTGTCTGGGCGGTGGCCTGGAGGGCGGGCAGGGCCGTGATGGCCGCCAGCGCGAGGCCGACGAACCAGCGGCGGGAGCTAAAGAGCGGAGAAGAGCTGCATAGGGACATGGGGAATCCTCACGGGTGATCGCGGCCCCCCGGTCACTGGCCGGGGAGTCGCCGGTCGACATGGATTGGTTTGTCCCGTCCGCGCAGCCCGCCGACGGATTCCATCATCGCCCGTGAAAATTTTTTCTAGATGGCCCCGCGCCCCGGGGACGGCGGGGCTCAGAACCTTAGACTTAAGGTCAGGCCGGCTTGGCCCGCCGGCCTCCACGGAGACGGCCCCAGCCCCCGCGTGCGGATGCGTCTCCCGCGCGCGGGGTGCGCTGGGGGCACTCCCGAATCCAGTCTTGGGACAAGGCTAGATCAAGGGTCTTCCTGGACCGTTGAGCTCCATGCGCTGACGTCGCCCGACTCGAAGCCGTCGGTGAAGATCAGGGCGTTGGGGCCAAAGAACAGCGCGTCGCGGTAGAGGTCGAAGGCCAAGTCGGTCCCCAATCCTTCGGCGGAGAAGTCGCAAAGGGCGGAGACGGCCCCCGCAGGCGTCGTGAATTCGGTCCCGAAGCTCAGCCACGAACCGCCCGTGTCTTCGAGCAGGGTCTCGGCGCCGAGTGAACCGAGGCTCGTGCCGACGCACGCCGGACCGTCGAAGAACTCGCAGTCCGGGACGAAGCTCGCGATGGCGGCGGCCACCGGCTCGAAGCGGTAGCGGGCTTCGAGGCGATGGGGCTGGCCGGCGCTCACCGGCACGCATTGGGCCAACGAGCTGATCTCGATGGTCGAGTAGACGAGCTGCACCGACGCGGAGAGCGGCGAGCCGTCGGCGTCATCCGTCCCCGCCGCGCCGGGCTGCACCTGGTTCGGCGGCGTCACGCCGACGATCCACGGCTCCAGGGACACCGGACAGTCGTCGAAGTGGCCGTTATCGAGCAGGTTCTCGGGATCCGCACGGAAGAACGGGATCACGAAATCGCCGCCGTCTATGCCGTCACCGTCACCGTCGAGCGCGTTGTTGGCGCCGTCTGCGATCGAGTCACAGGCGAGGAAGCGGTAGAGCCCCGCCCCGAGGCCGACCGCGTCGGCGACGCGGAGGCTGACGGTCACCGGGTTGACGCCGTCCACCGACTGGCTGAGGATCTCGACCGCGACGTCGTCACCCGCTGGCGCTCCGCAGGAGTCGGTGGCGAAGTCTCCGTCCGGCCCGCTCGCCAGCAGCTGGAAAGCCGCCGGGTCGTCGGCCCCCACGATGTCGGAGATGTCGTCCTCGATCGTGATCTGCAGCGACTCGATCGGCTGACGCAGCGCGTCGCACTCCGCCAGCGGGCCCGCGAGCGTCGAGACGTCGGTGACCACCGGCGGATCGGAGTCGAAGACCACGTCGGTGGACACCGTCGACGAGTTGTTGGCCGGCTCGTTGTCGGTCGCGTCCGAAGACACCGTCGCGGTGTTCTCGATGGGCGACGGACCGGCGTAGTCGCCCGGCACTTCGAAGTTGGCCAAGATGGTGAGCCCCGTCAACGGCCCGAGGGTGCCGAGGTCGCACGGGAAACCGCCGCTACACGGCGAGTTCGCGGAGCTGAAGACGAGGCCCGCGGGCGTCGGATCTTCGAGCAAGACGGCGGTCGCGGTGCTCGGGCCGAGGTTGTCGACATTGATGGCGTATTCCAACGTATTGCCGACGGTAATGCTGGCGGGCCCGAACTTGTTGACTTCGAGATCGGCCGTCGGCGTGAGCACCGTGTCGTCGTCGGTGGCGCTGTCGTTCGTCGGCTCGTTGTCGGTCGTCGACGCCGCGATCTCCGCGGTATTCGACAACGTGCCCGTCGCCGCCGGGTCGATGGTGCATTCCACGGTGTAGGTCACCTCGCCGCCCACCGGCAGGCCCAGGGTCTCGTTAAGATCTCCCGAGCCGGCGGCCGTATTGCCCGAGGCGCCGCCCGTCGCGACGCTGGTGAACGTGCAGCTCACCAGCTCCGCGGGCAGTGCATCGGTCAGCACCGCCGCCGTGTCGTCGCTCGGACCGTTATTGGAGGCCACGATCGTGTAGGTCAAGCTCTCGCCGGGTACCGCGGAGGTGACGCCGTCGGTCTTGGTCACCGCGACGTCCGATTCCGGCGTCAGGACGGTGTCGCTGTCCGTAGCGCTGTTATTCGCCGGAATCGTGTCGTCAACCGAGTTGGTGACGGTCGCGGTATTGGAAAGCGTGCCCGTCGCTGACGAATCGATATCGCAGACCGCGGTGTAGGTCACGGAGCTCGCTGCGGGCAGCGACAGCGTCTCGGCCAGGTCACCGGCCCCCGCCGTATTGCCCGAGGCGCCGCCGGCCGCGACGCTGGTGTAGGTGCAGGTCAGCTCGCTCGGGAAGGCGTCCGCGACGGTCGCCGCCGGGTCGTCGCTCGGGCCATTATTCGAGACGATGATCGTGTACGTGACCGACTCGCCCGGCACCGCCGAGGTGACGCCGTCGGTCTTGGTGATCGCGAGATCGGCCCGTGGGATCAGCACGTCATCGTCCGAGGCGGAGTCGTTCGCGGAGACCGGATCAGTCACCGAAGAGGCGATGTCTGCGGTATTTGACAAGACGCCTCCGGCCGCAGAATCGATCGTGCACGTCAGGGTGTAGGTCACCGAGCTGCCGGCCGGCAGCGAGAGCGTTTCCGCCAGGTCGCCGGCGCCATTGGCGGTATTCCCCGTGGCGCCGCCGGCGGCGACGCTGGTGTAGGTGCAACCGATCAGCGTGGACGGGAAGATGTCCGTGAGGGTCGCGGCGGGGTCGTCACTCGGTCCGGCGTTTGACGCCACGATCGTGTAGGTCACGGTCTGACCCGGCACCGCCGTGCTCAAGCCGTCGGTCTTGGTGACGCCGAGGTCGGCTTCCGGCGAAAGCACGGTGTCGTTGTCGGTGGCGCTGTCATTTCCAGGCACCGGATCGAGGCTCGAGGAGGCGATCGTCGCCGTATTCGACAGCGTGCCGGAGGCCGACGCGTCGATGTCGCAGGTCGCCGTATAGGTGACAGAGCTGCCCACCGGCAGGAAGAGCGTTTCGGCCAAGTCGCCGGCGCCATTGGCGGTATTGCCCGTGGCGCCGCCGGCCGCGACGCTGGTGTAGGTGCAGGTCCGGTCGGCCGGGAAGGTATCGGTCAGCGTCGCCGCCGCCTCGTTGCTCGGGCCGAGGTTCGAGGCGACGATCGTATAGACCAGCGTCGTCTGTCCCGGGACGGCCGACGTCACACCGTCCGTCTTGGTCACCGCCAGGTCGGACTGCGGCACGAGCACGGTGTCGTTATCGACGGCGATGTCATTGCTCGGATTGGCGTCGGCGATCGTCAGGTCCTGGATCGCCACCGTATTGGTGAGCGTGCCGCTGGCGTCCGCCGGAATCGCGCAGGTGACGGTGTAGGTCACCGAGCTTCCGGACGGCATCGACAGCGTATCGGAAAGGTCGCCGGAGCTATTGGAATTGCCCGTGGCCCCGCCGGCGGCGACGCTCGTCCAGCTGCTGGTGAGGATCGCCGGAAAGACGTCGGCGACGGCGGCGGACGGCGCGTCGTTGGGGCCGCTATTGGTCGCCACGATCGTGTAGACCACGGACGAGCCCGGCGTCGCGGAGGTCACACCGTCGGTCTTGGTGACGCCGAGGTCAGCTTCGAGCACCGTCAAGGTCGCCGTCGCGGGCTCGGCGACCACCAGGCCATTCTCCTGCAGGTCGCTGGTCGAATTGAGGTAGTCGCCGCCGGGCGCGACCGCCGGCAGCTGGAGGTCAACGTCGAACGAGCAGGTGCCGCCGAGCGGCGGCAGATTGCCGCCCGTCATCGCCAGGAACGACGTGCCGGTGAGCAGCGACCCGGGGCCGCAGACGTCCGCGATGGGCAGGTTCGTGGCGACTAAGCCGGCCAGCGTCGCCGACAGGTCGTCAGAGAAAGCCAGGCCGTTGACGGCGTCGGACCCCGGATTGGTGATGGTGAAAGTCAGCGTCGCGGTGCCGCCGGCGGTCGAAGGACCGTCGAAAGACTTGGTGAAATCGAGTCGATCGACGACCTGAAGCACATCGCTCGCCGGAGTTCCGGACACATCGGCGGCGCCGATGAGCCCCGACACGGAGCTGGTGGTATTCAGGTATTCGCTGGCCACCGCGGCCATGGGCACGGTGGCGACGACGTCGAAGACACACTCTTCCCCAGCCGTTAGGGATCCGCCGGAAAACGAGATCGTCGCCGGCGTCGGTGACGCCTCGACCATGCCGCCGCAGGCCGCGAACGGCAGTCCGGTGGGCAGCAGGCCCGTGAGCGTGGCGTCGAGGTCATCGGTAAAGGCGATGCCCGTAATGCCCTCGGCGGCATCGAGGTTCGTCAGCGTGAATCGCAGGGTGGTGGTTTCGCCGGGCGCCACCGGATCGTCGATGAAGCCTTTCGCCAGGGAAAGAAGCTGCGAATTGACTTCGAGGGAGTCGGACGCCGGGTCGAAGGCGAGCGTGGTGCCCCCGATCGTCGCCGACATCGTGCTGGTCACGCTGCCGAAGATTCCGTCCGGAGCGCTGTTCGGAACCTGGACGGAGACGTCGAACGTGCAGGACGCCTCGCCCGGCGGCAGCGCGCCGCCGACGAAAATCAAGAAGGTGGTGCCGGAAATCGACGAGCCGGCGCCGCAGGGATCCGACGGCAATGGGGCTGTCGCCATGAGGCCGCTGAGCACCGTAGACAGGGTATCTGTGAAGAAAATCGCGGAGACATCGTCCGCGGCGTCGGCCTTGTCGATGGTGAATCGCAGCGTGACGGTGTCCCCCGGCAAGGCCGGATCGCCGATGAACTCTTTCGACAGCGCCAGTCCGGCCACCCGCAGATTGCCCTGGGCGGGTGGGGACGTCAACGGCGTACCGGAGACCGTCGCGCCGACGCCGCTGGTCGTATTGGAGTAAGTGCCCGAGGCGGCCCCCGCCGGCACGTTGACGGTGACGCTGAAGGAGCACTCTTCGCCGGGCTGCAGGGTGCCGCCGGAGAAGGTCAGCAGAGAATCGCCGGCCGAAGCGGTCAGCGAAGAACCCGCGCCGCACGGCGGATCCGGACTGACCGGAAGCGTCGCCGTGAGCCCGCTCAGCGTCGCTTCGAGATCATCGGTGAAGGCGATGTCGGTCGCGGCGGTCGGCGAATTCGGGGAGTGGGAGAGCGTGAACTCGAGCGTGGTGGTTGTTCCGGCCGCCACGGGGTCGTCAAGGAAAGACTTGGAGAGGTCCGGGGCCGCCACCACGACGAGATCGTCCGCGGCCGGTAGGCCGGTGACGGTCTCGGCGTCGACGGTCGCCGTGATTTCCGTCGTCGCGTTGGGGTAGACGCCCGGCGCCGCGTCGGCGGCGACGTCCAAGGTGATCGAGAACGTGCACGAGCCCCCGGCCGCCAGGGTGCCGCCGGTAAGGCTCAGTCGGCCGGGTATGCCGTCGCAGGGGTTGCAGGGCGGTGCCGGATTGAAAAAGGGTGTGAAAGTGCACTGCGACCCGGTGCCGCAGCATTCGGCCGGCGGGGTCACGGACGCCGTTCGAATTTCGGTTCCGAAGATGTCTTGGAAAGTAATATCGGTCGCCGCCGACGTCAGGCTGGTGTTCGTGACCGTGAACTCGAGCTCTACGGAGCCGCCGGCGCTGACCGGATCGTCGAGGAAAGTCTTCGTCACCACCGGGGCGGGCTGGACCAGCAGCACGTCGGACGCTGTATTGCCGGTCACCGGCGATCCGTTGAGGCTGTAGGTGATCGCGCTGGTCGTATTCGGATACGAACCGCTCGCCGCGGCGCCGGGGACCATCAGACCCACCTGAATAGTGCACGCGCCCCCGGCGGGGACGGTGCCGCCGGTGAAACTGATCGTCGAG
>JBCDKB010000279.1:0-11251 GCA_038747035.1 Acidobacteriota bacterium | reverse complement strand
TCAGGAGTGTTTCAGGCCGAGCGAGCGCGTAGGCGCATCCGACGCCGGTGAATGACAGAGCCGTGTAGGCGAAGGCCACTCGAGGAATCCAGCTCGTCGCCTGGAATGCGACTGAGGCGCAAGCCCCGGCCAGGGTGAAGAAGACTAGGGCATATTTCACGGTTTCGAACCGCGAGATGAATGCGGGCTCAGCGTCCAGTTTGAAACGCGCGCCACGTTAGGCTGATCCGAGGACCGGCGTCGGACTGCTTCTTGACGGCGTGCATCCATTCGTCTTGGACGGCAGAGTCCATATAGAGCATCGATCCGGGGGCCAGCGGATAGGTATGGCGGACCGTGGGGTCGGCCTTGCTGCGGTACGTCAACCCGCGCTGGCTGCCGAGCGACACGATGGCGACGCCGGTGCCCGGCTGTAAATCATCGGTGCGATCCGAGTGGAATCCCATGGTGCTTTTTCCCGTGAGGTAGTAGTTCAATAAACAGTTATTGAAAGCGATCCCCAGAGTTTGATGGAGCTTCTCCGCGATCGGCACCAGCGCGGGGTGAAAAGGACGCGCTTCATAGGTCATTTGTGAGTAGTTATAAGGCTCGCCGAATGACGCCGTGTGTCGAGCCGCCATGGTGGTATTCCACTCGACGGAGTCCCGAAGCTCGGCGAAGACACGGTCGGCGTCGGTTAGGAAATCGTCGATGCGCTGAATCTGTGGCTCTTCTGCGGTCATGCGAGATCTCTCGGAGCGGTTGAGTTCTTGCGGTCTAGCGTCAGCTGGCGTCAGGGATTCGAGGCTGGTTTTCCCTTCGAGCCGTCTTCGACGTGGTCGTCGGGTTTATGGGTGGGTGCAAAGAGCGGAATCTTCTTCCGGGTTCTCTCGGGGGGGGTCTGCAAACCGGCGTCATGGGGGCCGACGGCCGACGGCCAGCGGGCGAAATAGCCATGGACGACCACCATATCTTGCTCGAGGTCGTCGTGGGGATACGAGCCAACCACATAGCGGTCGCCGGTGAAAGACTCGTCTTTGCCGGCGCTGCGCACAACCAGGCACGTCGAGCTGTCGATGCCGTGCCCTTCGGGCAGGGCGAATTGGAAGGGATGCCCCCAGGGGTCCGTGAGCTTTTCCGGGTCGAGACGAAGTCTGATGACCAAGCGCTCGACCTCGTCCGGCGGCAAGATCCTGAACCGGGTCAGGTCGACGATTTCGTCGGTGATCGCCCCCGGCGGGCAGGTGGATTTCCACCGCTCGGACTGATCGAGGCTCACCGCAGTGAGCACCGTCCGGAGTCTGCGGATCGTGATGATTTGACGACCTTCCTCGATCATCTGCCACAAGGCGTAGAGCTGCAGGAGCACCACCAAGCCGATGAGTGTCCCCAGTATTTTGAGGACCAGGCTCACGATCCGCCTCGGGTGACGGCCCGGAGGCCTCACTTCCCGGCCGATGTGCTCGCTGTCGTCCATGGGTCCCTCCGCAATCTTTAGATCATCGAGGGCCGTCCCGACCCTCTCTGATGATCTTTACGGAAGAGGGTCTGGAACTATCCAGGTATTCCCCCAGGCGGCTTGGACCGGAGACGTTCAAAAGCTGGGTCGAAATAATTCCAGCAGTCTTCGAGGGCCGTGAGCTGGTCGGGCCGGTTTTCGATCGATAGCCCGGCGGCGATTCCCCCGGGCGCCGCGGCCAGGTAGGAGACTTGCAGGCCGCTTCGGAAGGCCAAAAGAAGACTCTCCTGCTCTATGAATGACTCCCGCGCCTCAGCTTTTGGGCAGAAAAGTCCGAGGATGGGGCTTTGTGTCAGTGGGACTAAAGGATTCCGTGACTCCGGAATCGTTCTTGTGCGCGGCTTGAGGCCGAGAAGCCAGCCCAAGACGCCAAGCGGTGGAGATATCTGCTCTTCGAATGCGTTTCCGTAGTGTGACGGAACCTCGGAGGTCTCCCAGGGAGCCGGTGGAGAAAGAGGAAAGCCGAATGAAAAGCCGCGGTCGACCGTGAACAGCACATGCACGAACTGGCAAGCGTCCATGTCCTCGAGATCGTAGGAAATGCTCGTAATCCGGGCGCCTTCGATGTCTTCGCGGCGGAGTCTTCGCCTCGTCTTCACGAATTTGGTCCCGGGCAGAATCGCGGGGCCTAGCGCCGGGCGTAGAGGTCGGCGAGTGCTGAGGCGAGATCCGGGAAGGAGAATTCGAATCCTTCGGACTCGAGGCGCTCGGAAACGCAGTATCGGCCGTAGAGAGCGAGGTCGGGGTCCGTGCGGAGCAGGAGGGGCGCGGCGAGCTGGACCATCCAGGCGAAGGCCGGCAGGCCGATCGGCATACGGAGCGCACGCCGCAGCGTTCGCATGAAGTCCGCGTTGGAAACCGGGTTCGGCGCCGTCGCGAGGTAGGCGCCTTCCATCTCGGGGTCGGTGAGGGCCCGTAGGAAGAGCCGATCCATGTCCCGTTCGTGGATCCAGCTGATTCCTTGCTTTCCGTGCCCGACCTTTCCGCCGAGGCTGAGGCGGGCGAGCAGGGCGAGCCGAGACAAAGCGCCGCCGGATCGGCCGAGCACGAAGCTCGTGCGCACCACCACCGAGCGCATGTCGGGCAGCATGGCTTCGGCGTGGGCCTCTTCCCACGCTTCGCCGACCTGCGGGGCGAGTCCGAGGCCGAAAGCCGAGTCTTCCGAACACACGACCTCGACCGAGTCGCCGTAGCGGTGGGCCGTCGACATCTGGACCCAAACCGGCGGCGGTCGGTCGACGCGGCGGAGCGCCTGACCCAAGACGCGCGTCGACTCGACGCGGGAGCGTAGGATCTCGTCGCAGTGGTCCGGCGTCTTGATGCAATCCACGGTGCGACCCGCGAGATTCACCAGGCCGGCGGCGCCGTCGAGGGTCGCGCACCACTCGCCGGGCGTGCGGCCGTCCCACTGGACGAATCGCCAGCCCGGCTCCATCGACCGAGGTCGAGATCGGGCGAGGATGTCGACGCTGAAGCCTTCGGAGACCAGGGCGCGCGCCAGGTTGAGCCCGAGGAAGCCGGAGCCCCCTGCGATGACGATGCGTCGGGCTGAATCGAGTTCTGTCGACATGGGTGGATACTCCTATGCCATCCGGTCGTGGAGGCGGAAGAGCTCGTTGACCCAGCGGTCCGGCGCTTCGAGCATCGGGTAGTGGCCGACGTTGTCGAGGAGGGTGAGGTGGCTCCCGGGGGCTTCCCGGTGGTGGACCTGGGCGACGTCGGCGCCGACGATCGGGTCTTCTGAACCCCACAAGAAGCTGAGCGGCAGCTGACTCTGCTGCAAGGCGCCGATCCAGCGATTCCAAAAGCGCACGCGGTCGCGCAGATAGTGGGTGACGTTCGAAAGCACGGCCCGTCCGCCGTCCCGGATCAGCAGCTCCCACATGGTGTCGAGGTCGCTCTGGGAGAGGACCTTGGGATCGCTCCAAAGCTTCTTCATATTGCGATTGAAGACGCGCTGGCTCGTGAGGCGCGCGATAAACGGACCCACGGTCTCGTCGCGCAGGAGCTTCTGGATGAAGCGGAGCTTGGCGAGCTCAATGTGGACGCTGCCGTTGCACAGCGTCATCGAGTTGAGGGGAAGCGGGCGAAAGCCGCGATTCCAGCGGGCGAGCAGCTCGGTGGCGATGCTGGTGCCGTAGTCGTGGGAGAAGACGTGGGCCGACTGCACGCCGAGGCGTCGCCACAGCTGGAGGGCGACGTCCGTCTGCTCGAGCAGCGAATAGGAATAGTCGCGGGGCTTTTGCGACAGACCGAAGCCGAGGTGGTCGTGGACGATGACCCGATACCGGGCGGCGAGCTTGTCGATCACCGGGTAGTAGTCGTGGGATGACGTCGGGTAGCCGTGGAGGATGACCAGCGTCGGTCGATCCGAGCCGTCGGCGTCCGTATCGACCACAAAAACGGAGTAGCCATCGATCGTATGTTGGGCTCCCCGGGCTTTCCACTCGCTGATTTGCATCGTCGCTTCTCCTGCCGTCAGACTTTGCTGCGGACTGTAGCACCGCCCTGGGCGGCGAGGTTCTCCCCCGCGGGTTGGCTTGCTTCCGCGATCGCCTTCAGACCGAGGGCCCGAGTGCGGAGGAAGTTCCTAAGGTGTCGCGTCACGAGCAGGGCGTCGGCGATCCGACCCAGCGGACCGAGGGGGGAAACCCAGGCGAGCTCGTCCCGCATGGTGGTGGCGCGCCCGCCGTCGGTCGGCAGGAAAAGATGGACGTGGATGAGGCTCTTGAAGACGCCGCGGACCATCTCATCCGTGAAGCTCCGGGGCGCGTCCATGCGGGTAATCCGAGCCTCGAGTCGCTGCCGGACGCCGAGGTGTCGGGCTTCGAAGATCACCGTATCCCCAAGCTCCAAGCGCCCCTCCGTGACGCCCGGCGGCAGCACCCGCTCCTCCGTAGACACCGCTGTCTGACAGTGCACGCCCACGTCCCGGGCGAGGTCGAAACAGCGCCGCTGCGGAGCGCGGATATAGGTGTCGAGGGTGAGCTTGGGCATCGTGATTTTGGGGCGCTTGCGTTGAGCGGCGGACGGACTCGCGCGGCCTAAAACACGTCGTAGACCACGGCGGTCTTTCCACAGGCGATGCTCTCGTCGATCTGAGCTTGCTTGTGGTCGGCGTGGTCTTGCATGGACGGAATGACCGCCCGTAGGCAGTCGGCGACGGCGCCTTCCGAGGCTCTACCGTTCTGCAGCCGATAGGAAATCCATCGGAATGGCGCGAAATGGTAGGCGCCGAAGCGAATGCGGGTTTGGTAGTAGTTCAGACCGGACTTCGTCGAGAGCTTTCCGTACCAGGTGCCTCCGAAACGGCGACGCAGGGCTTCTCCGAAGAAGCAGGCGGCGCCGGTGCAGAGGTCGTAGTGCTCATCGCCGACGGTGAGCACCGCATCGTAGGGGCGTCGGCATTCGCGCTCGAGGGCGAGCTCGAAGTCTTTCTCGAGGGAATCCAGTGCCGCGCTGAGCTGGATTCCCCGTACGGCCATCCACTCCACGAAGCGCTCGGCAACCCGCGTCGGGAGGCCGTGGTCCATGGCTTCTTTTAGGGCTGGCTCGGGCATGGCGTGGTGTCTAAGGGGCGACGCGGCGGGAGAGCTGCTGATGGACGTGGTCCGCCGTCTCGAGGCGGTCGGGAGAACTTTCGACGTCAGTGAAGAAGCGGACGAAGAAGCCGGAGAGTTCAGGAAAAATCAGCGTGGCGAGCTTCTTGCGTTTCTTACGGAAGTCCCATCCGAGAACATATCGCGCCGCGCCCGACGCGACGCGCGGATCGTCGAGCGCCCCCGGTTCCCGTAAGAGATGGAGGATCGAGGTCGCCGGGATGAGGTCCAAGATCTGCCGAGGCAGATCTTCGTAGCTCGGATAACCGGACCAGCGGCCCACGCCGCCGCCGTACCAACGAAGTAACTCGCGAACTTGCGCCCGCAGCTCCGGATGGTGAATCTCAAACGGCCGGAGGTATTCCGAAACTCGGTGGATCGCGCCGGCGGAGAGGATCTGCCGGCGATCACGGGCCCATAGCTCTCGGGCGCAGTCCGGGATGGACCGCTCCCAGCGCTCGAGCGTCGCCGCCGACTCATCGACGCGCTTCGTCGCCGCTTCCATCTCCCGCTGTAATCCGGGGGCGCCGTGGCGGGCGAGCCACTCGGCGAGGCCCTCGCCGTCGAGCAGCGGCGCGTCCCACTCCCAGGCGTCCCAGCGGATCGCATGGCCGTGGTGGATCGACAGCCCGATCCGCCCCGCGGGAGTCTCGAAGAGCAAGGTCGGGTCGCCGGCGCACAGGCAGTGGCCGAAGCCGTCGGGATGGTCTGAGATCTTGAGCAGCGCTCGGATTTCCTCGAGCCGCCCGGGCTCCCTCGTCTCGAATAAAACGTTCCCCCCGCGGGCCTGACCGGCGTCGGACCCACCGTCGACCACGGCGAGCGACGTCGCTAGCCGCAGGGCGTCGTGGAGCTGTCGGTTGTTTGGATGTCGACTCATGGCCGCGGGCGTGTGCGGGGAGATCTTGGTCCTAGGGAGTCCGTTGAGGCGTCGGCGCGGTCGGCTTCGGGCGAGGCCGGCGAGGCGGCAGCGGCTTGGGCTTGGAGAGCTCCCTGCCGAGCTGTTCGGTCGCTTTGGCGAGATTCTCGGCGGCGAAGGCGATGCGTTCGTGGGCGCGCATGGCCCGCCAGGCGACAACCAGCCAGAAAAGGGTGGTGAGGACGCCGGTGATGAGCACAAGTTCGGTTGCGTATTCATTCATGACGAATTTCCTTGGGAAGCGGATCGAGAGCGTGACGCCGGGAGCCGCACAGGACCCTTGCCCCAACTTTCCCGGCGTTGAATCCGGTCGGGTTGGCTCATGGAGGCTCACTGGAGCCCGGGGCGAGGTGCGTTGACCGTGGGTTTGTGTTTTTTAGGGCCCTCCGATCGGGCCTCTGGCTTCTGGCTTTCCCGGTCCGCCCGGTACCGGCGGAGGGCGTCGGCGACCGCTGAAATCGGCGCCTCCGCGAGGTAGGGGCCGAGCGCGTCAGCGCCAGAACTCTGCAGCTCATAGTTCGGAAGGAGCTCGCGAAACTCTCGTTTGACCAAGAAGTCAACGAGGCGTTCTTTCTCCCAGTGACTCAAGCCGAAGCGCTGGACGAGGCCATCCTCGACGGCGAGGTGCATCATCTCGTGGACGATGGTGTGGACGCCGCCGCCCCCTTTGAAACGGCCGTCAGGTGTGGTCAAGAGCACGATACCGCCGCTGTCGGGGTGATAGGACCCGCCCGGGCCGTAGAGCGTCAGCGTGACCCGGTAGCGATCGAAGGAGCGGAATCCCTCGAGGCCTTCGAATGACTCGTAAGCAGCCAGCGCATCCCGGAGGGTTGAAGATTTCTCCGCGAGCACGCCGAGCGCGGTCTCGAAGGCAGACAGGCGGTAGACCTCGTCGGCGAAGAGCTCGACGCTGCCGAGCGATTCGGCGTCGGCGGCGAAGGCGGGATGGTTCGGCAGCGCGACGTCGTAGCCGTTGGCCTTGAAGAAGTCCATGTCGCGGTGGAGTCCCGCGAGGTAGGCGTACGCTTCCTCCGGCGTTTGCGGTCGAATCTCCAAGACCTTGCCGCCGGACTCCACCGTCAAGTTTCGTAGAGGTTCGGCCTGCTCGGCCGTTGACGGCCCGGCGCAGAACAGGGCGAGCATAGAGATCGCAAGGCATCGGATGTTCGACAGCGGATTCATGTTCAAAACCTATGGCCTGGCTCCGGGTCCTGTCGAGCGTCCGGGGCCCGTCGACCTCCGGCGCCGGGACGGGCGGTGGGTCTAAGTCGCATCGACGCCCCTAGAGGTGCTTGGGCTTTTCGACCATGACGGAGCGGGCGCCGAAAAACGGAGCTGCGAGCCGCTCGTCACCCTCGAGGCGCGCTCGACTCCGGGCTTCCTCTGGAGAAAGCGCGTGGTAGAGCGATTTCCAGGACGTGTCTGGATCCACGAAGATTTTGGCCGTCGGAGTGGTGGCGGCGCCTTCGTAGACTTCCCACGCGGCGTCTCCGCGGATCAAGGACCACGCGCCGCCGCCGTCGCCGTCGACCTCCACCACTAGGGCGGTCCCGGGTTCGGCGGTGACGCTCCCATAGGTCTGGGGAAGCACTCGGACAGAAATGTCGAGCAGCGGGTAGAGCCAAGATTTGGCGAAGAGCCCGGGGGCTCCGACGGCGTCTCGGATCTGCATCTGGTGGTGCCACCATTCCGTGTACTCACTGCCGACGTGCATCCAGTTCTGGGAGGTCTCTTCGCCCGCCCAGGCGACGGCGAAAAGGGCCGGCTCGTGCGGCGGAAGATCGGCGAGTACGCGGGCGGCTTCAGGGCCCACGGTGGCCAGCAGATCGGTCAAGACCCGTGGACTGAGTCGCTTTGAAGCGGAGGTCCACTCCGCATTCAAGCGGTTGAGGAATCGGACCACATCGTCGTACGAGTCCAGGGGCCCGTCGGGCGGCGCGAGGTGGCCGTCGCGCAGGGTCGATAGCGTGCGCAGCTGGGTGTCCAGGAGGTGCGCCGCCACGTCGCGGACGCGCCAGGCCTTGGCGACGGTGGGCCGCCGCCAATCCCCATCCGCGAGACCGCGGAGGAGCCGCATGAGCTCGTCATGGAGCGGCGCGAAAAGAGGGGCAGTGTCAATGGGCTTCAGGGGCTGCATGGGTCTCTAGTCTTTAGCAGTGAAGGTGCCCCTACTCGACGATCTTCTCGAGGTTGTCGACAATGCTGGTCGAGCAGAGCTTGGAGGTACTTCCAAAGGTCCGCGAATCGCAGCTTCCGGCGCGTCTTTCCCAGGCCTTCTGGCTCCCCGAAGGCTTCTCGAATCACTTCCGGAGGTGCGCCGAGCCAGACCTGTCCTGGCTTGGGGGCGATGAGTAGCTCCATGAGTTTGAGGGTGACCATGGAGAAGAGCTTATAGAGTTGCGAATGAAGGACCCTAGGCGCCGCTGCCGCGGCCCAGCACTTCATCGAGTGGAAGCGGTCGCGCAAAGAAGGAGAAGGGAAGAGATCGAGTGCCCAGTGACGACAAAGAAGGCTTGATCTCACTGCCTTCCGGGGTCTTGGCCAACGGCGAGCTCGATAAGGGCGCCCTCGACGCGCTCTTCGCCCAGGTCTACGACCAGCTGCGCCTCTTGGCGCAGCGGCAGCGCCGCCGCGGTCCGCTGCCGGAGACGCTCGATACGACGTCGCTGGTGCACGAGGTCTACGCCCGATTTCTCCAGGCCGAGCGGGTGAGCGTTGTTGACCGGGCGCATTTCTTGGCGCTCACCGCCCGGGCCATGCGGCAAGTGTTGATCAACTATGCCGAGTCGCGCGGACGGCGTAAGCGAGGCGCCGGCGTGCGCGCCTCGACGCTGCTTGAGCACCACCGGGTCGGCGACGCGCCGTTCGATCTCCTGCTGGACGTGAACACGGCCCTCGGGCGCCTCGCGGAACGCAGTCCGCGCATGGCGAAGATGGTGGAGTGCCGTTTCTTCGGGGGGTTGAGCGTCGAAGAAACGGCGGAGGCCCTCGGCGTCGGCCGGCGGACCGTCGAGCGGGAGTGGACGCGGGCGAAGGTCTATCTTGCGGCTCTCCTTGAGGAAGAGGCCGGACCCTGAGGACCGGATTGGGCGGGATGGTCTGGCCAGGCGAAAGTGGGTCTCGGGTTAGGATGTCGTCGCAAAATGACGAGCTTTCTCGAGCGCTGGAGCCGCATTGATAGCGCACTGGGGGCGGCCCTTGAGCTGCCGGTCGACCGGCGCGAAGAGTTCTTGGCCCAGCTCGAGGGGCAGGATCCCGAAGCCCGCCGGCAGCTGGAGCGCCTGCTGCGTCTCGCGGACGACGGCCAGTCGACCCTTGAGAGCGGCGCCGCCGCCCTGCTTGAGCTGGCGCCGGAGCCCGACGGTCAACAGGATCCGGACGGTGACCCTTGGCTCGGGCGCCGGCTGGGTCGCTACCGCTTGGAGCGGCGGATCGGTTCCGGCGGGATGGCGAGTGTCTACCTCGCGGCCCGCGCTGACGGGCTCTTTGACCAGCAGGTGGCGCTGAAGATCGTCCGTCCGGATCGGCCGAGCGAGGCGGTGTTGCAGCGGTTTCACCACGAGCGCCGAATCCTGGCCTCGCTTGAGCACCCCCACATCGCCCGCCTCTTCGACGGCGGCACCACGGAGGAGGGGCTGCCGTACCTGGTGATGGAGTTCGTTGAAGGGGAGCCGATCACGGTGCACGGCCAGGCGCGGCGTCTTGACGTCGACGCGCGGCTGGAACTCTTCGTGACGGTCTGTGCCGCCGTGCAGGCGGCGCACCAAGCGCTCGTGGTCCACCGGGACCTCAAGCCGTCGAATATCCTGGTGACTCCCGACGGCGACGTGAAGTTACTCGATTTCGGAATCGCCAAAGTGCTGGTGAGCGACGACGAAGACTTGACGTCGCCGGGTGAGCGGCCGATGACGCCGGCCTACGCGAGCCCGGAACAGATCGTCGGAGAGCCGGTGACCGCGGCGAGCGATGTCTTTGCCCTCGGGGTTCTTCTCTTCGAGATGCTCTCCGATCAGGCGCCGTTTCCTGCGGA
Organism: Acidobacteriota bacterium; assembly: GCA_038747035.1. Taxonomy (GTDB): domain Bacteria; phylum Acidobacteriota; class Thermoanaerobaculia; order Multivoradales; family J023; genus JAUIJL01. Next base: position 1,205 of record JBCDKB010000279.1, on the reverse strand, counting down.
CGGGCACCCTCTGGAGACGATGCGCGCCGTGCTGCAGGACACACCGCCGCCGGCTTCGGAGGTGGCGCCGTCGCGCCGTCGACGACGCCTGCGGGGTGACCTCGATGCGATCATCGCCAAAGCATTGGCCAAGGAGCCGGCGTCCCGCTACGGGTCCGCCGCGGAGCTGGCCCGCGACGTGGAGCGTCACCGGCTCCATCGGACGGTCGAGGCGCGGCCCGCCGGGTGGCTCCGCCGCGTCGGCAAACTTCTGCGCCGGCAGCGACTGGCCCTGGGTATCTTCGTCTCGGCGGCGACCGCGCTCGCCGCGCTCCTCGCCGCGCACACGGGACGCCTGGCCGCGGAGCGAGACTTCGCCGAGCGGTCGGCTGCCGACGCGCAGGCTGTCCAAGGCTTCGTCGTCGACCTCTTCGCCCTGGCGGATCCGGACAAGATTGCGGCCGGAGAGCTGCCGGCCTTCGAGTTGCTCGAAGCGGGCCGCGCCCAGCTGGCGGAGCTTGACCTCCAGCCGTCGGTTCAGGCGGAGCTCCAAACCGTGCTCGGTGAGCTCTACGGCCGTCTCGGTCGCCTCGAGACCGCTGCGGAGCTGCTGACCTCGGCGGTAGCGAGCCGGCGTCAGCACGCCGGCGGTGTTGAGCTCTCGGCGAGTCTCTACGAGCTCGGCGTCATCCATCGGCTCGCCGGGCGGCTTGACGAGTCGGACGCGGTCCACGGGGAGTCCCTCGAGCTGCGCCGCGCGATGCGCCCCGCCGACGAATGGCTGGTCGCCCAAAGCACCAATGAGCTCGGTCTGGTGGCGTGGGCGCGGGGTGACGCTATCGCCGCGGAGGCGCTACACCGCGAGACGCTGGCGCGCCGTCGCACGGTGATCGCTGAACGCGGCGATCCGTCGCTCGACCTCACCTCGAGCCTCAACAATCTCGCCCTGGCGCTGCGCGACCAGGGCCGCGCCGACGAGGCTTTGCCGCTGCTGGAAGAGCTGCTTGTCCGACGTCGGGAACGCCACGGCGAGCCCCATAGCCGGGTCGCCACCGCCCTCGGGAATCTGGCCCTCGTTTACTCGTCACTCGGACGCCAGGCGGAGGCTGAGCCGCTTTTTCTTGAAGCGTTGGCCCAGGTCCGCCAGCTCTTCGGGGACGACCACCCGAAGATGGCGAGCGCGCTGCTGAACGTGGCGGGGAACCTGCGCGACCTCGGGCGGCTTG
>JBCDKB010000278.1:0-11319 GCA_038747035.1 Acidobacteriota bacterium | reverse complement strand
GAGTCGGGCTTTGGCGTCGGCCTCCTTCCTCGCGGTTGTTGGATGCCTGGGGAATAGTCCAAGACCCGTGCCAGCCCGGTGAAAATGCCTTAAAGACTGCAAACAAAGAACTTATGAAGATGTTGGTGAATTGCGCCGCAGTCGGGTTGTCAAAAAAGCTTGCGGTGACGAGCCGGAGTGCTGCCTCCGTCTGCTGCGCCGTCGTTTTGGCGGTTGTCAAAAGATCGTGACGGCGACAGAATCTTTGCCGCCGGCCCTGATGAATCTCCGGAGATCGATATGTCCAGCTCCCCATCGCCAAAATCTGCGGACTCGAAGCCAGATCCCAGGCAGTTCTTCCTGCGCGAATACATCGAGGCGCTGCTGATCGCCGGCATTTTTCTCGGCTTCAGCAATACCTTCATCATCAAGACGTTCTACATCCCGAGTGAATCGATGGTGGAAACGCTCCTCGTCGGCGACCATCTCTTCGTCAACCGTCTGATCTACGGCAACTCCGGGTCTTTCCAGGGGGCCCTACCGAGTCGCGATATTCGACGGGGCGACGTGGTCATCTTTCGATCCCCGGAATCCCCGCAAACCGATCTGGTCAAACGCTGCGTCGGTTTGCCCGGTGATCGCATAGAGATCGTCGACAAAGAGCTTCTGGTGAATGGAGAAGTCTTTGAAGATTCCCTCTACTCACATCATCGGGATCCGAGGGTCTTTCCCAACAAGCGATTCCTTAGTCGTCAGACCCGCCTGCGCGACAACTTCGGTCCTTTCGACGTGCCGCAGGGGCACTACTTCTTCCTCGGCGACAATCGCGACGAGTCCTACGACTCGCGGTATTGGGGGGCGGTGCCGGAGCGCTACATCAAGGGGAGGGCGCTGATGATCTACTGGTCTTATGGCGGCGAGACCCCCGACGGCTCCTGGCAAGGGTGGAGCAGCAAGGTGCAACAGGTGGCCGATACCGTGAGGTTCTTCTTCGTCAAGACGCGCTGGGGCCGTTCATTTCATCTGATTCGGTGACTTCATTCGCTGATCTGATTCTCATCATCGGTGTCGTCTATACCGTGCGTCGAAACGGGGCTCTGATCGCCAGCCTTGGGCTCCTTGCCAAAGTCTCGATCCTTGCAATTCTCCTCGCCCTTTTTGTCCGTACTTTCCTGCTGGGCGCCGTGGAAGTGGAGAGCGCATCCATGGTGCCGGCGTTGCTACCCGGCGACCATGTGCTGGTGGATCGACAGGCGTATCAGCCCCCGGGAGCCTGGGCGTGGGTCCTGCCGTCGGGGCGGCCGGAACGGGGCGATGTCGTGGTGGTGCAACGGCCGGGTGGCAAGGTCCTGGTCAAGCGGGTCGTGGCGCTGCCCGGCGATATCGTCGAAGTCGTTGACGGACGGCTGTGGGTCAACGGCGAGGCAAGCGGCGACCGATGGCGGTCATCGGCACGGGAGCGCCTGCATCCTCACCGGCTTCGTTCCCAGGAGATCTTTGTCATGGGCGATCAGCGCTCGGAGAGTCGAGACTCTCGGCACTGGGGACCCGCGCGGGTGGAATGGCTTCGGGGTCGAGCGGTCTTGATTTATTGGTCACGGACGCCGGCGGTATCGGCGGGGGACTGGGATAAGATCGACTCCAGCGCATGGCGACGGGTCGCTGCAACCCGTTGGCATCGCTGGCTGCAACCGGTCCGCTGAACTCGCCCCGAGACGCCCTCGCGGGCACAGCTCGCGCCTGATTTGACCCGGGCTAGGGAAGCCCACGAAGGAGAAGACGATGCGAAATATGGCCAGAGGTGAAGGCAAGCTCGGATGCATCGTATGGAGCGCCTTGATGCTTACGGTGGGCTTTGTGGCCCTCAAGGTGGTGCCGGTCCAGGTGGCCAAGATGCAGCTGGCGGATTTCATGGAGGAAATGGCGCTCACCGAACCGCGGCAGCCGATTCGCATGTTCGAGAGGCGCATCATGGAGCGGGCCGACGAGCTTGACCTGCCGTTAGAAAAGCGGGATATCGCGATTCGCAAGACGAATAAGCGCATCGTGATGGACGTGGAGTTCACCGTTGTCTTCGACATGGTGATTATGGAATATCCGTGGAAATTCGAAATCCACCTCGATCGCGACATCTTCTACTTCTAGGGCGGCGTGAATCGTTCGGCGGCCGAAGAGCGAACGGACGTCTCTAGGCGCGAATCCTCCGGAGTCCGACCCCCCTCCCGCCGCCGAACCCGCATTCTGCTCATTGCGTGCTTTACCCCCGGCGCCTTCGCCGGGACGCAGCTGGCCGGACTGCTCTATTTCCTGAACCCCCACGTCCCATTCGAGCCGCATCGGGTGGCCCTCGGGTTCGGGTACTTCGCACTGCTACTCGGGTTCGCTAGCACCCTATTGCTGGTGCCTTTGTTTCGCGGCCGATCGCGGCGGGCCCGGCGAGCCTTGCCGACGATGCTGACGCTGGTCATGCTGGTATCGGCGATCCTCTTCTGGGTCCATGCCTCCTTCTTCGGCTTCTTCTTACCGCCGGGGATCAATACCCGGCTCTTGAAAGCTGCGAGCTGGCTGACGCTCGCGGCGACGCTCTGCTTCTACACGCTCGTGCTCCACCGGCTGCGGGGTCGTCCCTTCGGCCGCCGCAGCCGAGCGCTGTTCATCGCGATGGCGGTCGCCGCGGTCTATGTCGTCGTCGAGCGACGGGAGGCTTTCCGGCAGACGAGTGGGCCCGGGCCTCGGGCGACGGCCTTTGAAAGCAGCGCAAGACCCCAGCTCTTGGTTGTGGGCGTTGAAACGGCGACCCTCGACGTCGTCTTGCCGCTCGCAGAGCAGGGGCGACTGCCGTTTATCAGTCAAATTCTCGAGAACGGGGTCTACTCGAGACTGCGCTCCTTGAGTCCGACGCGCCGCTCCGCGCTATGGACGACCCTCACGACCGGCAAGTATCCCTATCGGCACGGCGTGGTGGGTGAGCGCCTCTACGAAGGCTACCTGGGTCGCCGTGACGGCCCCTGGCTCCGCCTGCTACCCCTCGGTTTTGAATCGTGGGGTGACTGGGTTACCTCCCGCAAAGTGAGCTCCGGTGACGTCGGGGCGCTACAGATTTGGCAGATTTTTGGCCGCCTCGGTCTGCCGACGGCGCTGGTGGGGTGGCCTTTGAGTTCGCCGCCGCCGGCGGAGCTCGGCGCGGTCTTGTCGGATCGCTTCTTCCTGCCCGGGGGCGAAGAGTCGGCCGAGGCGCGGCCGGCGGAGCTCGCCGAACGGGCAAAGCTCTTTAGAACCCGCCTCGGAGAGCTCGACCCTGAGATTGTCTCCAGGTTCGGGGAGAGTCCCCCGGACCAAGTGCTCGATGCGCTCGTCGACGATCTCTGGCGGGAGGATCTGGCCCTCTTTCTACTCGATGGAGAGCCGTCGGTCGACGCGCTCTTCGTTTTGCTCCCTGGGCTTGGGGAGATTTCGCAGCGCTACTTCGGGGGCTTTTCGGCGGTGCAGTTCCGCGGGATGCAAGAGCCGGAGTCGGTCGATGCGTCGCTCCTTGTGGCCGCCTACTACGAGCACTTGGACGCCGCCCTCGGGCGCCTGTGGAATGCCATGCGGGAGCCCCGAATGATGGTGGTCGCCTCGGCCCACGGCGTGCAGGACCCTTCCGTGGGGGCGGAAATTGGGCGGTTTATCCTCCGCCGTCCGCCGATGGTCGGCGAGACGGGTGGCGGCCCTGACGGACTGATCATGGCCTTGGGGGTCGGTATCGGCCCACGCCAAGATGCGGTGATCGGCGCGCAGCTGGTCGATCTGGTGCCGACTCTTCTTTACGGTCTCGGCTTTCCCGTCGCGAGGGACCTCGACGGAGCGGTCCTTACTGGGCTTTTTGACACGACTTTCATGGCGCGCCGCCCACTGAGTTTCGTCCCCTCGTATGAGACCCTGGCGCCACCGCTCGAACCCGAGCCTGCCGACTAGCCGCCGCTTTCGAGGACTCGGCGGCCGATATCGGGGCGCATGATCTTGCTGGCCCACTGGACCTGCTGGGCGCCGAGGTACGAGTAGCGAAGCGCGTCCCGCAATTTTGGGCCGGTGGCGCATACGCACAGCACCCGTCCGCCGCTAGCGACCAGCTGGCCGTCGCGCAAAGCCGTGCCGGAATGGAAGACTTCGACGCCTTCAACGGCCGACGCGTGCTCAAGGCCAGTAATCGCGTCGCCTTTAATCGGCTTCTCGGGGTACCCCTGGCTCGCCAAGACGATGCAGGCCGAAGCTTCTTTGCGGAAGCTCATGCGCAAGGTCTCGAATCGCCCGGTCGCCGCCTGGTGCAGGATCGGCAGGAGATCACTATCCATGCGGATCATCAGCGCTTGGGTTTCCGGGTCGCCAAATCGGGCGTTGTACTCCAAGACGCGGGGCCCGTCCTCGGTCATCATCAAGCCGACGTAGAGTACGCCGCTGAAGCTGCGGTTCTCTTCGGCCATGCCGGCCAAGGTTGGCCGGACGATGTTTTCCAGGATCGAGCCGGCGGCGCCGCTGCTCAAGAGACCCGCCGGGGAGTGGGCCCCCATACCGCCGGTATTTGGCCCCTCGTCACCCGCGCCGAGGCGCTTGTAGTCTTTACAGGTGGCGAGGGGCAGCGGGTATTGACCGTCACAGATGCAGGTGAACGAAACCTCTTCACCGATGAGGCACTCCTCGACCACGACGCGGGCAGCCGCCGCCCCGAAGCGCCGTTGCTCGAAGAAAACGCCGAGGCCCGCTTCAAGTTCCTCGGCATTCTTGACGATCAGGACCCCCTTGCCGGCCGCCAAGCCGTCCGCCTTGAGGACCACCGGAAATCCAAACTTCGCGGCGTGCTCACGGGCTTCGTCCGCGTCGTGGGCGATGCCGAAGTCGGCGGTGGGGATGCCGTGGCGCCGCATGAACTCTTTGGAGAAGACTTTGGATCCTTCGAGCTCGGCGGCCTGCTGCTTTGGCCCGAAAATCGTCATGCCCCGACCGGTGAACTCGTCGACGATGCCGAGGGTCAACGGCAGCTCAGGTCCGACGACGGTGAGGTCGATCCGGAGATCTTGGGCGAAGTCCGCCAGCTGGTGAATCTCATCCGCTGGGATCGGCACGAGATCGGCGATAGCGCCGATGCCCGGGTTGCCGGGGGCGCAATAGAGTTCCGTGATCCGAGGGCTCTGTTTCAGCTTCCAGCACAGGGCGTGTTCTCTGCCGCCGGATCCGATGACCAGGACTTTCATGCCTGCCTCCGCGGGTCGGGCCTCGCCATCGACTCGGCGTCGAGTGCTGCGATGGCCATGGTGTCGAGGATGTCTTCGCTGGAGCATCCCCGCGAGAGATCGTGGACCGGCAGTGCGAGACCCTGCAATAGGGGACCGACCGCCCGCGCGCCCGCTAATCTCTCGGTGATCTTGTAGGCGATATTACCGGAATTGAGGTCCGGGAAAACCAGGACGTTCGCGCGACCCGCTACGGGCGAATCGCGGGCCTTTCGGCGGGCCACCGCCGGCACCAGGGCCGCGTCGGCCTGCAATTCACCGTCGATGGGGAAATCCACTCCGCGTTCCTTGAGGATCTCTAGCGCATTGAGCACCGGTTCCAGCATGCCGTGGCGGGCGCTGCCGTGGGTGGAAAAGGAGAGGAGCGCCACATGGGGCTCGCCGCCGACCCGCGACCGATAACTCTCCGCCGCTTGGATGGCGATGTCCGCGAGCTGTTCGGCCGTCGGCTGCGGTACGACGCCGCAGTCGGCGTAGACCAGGACCCGGTCTGGGAGCTCCATCAAGAAGCAAGAGGTGACGACTTGATAACGCCTATCAACGCCGATGACGCCCAGCGCCGCGCGGAGCGTAGCCGCTGTGGTCGCGACGGCGCCCATGACCGCGGCGTCGGCCCGGCCGTCGCGGACCAGCGCGCAGGCGTAGAAAAGAGGGTCGAGCAGCTGCTCTTGGATCCGATCGACGCTGCGGCCGCGGGCGATCGGCGACGCCGCGATGTTTTCCGCCATGTGGCGCAGTCGCGGATCGTCTCCGGGGGCGAGCACGTCGATCCCTTCGGGAGCGGGAGCCTTTCCGCTCGAGATCAGTAGCGGTCGCACGAGCTGTAGTCGCACGGCGGCGAGGGCCGCTTCTTGGATTCGGGGGTCGTCGGCTTCCGGCAGCACGATCGTGCGATCAAGCCCTGCGGCGCGGCGACGAAGGGTAGCGAGCAGGTGAGGGGCAGACATCGAGGCGAGATTGTATGGGAATCTGAGGCTGCAGATTTTCAAAGTGTGAAATCGATGACCCGGCTTGTTTGCACTTCGGTTTCGGGTCAGACTCGTCGCCATGAGCGATCCCCATTCCCCATCTTTAGCCTTTGATGACATCGCCCCAATTCGCTGGAATGACGGTGTTTTGGAGTTACTGGATCAAACGCGCTTACCGGCGGAGGAGGTCTGGCTCTCCTGCCGAGAGCCACAGTCCGTCGCCGACGCGATCTACCGTCTTTCGGTCCGCGGCGCCCCGGCTATTGGAGTGTCGGCGGCCTATGGTCTGGTGCTTGGTATCCAGGGCGCCCGGGACGAAGAGCTCGCCGACCGTTTTGAAGCCACGGCAGACTTGCTCGGCGGGACGAGGCCGACGGCCGTCAATTTGCGCTGGGCCATCGAGCGCGGGCGCGAAGTCTTCAAAGCCAATCGAGGCGAAGGGTCGTCGGCGACCGTCGAGGCGATGACGGCCTGGGCCCAAGAGGTCCAAGCGCGGGACGTGGACACCAACCGCCAATTGGGGGCCCACGGCGTCGAGCTTTTTGCGGCCTCCGATCGCGTCTTGACCCACTGTAACGCTGGAGCCCTGGCGACGGCCGGCTACGGCACGGCGGTCGGTGTGATTGCGTCAGCTTTCCGGGACGGGCGGGTCGGCCAGGTGTGGGTCGACGAGACGCGACCCCTGCTGCAAGGGGCGCGACTCACCGCGTGGGAGATGGAGAAGCTCGGTATTCCTTACCGGCTCGTGACGGACTCGAGCGTCGGTGCTTTGATGTCGCGTGGGCTGGTGGACAGGGTCGTCGTCGGTGCGGACAGAATCGCGGCCAACGGCGATACCGCCAACAAGATCGGGACCTACACTGTCGCGGTCTTGGCGGCCCGGCACGGGGTCCCGTTCTACGTCGCGGCGCCGCGGTCAACGATCGATCCTCGGACGCCCTCCGGTAGCGATATTCCTATTGAAGAACGGGCCTCGGACGAAGTGACGACGCTCGGAGGCCAGAGCGTTGCCCCGGTCGAAACGCAGGCCATGAACTTTGCCTTCGACGTCACGCCGCATGAGCTGATCGCCGGCATCATTACGGAAGTTGGAGTCCTCGCGCCGCCCTTCACGGACAGCATCGCCGATGCGCTCGCATCGCCTTGAGCCCCAATCTGCGAAGATAGGGGAGTCGTGACGCCGAGCAAGACCATCCTCCCGGATCGGGGGCCGCAACACCGCGGTGCGCGGTTCCTTTTCGTCACCGCCTCGCTGGTGATCGTCGTGGCGGGGCTGCGCGAGGTGAAGCCGATCGCCTTGCCGATTCTGATCGCAGTCTTTCTCTCGGTTTTAAGCTCACCGCTCTTTAGCTGGCTCGACGGGCAGATTCATCGAGCGCTGGCGGTCCTGTCGACGGTGCTGGCGAATCTCGCTGTCCTGGTGCTCATGGTGCTCTTGGTGGGCGGTTCGATGCGCGATTTCACGGAAGCGCTCCCCTCTTATGTGGAGCGGTTTGAAGATCGGGCGGGGCTGACCTTGATGTGGCTCGAAGCGCGCGGGGTCGACACTTCGCAGCTTGACTTTCTTCTCGAGCCGCGGAGAGAGGAGTCGACGGTGGGGGCCGAGGGCGGCGAAGGGGTTGGGGCTGCGGAGGCCCCCGCAACGGCGGAAGCCCTGGAGACCGCCACGTCGACAGGATCGCTGATCGGCCTCGACAAGCTAGTGGGTTTTCTGTCCAGTACGCTCTGGAGGTTCGCGAGCGTCATGACGATGACCTTGCTGGTGGTCCTCATCATGGTGTTTCTGCTTTTTGAGGCGGCCAAATTGCCTCGTAAGCTTGAAATAGCGCTCGGCTGGACGCCGGCGGCGATGGATCGGATGTCCAACGCCCGCCGGGAAGTTCAGCGGTATCTGGTCTACAAGACTCTTATCAGTCTGGCCACCGGCGTGATCGCGGGGGTCTGGGTAGCGCTCTTAGGAGTCAACTTTCCCGTGCTTTGGGGGCTGATCGCGTTCTTGTTGAACTACATCCCGAGCCTGGGCTCGATCATCGCGGCATTTCCGCCGGTGATGCTGGCCTGGATCGACCGCGGCGTCGCGACCGCCCTGCTGGTGATGCTCGGCTACCTCTTGATCAACATCACTTTGGGCAACTTCGTCGAGCCCCACCTCATGGGGCGTCGACTAGGCATCTCGACACTGGTCGTCTTCCTGTCGTTGGTCTTCTGGGGTTGGATGTGGGGGCCGGTGGGCATGCTCCTCTCAGTGCCCTTGACGATGGTGTTGCGGATCGCCCTTGAGAACACTGAAGACCTGCGCTGGGTCGCCCAGCTCATCGCAGCGGACCCGTCCAATACGCCGTCGCCTGAGAGTCCTGAGGCCGCCGCGGTCGTTTGAGCGCGCCCAGCGAGCTGCGGGAGCGGCAATCCGTGTCATGATGAAATCGTCCGATCCGACGCAGTAATCCCAGAGAAAGAGACAGAAGGCATCGGCCCGATGGCCCGTGGCTGGCGAGGTCGTTTCCGAGGACCGACTTGACGTACGAGACGAGAAAATATGTCGGATGAAGCCCGTTTCCGTGCTTTGGTGGAGCACCTATCGGACCTCCTTTACGTCGTCCGAGAGGACGGGGCGGTGGTCTACGCCAATCCTGCCGTCGAGCGATTCCTCGGTCGCGCTCAGGATGAGATCAAGGATGTCGATCTCTCTCAGTGGATCCACAAGGACGACCGCGATCTGTTGAGGACGATGCTCACGCAGCCGGTTCAGGCCCCAGGTGAGTTGCGTTTTGTGTCGAGTGACGGGTCCTACAGAGTCTTGGAGGCGACGGCCCGCCGCCCGGCGGCGAGTCTAGGGCTTGAGGGGGTCGTCATCGACGCCCGAGACGTGACGGAACGTTTGATTGCCCAAGACTCGCTCCGAGAATCGGAAGAGAAGTTCCGTCGGGTCTTCGAAGATGCCCGCGACGCGATCGTGATCGGCACCCTCTCCGGCAACATCCTCGACATCAACCCGGCCGGCGTGAAGCTCTTCGAGTACGACTCCAAAGAAGAGATGATGCCCCTCGATATCGCCCGGGATCTCTATTGGAATCCAGGGGACCGTCAGCGTCTCGAGGCTCTTTTTGTCGAACAGGGATTCCTCGATGAAGAAGAGCTGGAGCTGAAGACGCGCGACGGTCGCCGGCTGCGGGTGAAGGAATCCGCCTCGGCAATACGGGATGGGCAAGGAAACATCATCGGATTTCGGGGTGTCTTGCGGGACGTCACCGAACAACGACAGCTCGAAGAACAGCTGCGCCAGGCCCAGAAAATGGAGGCGGTCGGGCGCCTGGCGGGCGGTGTCGCCCACGACTTCAACAACCTGTTGACGGCCATCAATGGCTATAGTGAGCTGGCGCTAGCGCGTATGCCCGAGGGCGATCCGCAGCGCAGTGCCCTCGAGGAGATTCGAAAGGCGGGAAAGCGGGCGACCGACCTGACCCGACGACTGCTGACGCTTTCTCGGCACCAAGTCGTGTCGCCACGGCGGATCAGCTTGAACCGGGCCGTCATCGACATGGAGAAGCTACTGCAGCGGGTGATCGGTGAGGATATCCAGCTGCGCACCGAGCTGGATCAGGATCTGCCGCCGATTTATGCCGACCAAGGGCAAGTCGAGCAGATCATTCTGAACCTCGCCGTCAACGCCCGCGACGCCATGCCGGATGGTGGCCTCCTCGAGCTCGTTACCCGCCGGGTGCGGATGCCGTCGGAAGATCTCGCGCTACCGAAAACGCCGATGCCGGGGGACTACGTGATCCTTCGGGTTCGGGATACGGGCACGGGTATGGAGAAAAAGGTTCGCGAGCACGCATTCGAACCTTTCTTCACCACCAAAGGTCGCGGCCACAATACCGGCCTCGGACTCGCCATCGTCTATGGCATCGTCAAGCAGTCCAACGGCTATATCGAGGTCGATTCGACGGAAGGGGAGGGGACGGTTTTCCATCTCTTTTTCCCGATCCATACGCCGAAGAAGACCAAGCTTCCGGAGTCCTCGGCCAGCCATGGCCAGCCGTTGCCGAGGGGCACGGAGACGGTGCTCTTGGTGGAAGATGAGACGTCCGTGCGTACGCTCGTCCGTCAGATTCTCGAACTCCAGGGCTACAAGGTCATGGCGGCCCGCAACGCGAGGGCTGCCATCGCGCTATGCGATGAGCATGACTCAAGCCCGGATCTCCTACTCACCGATGTCGTCATGCCGGGTCGGTCCGGCTTGGGTTTGGCGGAGGATTTAAAGCAGCGCTATAGCGACCTCAAGATCCTGTTCATGTCGGGCTATACCGATAGCCACACAGGCGTGAAGCTCTTGACGCAGCAAAAGGCGGCGTTCTTGCCCAAGCCATTCTCGCCGGAGGCCCTGGCGCGCAAGGTCCGCGAAGTGCTGAATCAGTAGGCCAAGCGCCCACGTCCGGTGTCCGGGCTCGGCCCAAGGCGGCTTGGGCCAAAGCGTGGACGAATCAACGCGGAGGTGACACAAAGAAAAAGGCGGACTAGAGTCCGCCTTTTTCTTTGTATCAAGACCTCCCCGAGCTCGAGGAAGCCGATGGGGCGAGCGATTAGGTCTCCAAAAACGCCCGCAGCTTGGTCGCCCGGCTCGGGTGGCGGAGCTTGCGCAGTGCCTTGGACTCGATCTGGCGAATGCGTTCGCGGGTGACGTTGAACGAGCGGCCGACTTCTTCCAAGGTGTGCTCTGAGCCCTCGCCGACGCCGAAGCGCATCCGAAGCACTAATTCTTCGCGGGGCGTTAGGGTCTTGAGCACGCGAGACGTCGAATCGCGGAGATTGGAGTCGACTACGGAGTCGATCGGTGAGATGGCGTTCTTGTCTTCGATGAAGTCGCCGAGGTGGGAGTCCTCTTCCTCGCCAATTGGAGTCTCGAGGGAGATCGGCTCCTGGGCGATCTTCATGATCTTGCGAACCTTGGAAGCGAACCCACCGCCGAAGAGATCGGCGAACGGATGGACCTGTCCGCTTCCAAGGTTCGCAAGATCATGAAGATCGCCCAGGAGCCGATCTCCCTCGAGACTCCAATTGGCGAGGAAGAGGACTCCCACCTCGGCGACTTCATCGAAGACAAG
>JBCDKB010000277.1:0-11334 GCA_038747035.1 Acidobacteriota bacterium | reverse complement strand
GAGGTAGCCGAGGCCGACTTGACGCAGGCGGGAGAGCTTGCGGATGAGGCCGCGGTAGGCGCGGAAGCGGGTGCAGGCTTCGTCGACGGTGAGCTCGAGCACCTGGTCGATGCCGAGGCCATCCCACTCGACGGAGAGCACCAAGAAAAAAGAGCAGCGCCTCTTCCTCTTCGACGAGCCCACCACCGGCCTCCACCTCGCCGACATCGAGCTCCTCCACCAGACCCTGCGCCAGCTCGTCGACGCCGGCCATGGCGTCGCCGTCGTCGAACACTCCACCGACCTCATCGCCCACGCCGACTGGATCGTCGACCTCGGCCCCGGCGGCGGCGTCCACGGCGGCGACCTGCTCTACTCCGGCCCCCCGGAAGCCTTCCTCGACCGCGTCGACAGCCCCACCGCCGACACCCTCCGCCGCCACGTCCGCTGGACGCGCAAAAAGTCCAAGAAGACCGAATAACGCCCGAGCTGGGCCGTACGAGAAACACTATGGAACAGCGCATCCTCAGAAAATCGTCCAACCGCACCCTCTTCGGCGTCTGCGGCGGCCTGGCCGAGCACTTCGGCTGGGACCCGACCCTCGTCCGCTTCATGTTCATCCTCGTCGCCTTCTTCGGCGGCTCGAGCATCGCCGCCTACGTCATCCTGCTCTTCGTCATGCCCCCCGCCCTCGGCCACGGCGACCGCCTCGCCACCGCGGCCCCGGCCCCGCCAACCGCCCCGACGCCCACGCCCTGACGGTCGATTTCAAAGAATCTCGGTCGAAGGCTTGCGGCCGAGGAAACGATCGTCTATTATCCCGCCTCCGCGGCAGCGCCGCGGCTGTGCACCCGTAGCTCAACTGGATAGAGCATCTGACTACGGATCAGAAGGTTTGGGGTTCGAATCCCTACGGGTGCACCATTTTCCCCGGTTTTACTGGGTTTTCGGCTTGATGGGCTACGGCCAATTACCGTAGATTTAGGCTCATTTTGGTGTCCCGTGGTGACATCCTGGTGACACGCCTGAGCCGCCATGAAGCTGACCAAGAAAGCAGTAGACGCAGCAAGCTACGACGGTAAGACCTGGCTCTCAAAGTCGGGCAAACGGACGTATTCGAAATGTGTCCTGTGGGACGACCAGGTCCCCGGCTTTGGGCTACGTATTACACCAGGCGGCGCTAAGTCCTTTGTTTTCAATTACCGGCGCGATGGCCGGAAGCGCCTCATCACCCTTGGCCGCTACGGAGTGCTCACCGTAGACCAGGCTCGAGCAGCCGCGGTTCGGCACAGCGCCACCGTCCTCGAGGGCGGTGATCCGCTCGCCGAACGGCAGGAGCGGAGGGGCGGCGTGACCGTCGCAGAGGCCTTCGACCGGTACTTCCGGGAACACGCCGAGACAAAGAAAAAGCCGAAGAGCATCCAGAATGATCGGCTGCTCGCGAACAAGCACATCTTGCCCAGAATCGGCAGCCTCAAGGTCGATCTGGTGACACGCCAAGATGTCGTGTCACCAATTCATCATCGGATGCGCGACACTCCGTACCAGGCGAACCGCGCCTTGGCCTTGCTCTCGAAGGTTTTTTCGCTCTGCGAACTCTGGGGTTGGCGGCCCCAGGGATCGAATCCCACGAGGGGAATCGAGAAGTACCCCGAGAAGAACCGAGAGCGATATCTAACGGGCGACGAGCTGGAGCGCCTGGCTAAGACGCTGGCCGAATTCGAGGCAGCGGGCGACGACAAATATGCGGTCGCCGCAGTCCGCCTGCTGATCTTCACCGGCTGCCGCTTGCGCGAGATCCTCCATGCGCAGTGGCAGTACGTATACCTCGATGAGAGGCGACTCCACCTCCCGGACTCAAAGGTCGGGAAGCGGGACATACTGCTTTTCGAGCCGGCGATTGCCGTCCTGCGTGGCCTCGATCGCCGCGAAGGCTGCCCCTATGTCATCGTCGGCCGCTTTGCCGATCGGCCGCGAGCCGACCTCAATAGCTTCTGGCGCCGGCTGCGCCGACGGGCTGAGATCCAGAATCTACAGATTAAGGATCTGCGCCATACCTTTGCGACAAGCGGAGTCAGCGCCGGCGAGGGACTGCCTATCATCGGGCGCCTATTGGGCCATAGCCAGGCTTCGACGACGGCGCGCTACGCGCACGTTGCCCCAAGCCCAGCCGCCGATGCAGGCGAGCGGATTGCCGCCAACCTAGCCGCCGCGATGGGCGGAGAGAGCGGGAAGCCCGTCCAGGAGGGCGCCCTGCTCGAAGCCGCGAAAGGCATGAGCGCCGAAGAGCTGGTGGCCGCCTTGCTGAAGCACACCAGAGAGTAGCCACTTGCGCCAGGCGTTCAGAGCGCCTAGTATCGCGATCTCTCTGTATATCTTTCAGTCCGGGACAGCCATCTACTTTGGGAGCGATCACCGATGCATCGCCGCTTGCTTACGTTTGCCTTGATGTCCTTTCTCTTCGTGTCGCCGACCTTGGGCGATGATGAAACGTGCCACGCCTGCAGCGAAGGCGCCACATGTATCGACAGCACCGAGGAGGGGTTTGCCCGCGACGAATGCCGGTGGTCCCGCGAGGTCACCCTCACGCCCCGCGGGCTGGTGACCGCCTCCTACGTCATCGATCACCCGGACGTCACGCACATGACGGTGGAGAGCCCCTCGCGGGGTGTCGAAGTGTACGTGACGGTCGACAAGCGCGACGCCGCGCCCCAGTTCGAAGTCTTCCAGTTCGACCCTTAGAGGCCTTGGCGCCTCGACCAGCGCTGGAAGCTTTCCGGGCGCTGGTTGCCCAGGGCATCGACCTTGCGGCCCAGGTTGGCGAGCTCGCGCTGGAGCTTCCGGTCTCGGCCGCTAGGCTTCCGGGCTCGACCCGGGGGCGTCGTAGCAGCTGGCCCCTGCGGCGCTCCGACCGCTCGGTTGGCGTCGTCGATGTCCCGACGGAGCCCCTGAGCTTCCTCTCGGGCTGCCTTCAATCGCTCGGTGATCTTCATACCTGCTCCTCTGCAGCGCTAGCCGCGTCCCGGATGTCTTGCTGGAGGCCCTGGGCCTCGCCGCGGGCGGTACGCAGTAGCTCGAGCACCTGTCCGATTGATGTGGTTGCCTGCTCGGCCCACTCTGCCCACGGGGTCTCAGAGAGGGCCGTGTTGATGGCGATGACATCTTCGCCGGCGCCTTGCAGTTCAACGCGGAGGACATCCTTGATGACTTCGGCGACCGATCGCAACGTCTCGATCAGGCGGTCTGCCCCTTCCACGAAGGCCTGGGTCTCGGTGTTGAGCTCGACAAAGCCGCCGGCGCCTTCGCGCGCCGCGGACGACGCTTCGCGCAGCAGATCCCCGAAATCTCGAAGGCCATCGATGACGCTCGACTCGGTGAGCTGGCCGATGGCCTCTTTAATGGTGGAGCTCGCCTCCTCGACGTCCGAGGCGCCGGAAACATAGGCCTCGATCGAGGTGGCGATGGTCTCAAGGCTCGTCGCCGCGGTGCTGAGCTGGCCGGAGAGCTCCCCGAAGTCCTTGGCCTGCTGGGTAATGGTTCCAGCTTCGTTGGCCTCCGTCATGGTGGCGACGGTCCCCGACAAGGACTCTTGGACCGCGGGGAGGTTCTCGGACATGATCCGCAGGGCTTCCGCCGAGCCGGTCAAGCCCTGGGCGACTATTTGGAGTTGCGGCGCTTGCTCTCCCAGTGTGCCCGCCGAGGTTGCGAGCTGGCCGAGGGGGTCGCTCGACAGCTGAGTCACCAACGACTCAAGGCCGGATGCGGTGTCCGTTACGAGGCGCTGAACGACGCCTAGGGGCACGGACGCGGCTTGAGCATCGTCTCGAAGGGCCCGATAGCCCTCCCCAGCTTTCTTGGCTTGCTCTCCGGCGCGATCAAAGCCGTCTGTTGAGGCTGCTTCTTCGCCGGCCTCCCGGATTTCCCCAGCAGCCTCACCGGCTTGGTCGCCGGCAACCTCCAAGTCCCCGCCCAGTGCCTTGGCGGCCCCTGTGGCTCGCTCCAGTCCATCGGCCGCCTTGTTGCTCGCTTCCGCCACCTGTCCGACGTCAGGTGCAGCCGCGCTGCTGGCCTCGCCGGCAGCCTCTACGCCTTCCGCAACGGCCTCGGATTCTTCGATCGCCTCTTTCGCAGCTTCGGAGATTCGCCGCGTCTGCTCAGCAACGTCGCCCATTGCCGTGGCGGCCCCCGTGCTGGACCTGTCGACGCCGGCTAAAGCCTCATCAACCGCTTTCGCACGCCGCTCTGCATCGGTCAACGCCTCAGCCTGGCCGGAGGCCGAGCCGCCCATCTCCTCGAGGCTCGCTCCTGCTTCTAGCGCCTGATTGGCCAGATCCTTGACAGCATCCGACGCCTGGCCCGACCAATCACCGACCCGCACGACATGCTCGCCCATGACGATCAGCCCACCAGCCGACTCCGCACCCTTCCGGCCGACTTCTACGATTTCGTCGCCAACCCGGATGATGTCCTCCGCGGCGTCATTGCTCTGCCGGCCAACCTCGATGACCTTGCCGCCGAATTCGATGGTTCCGCCGCCCGCGCCACGGGCTTTGTCCCCAGCGACTTTGGCTGATTCGCCAAGGCGATCGATTTTGTCTCGCAGGTCGTCAACCGCGCCCCCAGACGACCCGAACGCTGATCGAATCTTCTCGGAAAGTCCCTGATGAGCGCCGCCGGCCGCTTCGAAGCTGGCAACCAGCGCTTCAATCTCGAAGCGCAGACTTCCGAAGTCATCTATTCCGGAGGCGGAAAGATCCTGGATCCTGGCCAGGACGTCCTGGACAGCGGATTGACCTTCTTCGGACAGCTTCCCGAAGGCCGCCGTAAAGTCCTCTGACCCGACGAAAGCCGAAAGGACCTCGGCAATCTTCTCTCCGCGCGCCCTCGCCGCGGCATCGAGGCGGTCCATTTCATCCTCGAAGGCAGTGGTGATCTCTCCAAACTCGACGTCACCAAAACTGTCGCCAAGGTTTCTAACTGCTTGCTCGGCCTCGAATATTTGCGCTGAGAGCTCATCCAAGCGGTTGAGGTCCTCGGCGCTGACCGAGTACTGAGCTTCAAGTTTTCTTTTCTCTTCGCGGAGATCCTGGAGGGACTTCCTCAGATCGGCTGCCGCCTGAGCTTGCACGCCCAGGCCGCCGTCCCCTTGTGGCCGGCGCGGTGACGCTGGCTCCGGGGCGTCGGAGGGCTGTTCATCGAATGCCTCTCTAAGCGCTTCGGCTAGACCAAGCCACGCCTTCTCCGCCTTCTTGGCCGCCTTGGCTGATTGCCTCCCGGCCGCGTCGCTTTCCTCTGAAATCTTTGCAAGGGCAGCAAGAGTGTCCTCGAGGGATTTTCTGATCTTCTCCGCGGATGTCTTGCCTTCTTCCCCCGTATCCAGCAGGCCATCTCGGATCTCATCCAAATCGCCAAGCCAACCGTCTAGCTGATCTTCAAAACCTTCAAGCCCGGCAGCCGCTTTTTCTAGCGCCGTCTTTGCCCCGTCTCCTATGCCGGGCAGAGCCCCAGCAACTTCGGCAAGCTTCTCCAGGACTCCGCCCAGTACGCCGACGAGGATCTTGAATGCTCCCGTGCTGATCTCAACGGCGTCGACCGCAAATGAGCCGACGCCTTTGAGCGCCTTTGGGATATCACCGCTTAGCAGCCCATCGACCACTTGAAGTAGATCGACAAAGATATCGAAGCCCTGTTCGACCACCTTGAAAAGAACATCAAAGGCCTTCTCGTTGTTCTCGATCGCAGCAAGGATTTTCGAGAACGCTTCAATGAACAGGGGGGCCAGTCGAGTCCCCACCTCAATCTGCAACAAACGGAAAGTGGTCGCTAGGCGATTGAATTCCGCGTCAACGCCTAGGGCAGCTCTCGCGGCCGCCTCGCCGAAATTCTCGGTAAGCGCCTTGACCAGCTTGGGGATGGTTTCGTCGGCCAGCAATTCGCCGGCTTCTGAGAGCTTGAACAGCTCTTCCCTTCCTATGCCAAGCTCCTCCGACAGCACCTGAATGGCACCCGGAAAGCGCTCGCCGATCTGCTGGCGAAGTTCGTCCATCTGGGCAGCGCCTTTGCCCGCAACCTGAAGAAGGCCTCGAATAGCGCCCGCCAGATCATCCTGGCTTAGCCCGGCGCCCCGAGCTGCAACCGCCAGGCCTTTGTAGAGTTCACGGGTCTCTGCGAGCGTGAATCCCTCTTTCTCAAGAACGGCAGTGAAAGTCGCGTAATCCTTGGTCAGGGCCTGGAGATTCAGGCCCCAGGTGTTCGCCGTTTCGACCAGAAATTCAAACTCGCGATCAGCGGCCTCCGCGCCGCCGGCTATGGTCTCCAGCCTCGTCTTTAGGAGCTCGGTCTCTCGGGCGGCTGTGACCGCGCTAGCTGCGAACTCTCGTATATGGCCGGCGATCTCGAGAGCGATGAATCCTCTAGCGGCCGAAACCAACTCGCCCACTGAGCTCGACAAGCTCCGGACCGCCGGCGCCGCGGTGCCCGCGGACCGGATCTCGTCCTCCATCCGGTCGACAGCGCGACGCGCATCGTTTGCCGCTCTTTCAATGCGCTCGAGGCCGCCCTCTACCTGAGACGCCGCCGGCCGCGCAGCATCAGCTAGATCGACCAGCTCTAGGGCTGCTGATCGAATGTTCTCGCGGAGATTTCGGGCCTTCCGTGAGCTCTCATCGAAGTCGAGGCGCCTCGAGGCCCGGTTGTAGTTGAGAACGGCGCGCTCAAATCGCCGCTCCCCCTGCTCCAGGGCTCGCGCCATCTGGAGGGCTTCGTCCTGGGCGGCGTCGCCCAGGGGCTCGAAGGGGTTGACCCGCTGGGCTAGTCGGCGGAGCTCGCGGAGCTTCTGCTCGTAGTCGGCCTCGATCCGCTGCAGGGCCTTCAGCGCCTTCTCGGCGTAGACGGGGATCTCGAGCGGCGCTTCTTTTGAGTCGCCGATCGATTTGATCATCTTTTGGAGTTCGGCGAGGGCTGCTTCGGCGTCCGCGGTGCCGACGGTGATGGGTTCGCGACCGAGGCCGCGGACGGCGCCGGTGACCTGGTCAATCTCTTCGCGGAGCTTCTGGAGGCCGCGCGCATCGAACTTGATCTCGCCGGAGGCGAAGCCCTTGACGACCTTCTCGAGGTCCAGGACCTGTTTTTGGAGGGCACGGAATCGCTTTTCCGCCTCCTTCGTTTTGGCCTCCGCTTCAAGGACTACTTTGCCCGCCTTGGCGTCCATGCGGAGAGGATTGCGCCGCACCGGCGATCGAACAGGAATGCGTCAACAACAAAGGCCCCGCCGAAGCGGGGCCCTTCCAAAGATCCGGTCTAAGCGCCTTGACCGAACCCTGCTAGGTCTCGCAAGACGCCTGACCGGGCAAGTTGCAGCCCCACTCGCAGTCCCGCTCACATTGGTCGCGATCAGCGGCGCAGTCCCAGAAGCAATCTGACCGCTCATCCGTTCCCCACTCCCACACGGCGCACCCGCGCTGACACTGCTTAAAGGCCGGGCGGCACTCCATGAGAGCGCAAATGCCTTCGCAGCAGCCATCCCACAGGCCCCCGCCCCAAGGATCGCCTCCACCCCCGCCACCGCCGTCTTCGTCATCGGCACAGTATGGCCAATCGGCGTGCCCTGGTAGGCACTCGGTCTGATCCACCTGGCACAGCAAGGCGTCGCCGAGCGGTGACCCCGCGAAAAAGATGGCGTCGGTCACAGGGACTGCCAAAGTGCTCTGCATAAAACCAAACGATACGGCTGCTAGGGCAGTCATCAGCACCAGCCATTTGAGATACTTCATCCCATACTCCTTGGGGGCTCGGCCCCCGGGTAGGCCCCTCCCACATCCTTTGCACGGGCTCGTGGGAGGGGCGGTTTAAAGCGCCGACCGATTGCCGGCGTCAATCGAAATCGACGGCCACCACCTCCGAGTACACAGACCGGCCGAAGGACTCCACCTCGAGGCCTTCCGCTTCGGCTTGGGCGGCCTCTTGCCACGTAGAGCACCCCTCGTACTCGGCCAGGGCCTCCAGGGGCACCCGGACGGACAGCCTGACGACTGCTGTCGGTGGCTTCGGGGAGCGGCGCAGGCGCAGACGGTCCGCCAAACTTAACCAGGACATCAGGACGCCGCCCCGCTCGCCTGAAGTTCCACGACACGATCAATCAAGACCCGGACGCATTGGTCGAGATTGATCCAGGAGTTCGGGCACGTCACCCAGCGCGCGTGTTCGTCGTCGTTGGCCGCGGGGCAGATCCTGCCGAACAAATTGCAGGTCGCGCGCATCTCGAGGGCGTCGTCGTGGATCCGGAGCTGCACCAGCTCGACCCCGTCAAACCACTCGGTCACGGCATGTCGCCTTCGGAGGTGATCGCCTCGATGGTGCCGACGACATCCATATAGATGTCATGCCCGTTGACCCAGTCGCCTTGGTCGGCGACCGTGAGCTCTTCGATGGGGCATCCATAGGCGGCCTCGACCTGCGACCACTCGACGTCATTGCCCTCCGCGCCGGCGCGCAGCGAGCTGAGCTGTTCTGCTGAGAGCCCGCCGCCAGCCGACGACGAGAAGGTGCGGATCTCGTCCACCTTGTCCGGGCGCCCAGCGAGCCACGCCGCAAACTTGGTCCTGACCTCCTTGGACGCCCCTTCCAGCGGCGCGCGGCCGTGCTTCTGGCGCCATTTGTCCACGTCTTGGATGGCGAGGTCCAGCTCCCGCAGGACGGCGGAGAGATTCGCCGTCGGGTTACCGGACTCGGCTCCGGGCCGGAGGACTTCGATGCGGTGCTGTTTCTTCGTGCCCCTCGTTTCGGTAAGGGAGATCGACATGGGTTGCTCGATGTGCGAGAGCGCCCGAATCCGGATTCCACCAACCGCCTTGCCGGCCCACTTCACGGTTTCGTCGCGGTAGAGGGTGGCGGACCGCCCCACCCACGGGCCCGTTTTCTTGCCCCACGCAGCGCCGAGCACGCGGAGAGACGTCTTGCACGGCTTCCACGGGCAGTGGCCGCCCGAAAGCTCGATCACGACCGGCTGGTCTTGCCCGCCCTTGCAGACCCGGACCACCCTGACGGTGATTTCGCCGCCCAGCAGGTCGTCGGCATTCAGTTGATCGCTCTTCGACTGGATAAACGGAGTGATGTCAAAGTTCTCGCTCACGGCATTGCCCCTTCCTCAATTTCGATTTCGTCAAACTCCAGCTCGGACGCAACGTCGGACAGGGCCCACGGAGGCAAGGCGAGCCGCTCAGGCCCAAAAGGTTGGCGCCCGGGCCACTCGTCCGATTCCACGCACTCGGCCAGTTGCTCCATGTAGCGCGCCCGGACCTTCTCGCCCTCGTAGAGAGCTCCCTCGGGGGCCCCGTTATCGAGCTCGTAGATCGAGACATCCATGGGGCCCGACGTCTCCACGGCGACGATGTAGACGCCTTCGACTTCGATGCCGTTGGCGCGGAGGCCGGCGGCGTAGTGGGCCATCTGCCCGTGGTACTGGTACTTCGCAATGGTGGTTTCCACCGGGATGCCAGCCCTGACTCCTTTCAGATCCATCAGGAACTTGTCGGTCAACCAGTCCGCGCGCCCTTTGCACGGCAACCCCGTTTCAGGGTCGTTCCAGGTAAAAGACACCTCGGGGCGGCCCTTCAGCAACTTCGCGGTGACCCAATCCACGGACAGGACGCTTTCGGCGCCGCGGACCACTTCGGCGTAGTCCTTTTCGGTCATCAACTCGACGCCCGGATTCTTCTCCTTGAACCCGTCGTAGGCCTTTCCCCGCCGAACGCCAGGCCAAGGCCGATAGCGGTGCGCGAAGGATTCCGACTCGAATACGGCCGCATGGAGGGCGCGCCCTTTCTGCCAGGCGGGCCGATCCTTCGGCGCAAAGAGCTGGTCAAAGCGCAGGTGCTTCGGGGATGCCGACAGTCGTTTGATCAGCGACCAGTTCCACCCAGAGAGGCCGGAATATTGGTCGTGGGTCAGGTTCTCGTAGACGGCCATAGCGGCTCCTTTCCGACGAGCAAAGGGTCGTCCGGCGGCTCGACGGGCTTGGCCGTCGTCCACCGCTCTGGCTCGCCACAGCGAGTGGGGCAAGCCAGGGTGTGGCTAGAGCCTTGCGCCACATGACAGTGGCCGCAAAACTCTATCTTCTTGGGTTGAATTCGACTCATAAGGCGATATTACAGAGCCAAGGCTCATCATGTCTAGTGTTTTATTGCCACTCTTGACACTAAAGTCTCCGTATAACTACAATTCGCCCATGAATAGTGGAGACGTACTCAAACAAGTCCGCGCCGGAGCTGACGTGGAGGCCTTCGCAGCGGCCTGCGACGCCACCAAAGGCGGCATCTACAAAGCAGAAGCAAAATCGAGTAACGCCCAGTGGTCCAGCATCGACCGGCACCGCAGAGCGGCCGGGATGAGTTGGGCCGACTTCGGCCGCCTTTTGATCCGCATGGATGGCGGTGATGAGGGAGCCCAAGACCTGGGCTTGCTGCGCGAAACAGCGCAGCAAGCCCGACGGGCCGCGGAGATCGTCAGCGGGCTCGCGGCGACGCTCGAATCCGCTGCCGCTAAGGGAACCACGGGGGCAGGCTGACCGCGAGGTAGATCTCGTCGTAGGGCCGCAACGCTCCTACCAGGGCGGCCATGGCCCGTCCGGAGCTGGTGACCGCGAGCTCACCGCCGATGTAGCCCAAGCCGTACCCGATGGCGACACACCCCAGGAGCTCCCGCGGCCGATTCGCTTTGTGGACCAAGATCTCCGACCGATTCTGGACCTCCAGTATCCAGAGCGACCACCCATGCTTCGGCGACTTGTGGAGCTTGCATCGGTAGGTTCCGGCGGGAATACAGGAGACGTTCCGCTGATTGCCCCGCCAGGGCAATTCAGCGGTCCAAAAGGAGAGGCCGGCCCCTTGGAGCCGGCCGTAAGTCCCCACGTTTTGCGACGAGATCAACCGATCCAGTGCAAGGTGGGCGACGCGGGGCACGCTGCTCACCCCGAAGACCCCAAGAGGTCGAAGGAGAGCAGCAGCGGCGCCGTGAGAGTCCGCGGCGCGGTGCCAAGGCTCTGCGGGTTGCCCAGGCTGACCCACATCAGCATCAGGTAAGGGCTCGATCCGTCCACGTCGTCGACGCGAATATGGACCAGCCCGTCAAGCGTGACGGAAGTGCGTCCCGTCCAACCGCCCTGGGTGTCGCCGCCGAGCACCAGGCGGACGCCTTTGCGCTCGAGGCCGTCGCTCGTGCGCATTTCGACCCACACCGGGTAGACCGCGCACGAGCGACGGCCTCGAGCGCAAAGGCGTCCGCCTGGTGCTCGGCGGCGACACCCAGGGCGGTTTGACGGGACGCACTTACGTCACGCTTGACGGGCTGGTCCATATT
>JBCDKB010000276.1:0-11377 GCA_038747035.1 Acidobacteriota bacterium | reverse complement strand
GTCGGCGTTTCCCGTGTGTCCGCCGTGGCCCTTCGAGTGCCCGCCGTGGCCACCGTGACCTTTGGAGTGGCCGCCGTGACCGCCGTGGCCGTGACCGCCTCCGTGGTGCCCGAGGTCTTTGACCAACGGACGGTCCGGGTGGACCCGCGCCCAAAGCTTCGGATTCGGGTTGCTCAAGCGCGCGAGGTAGGTGGTGCGGGGGCGGGTGCCGAGCTCTTCGAGCAGGCCGTAATCGAGCTTGGAGCTCTTGACCTTTACGAGCTCGGAATCTTTGTCGTTCAGGTCGCCAAACACGATCGAGTCCGAAGGACACGACTGGGAGCAGGCGGCCTGGAGATCCTTTTCCGTAATTCGGCGCCCGTTCGAGTGGGCTTCGATCCGCGCCTGGTTGATGCGCTGCACGCAATAAGTGCACTTCTCCATCACGCCGCGGCTGCGGACCGTGACGTCCGGGTTGCGCCCGAGCTGCAGCTGGGGAGTCTCAAAGTCCTGATAGAGCAGGAAATTGAAGCGGCGCACCTTATAAGGGCAGTTATTCGAGCAGTAGCGGGTCCCGACGCAGCGGTTATAGACCATGTCGTTCAGGCCCTCGTCGCTGTGGACGGTCGCAGCCACCGGGCAGACGACTTCACAGGGGGCCTGCTCGCACTGCATGCACGGCACCGGCTGATTGATGATGTGCTCAACGTTATTCGGATCGTTGCCCTGGTAGTAGCGATCGATCCGCACCCAGTGCATCTCGCGGCCTTTGCGAACCTGATCTTTGCCAACAACCGGGATGTTGTTCTCGGCGACGCAGGCGATCAGGCACGCATTGCACCCGGAGCAGCTCGACAGGTCGATCGAGAGGCCCCACCGATAGGAGTCGTAGGGAAAGTCTTTGCCATCGAGCATCGACTTCATCGGATCGACGTGGAGGTGGATGTCGAGGGGCGACTCGGGATGTGCTTCCCAGGTCGGCACGTTGGTCGACACGATCAGCGCGCGACCTTCCATCGAGTGGTGATCCTGCGTGCAGGCGATGGGATATTTTTCGCCCGTCTTCTCGATTTTCACCCCGTCCTCGACCTGCCACGGAGCGGCGACGGCGCGGACGGCATTGGCGTCGAATCCGGCGCCATTGCCCACGGACCCGACCTTGGTGCGACCGTAGCCGAGGTGCAGGACCAGCGTGCCGTCAGACATGCCGGGAACCGGCCACACCGGCACCACCGTCTGGTGGTCTCCGACCGTGAGGGTGACCAGGGGCGCCGTATCGCGGGACTCGTTGCCCGGAATCAGGTTGCCAAGGCCCTGCTCTTCCGCCGTGCGCGGGCTCATCAAAAGGGCGTTGTCCCAGGTGAGCTTGGTCAGCGGCTTGGGGCACTCCTGGAGCCAGCCGTTATTGGCGAAGCGACCGTCGACGACGGTCGGATCCGGGCGGAAAATGATCTCAAGCTCCCCGGTCTCCGCCCGGGCGAGCGACGACGCTGCGGCCTGCACGTTGATCGTGACGTCCTTCACCGGAGCCGCCGAATCCTCGACGAAGCCGTTGTGCACCGTCCGTCGCCAGATCTTGTTGAAGGCCCGGCCTTCACCGAGGCTGCTCCAGGTCTCCTGGACGAGGTCGCGGCCGAGGGCGGCGCCGTATCCCGCAAAGGCGGCGACCACTTCCAGCATAGTGTGGGAATCGTAGAGCGGCGTAATGATGGGCTGGAGAATCGTCGCGGTGCCGTCGAAACTCCGCAGGTCGCCCCAGCTCTCCAAGCTGTGCGACTCGGGCACGTGCCAATGGCACCGTTCGCCGGTTTCGTCGATGAAGGTGCCCAGGTGGAGGCGCAGCGGCACGCTGTCGATGGCCGCGATGACGTCTTGATCGGCGAGGGAGGTGTAGACGGGGTTGGTGCCGAGCACCACCAGGGTCGTGATTTTGTCGGCGTTGATCGCCGCGAGCAGCTCTTCGAGTCCCGGCGCTTCCATCTCCACCGGCTCGGTGGTGAACACCGTCGAGCCGAGGTTACCGAGCTTCTCATTGATGGCCAGGGCGAGGGCGTGAACTTCAGCCGGCTGGTGATCGCCGACGATGATCGCGGAACGGCCGGCGTTGTCCTGGAGGTCGGCCGCAACCTCTTCGATCCAGGCGAGGGTCCGCTCATCGGCCGGGGTCGTTTTTTCGACGCCGGCGACGCCGAGTTGCCCAGCCAGGGTGAGCACAAACCGGCTCACTTCCGTGGGCTTCACGGCGAGCCGGTGGTCAGACGACGTGCCGCTGGCCATCGGCATCGACTCGACGGCGTAGTAGCGGCTCATCGTGCGGGCCGTTTCGAGGTCCAAAGCCTTGCGTCGACGCGAAAAATCCTTCGAGTAGCGGACCGAGCTCGGGCCGCTGTTCAGGAAGTCCGAATCGACGGATAGCACGACGTCCGCTTTGGAGAAGTCGTAGCGAACGGTTCCGCGCTCGCCGGTCGCCATCTCGAACCCGGCGCCCGCGTAGCCGGCCCCGGGCTCGTGCACATAGAGGCCCATCTTGGGCATCTGCTCGCGGAGCTCGTCGAGCAGGCGCGTCAGCGTGGGCGAGGTCACCCGGCCCGTGACGATCGCGAGGCCGTCGCCTTTGATGGGCAGCATGGCGGAGCGAATGCCTTCGACCTGCTGGACGAAGGTCTCCCACGTGCGCACCTGGCCGAGGTGGCGGATCGCCTGCGAACGGTCGGGGTCGTAGAGGTCGTAAGTCGTCGCCTGGGTGATCGAGTCGGCCCCGGCTAGGCTGGCGGGGTGCTCCGGGTTACCTTCGACCTTCGTCGGGCGGCCCATGTGGCTCTCTGCGAGCACCGGCGCCGCAAAGCCTTGGTCCGCGATGGCGGACGCGAAGAAGAGCGGTCGACCCGGGATCACGTCCTCGGGCGCGCGCACGTACGGGATAATTTTTTCCGGCGGCTGCTTGGTGCAAGCCGTGAGTCCGGCGAGACCGAGGGAGGCGCCGCTGAGCTGCAAAAAGCGGCGACGGTCAACGCTGCCCCATTCGGCGGCCTGGCGCGGGAATTCGCGCTGCAGAAGCTCCTCGAACTCGGGCTTTTCGGCCAGCTCTTCCAAACTGCGAAAGTAGTTGGTCTCGGGGGACGCAGAGAGTGCACGTCGCGCGCCGTCGAGACCGCTGGCTTCTGGAGCCGGGGTCGTCTTCGAGGTCACAGCGTGGGTGGTCGAGTCAAGATTTTTCATCGTTGCTTCTTCTCTCGGTACTGTGCGTCAACGATGGCAGGTCGAGCAGCTGAAGAGCCTTTGCTGATCGGCCACATTGGCCTTGGCGGCTAGGTGCGCGTAGTACTCCTCACCTGCGCCCTCCGGCGGCTTCCAGCGGAAGTTGGTCACTTCGCTCGGCGGCCTGAGGTTCGGCGCCGGGTTGCGGTGACAGTCGAGGCACCAGTTCATCTGCAAGGTGACCGCCCGCTTGAGCAGCGGCATTTCGTTGACTTTGCCGTGGCACGACTCGCAGGCAACGCCCTTCGTCACGTGAATCGAGTGATCGAAATACACGTAGTCGGGGAGGTCATAGACGCGCCACCACTGCATCGGCTCGTCGTCGCGGTAGGACGCGCGGACGGGCTCCAACATCGGGCTGTCCGCCCACACCTGGCTGTGGCAGTTCATGCACAATTCCGTCGCCGGAATCATCGCCGACCGCTCGCGCTCCACCGTGTAATGGCAATACCGGCAGTCGATGCCCAAGGCGGCGGTGTGGTGGTCGTGGGAGAATTTGACCGGCTGCGTATAGATGACGTCCTGATTCGTGCGGTAAGGCGACCGTTCGAAGGCGAGAACCAGCGTGACGCCGCTACCGGCCAGCACCAAGGCAAGCACGATGCTGAGGCGCGAATAGATGTTGCTGCTGGGACCGAAGATCTGTGCCATTGCAGTCCTGGAGGTCGTGTCAGAGTCGGGCCGCGGATGGGCCACTATCGGAGGATGGGACTGCCTTGTGGTGTGCGGAAGGCGTCCCAATCAAGGGCTAAGTGTCGTCGGACGAGACTACGGCGCGGGCCGTTTCTCGTCCCCGATTCTACCCGAATTCGGGTTGCTTGTGAAATTTTTCACAAGCTAATCTCTGGCGGCTCCCGATCTTACCGCAGAACGACCGCGCGATGACAAGAGGAGCGATCGCCGGAACGGACAGTGTCGAGTAAACCTTTTATTTACTGTGGTTTACTGGAAACTGCTCGCGGTTTAGCTACAAAAGAAACAAGACCGAAGCGGTCCAAAATAAAGAAAATAGAACCGCCATAGTCCACTTTAAAGTGGTCACCTTACGAACGATAGAGCCCGTCGCCGGAAAGATGTAAAGCCTCATCAGGAGAAGCTTTCGAGCGCTTTGAGCACCTTCCTCGGCACCGGCTGGGTGCGAAAGACGTAGACCTCACCGGTGAGCTCCCCGAGCTCCTCGCGTCCGGCGGCGAGCTGGGAGGAAATGGCTAGCAGCAGACGCTCCGGTCCGTGTTTGCGGATGAGCTTGAGCCTTGAAGCCACCGCGCCGCGGTTCCAGAAGCCGTAGATCTCCATCACCACCCGCAGACCGGTGCGGCGGTGCTCAAAGACGAAATCCGGAACGAGCACGCCTTCGCC
Organism: Acidobacteriota bacterium; assembly: GCA_038747035.1. Classification (GTDB taxonomy): domain Bacteria; phylum Acidobacteriota; class Thermoanaerobaculia; order Multivoradales; family J023; genus JAUIJL01. Next base: position 6,781 of record JBCDKB010000276.1, on the reverse strand, counting down.
GCCTAGATCCACCAGATCCCCGTCGGGGTCGAGGCGCCACTCGGACCCGAGCTCGTCGAAGCGAACGCCGAAGGCTTTGATCTCTTCGGGCTGCCACTGGCCGTCGAGGCGGGTATGGGAGCGGAGCTTGCCGTCGGACTCGAGGGCGAAGGTGAGCTTGCGTCGTTTCGGCCCCCACTCAACGGCGGCTTCGAGCGTCCAACCCTCGAAGTGCAGCAGCGTCGGTAGGAAGCTCGCCATCTGCAGACCGTATTTACCGCTCGATTTAAAGACCGAAACCGGACCGTCCAGGGTCAGTCGCCAGCCCCCCTCGGGAAGGCGTTTCACCCGGTGCATCAGCTGGAAGAATTTGACCTTGCGGAAAAGCGCACGATGCTTGGCGGCCGTGGCCGGGGCCAGCTCGATGTCCAGCCTGGAGGCGCGGAGAAGCACCCCCTGGGCCAAGGCGACGTTGTAGCGGCGGAGCAGCCACTCGGCGCCGCAGGGCTTGAAGTCTTGGAGCACCTGTTCGGACTTGAGATCCGCGTAGAGACCTTGCTCGATGGCGTCGACGGCGACCCCGAGCTCGGCGGCAGAAGTTTCAAGGACTTCTGACCGGTCGAATTCGAAAGGCTGGGCATCCTCCGCTTCGCTTCTATACGCCGCGGCCGCCGATTGAAAAACCTGTGCCCGCAGCTGCTCCGGTTCCACCGGTGCCGCCGCCTCGAACTCGCAGCGGTCGAAGAGCAGCTTCGCGAGACCGCGGTGCCGCTGGAAGTCCGTGCCGGTCCCGAGTAGCTCGCCGAGTTCAGCGTCAAGGCGGTGACGGGGCTCTCCGCGGTGCCCGGCGAAGGTCTCGATCAGCTGACCGGCGAGCTCCAGCATCTCCGGATCCCGGTCCCCGATGAAGCGTGGTCGAACCTTTTTCTTATAGACGCGGGCGAGCACGAGGTCTGAGGTCAGCATGGAACGTCCGGCTCCTCACCCGGCTTAAAGCAGGCTCTGACGGCCGCCGGCGCGCGGCGCGGTCGCCCGCTCGACCGGTCGACGAAGGCCCAATCCGTCCACGCTTCGACGATCCTCGCCCCGTCGTCCACCCGCACGATCCGGGTGCGGCGCAAGGAAACGGCGCTGCGCACATTCTCGACCCAGGTGATGACGCGCAGGCGTTCGCCGAGCAGCGCCGGCTTGAGGTAGCGAATTCGGTGCTCCGACACGACCCACACCGCACCCGCCGCCCGCGTCCCCTCGGCGACACCGGACTCCCGGGCGTGCCGGCGTGCGGCATCTTGGATCCACTCGAGGTAGACGACGTTATTCACGTGCTCGTTGTCGTCAAGCGCCGAAGCCTCGACTTCGAGATCGACCACGAGTGCGGACGCGTGCGGGGGCTGTTCAGTCATTTTCTCGACGGACTCTACGCCTCCTCGGGTCCCATCGCCAATCCTTCCCGCGGCGGGCCCCGCACCCCGGGCGCAAGATTCCCGGCTGGAATTGATCCGGCGCGGCGGAATCCACCTGGGGCCGGACGTAGAATCGATGGCCATGAGGGACATCAACAAGCATTACATCGGCGGCCGCTGGGCGGCTTCACGGGGAAATGGACGGATCGACGTCGTCGACGCGACGACCGAGGAGGTCTTGGCGACCGTCACGCCGGGCACCGCGGAGGATGTCGACGACGCGGTCCGAGCCGCGTGCGCCGCCATTCCTGGCTGGGCCGCCTCGAACGCGCAGGAACGCCAGGGCTGGCTGCTGCGGCTGGCGGATGCCCTCGAGGCCCGGCAAGAGGACATCGCCCGCACGGTCTCGCGCGAGGTCGGGACGCCGATCGGGGTCTCCAAGGCGGTGCAAGCTCGCCTGCCGGTCAAGATCCTTCGCTCGTACGCCGCTCTCCTCGACGACTTCGAGATGGAGGAAAAGGTCGGCAACTCCCTCGTCGTCCGGGAGCCGATCGGCGTCGTGGCGGCGATCACGCCGTGGAACTACCCGCTGCATCAAGTCGTCGGCAAAATCGCGCCGGCCCTCGCCGCCGGCTGTACGGTGGTGGTGAAACCGTCGGAGGTGGCGCCCCTATCGGCCATCGCGCTCGCCGAAGCCGCCGAGGAAATCAACCTGCCGATCGGGGTCTTGAACGTCGTCATGGGCACGGGGCCCGAGGCCGGAGAAGCCCTGGCGGCCCACCCCCGCATCGACATGGTGTCCTTCACCGGCTCCACCCGAGCCGGCGTCCGCGTCGCCGAGGTCGCGGCGCCGGCGGTGAAGCGCGTCACCCAGGAGCTCGGCGGCAAGTCGGCCAACGTGATTCTCGAAGACGCCGACTTCGAGCGCGCCGTGCGCGTCGGCGTCCACAACGCCTTTATGACTTCCGGCCAGACCTGCTCCGCCTGGACCCGCATGCTGGTGCCCGGCGAGCGCCACGACGAGGCGGTGGCGATCGCCAAAGCGACCGCCGAGGCCATGCCCGTCGGCGACCCGGAGTCGGCCGGGGTGCGCATCGGCCCGCTGGTCTCCGCCGTCCAGCGTGATCGGGTCCGGGGCTATATCCAAAAAGCCCTCGACGAAGGCGCCCTGCCGGTGACCGGCGGCGTCGAACCGCCGCATGACCGTGGTTTCTTCGTGGCCCCGACCATCTTCGCCGGCGTCGACAACCACTCGACCCTCGCCCAGGAAGAGATCTTCGGGCCGGTGCTGGTGATCATTCCTTACGATGACGAGGACCACGCCGTCGCCCTCGCCAACGCGACCGACTACGGGCTCGCCGGCGCCGTCTGGTCGCAGGACGAAGCCCGCGCCCTGCGCGTCGCCCGTCGGCTGCGCACCGGCCAGGTCGACATCAACGGCGGGCGCTTCAATCCCCTCGCCCCCTTCGGCGGCTATAAGCAATCCGGCAACGGCCGCGAGTTCGGTCGATTCGGCTTCGAGGAATACCTCGAAGTCAAGGCCATCCAGCGCTAGGGCACGACGGCGTTATCCCGCCGGGGGCAGCTTGGTGTAGCCTAGCCCGCCGCTACACGAGGGAGTGCCCCCATGCTCGAGATCTACAATTCGGAAAGTCGTCGCAAAGAGCCGTTCACGCCCATAGACCCCGACGGTGAGCGGGTGGGCATGTATTACTGCGGCCCCACCGTCTACGACAGCCTCCACCTTGGACATGCCCGCGCCAATATCGTGGTGCCGGACACCATGCGCCGCTACCTTGAGTACAAGGGCTATGTGGTGCGCTACGTCGCGAATTTCACCGACGTCGACGACAAAATCATCAAGCGGGCGATCCGCGAGAAGCGGTCGTGGCGCGAAATCACCTTCGTCTACATGGAGGAGTACCAGCGCCTCTCCGCGGCGATGGGCACGCGCCCTGTTGACGTGCACCCCCGGGCGACGGATCACATCCCGGAAATGATCGACATCGTCGAGCGCCTGCTCGAGGCCGGGAGCGCCTACGTCGCCAGCAACGGCGACGTCTACTTCGATACGGCGAGCTTTGACAACTACCTCGCCCTTTCCGGCCGCAATCTGGAAGACCAGGAGTCCGGCCGCTCGGGCCGTCTCTCTGAAGCCGAGCTCGAAGCTAAGAAGCAGGCGGCCGACTTCATCCTCTGGAAACTCTCGGACAACGACCCCCAGCTTTTCCGCGACCACCCCGAAGCCGTCCCCGCCTGGAAATCCCCCTGGGGCCTCGGCCGACCCGGGTGGCACCTCGAGTGCTCTGCGCTCTCGCGCACCTACCTCGGCATGCCCTTCGATATCCACGGCGGCGGCCGGGATTTGCTCTTCCCGCACCATGAGAATGAGCGCGCGCAGAACCAGTGCGCCTATTGCGATGAGCTCGATGGAGAGAATTCGGTCCGCTATTGGGTGCACAATGGCTTCGTGACGGTGGAGGCGCAGACCGAAGCCGAGATCAACGATGAGCACACCGAGGGGCGGGCGTCGAAGATGTCGAAGTCGCTCGGCAACGTGAAGTGGCTCAAAGACATGATCTGGCCCGAAGGTCCCTTCGACCCGATGGCCCTGCGGCTGCTGCTGCTCCAGAGCCACTATCGCTCACCGCTCCATTTCTCCCCCGCCCTCCTGGACCGCGCGGCGGCCAGGGTGGAAAAGATCTACGGCGCCGTCGAGCGCCTCACCGACGGCCTGTCGGGTGAAGATGACGAGATCGCCGCCGAAGGTGATCCGAGCCAGGACGCCCTGGACGCGGTGGCCCAGGGGATCCGGGACTTCGAAGCGGGCATGGACGACGACTTCAATACCGCCCGCGGCCTCGCCGCCATCGACGAGCTGCTCAACGCCGCCAAAGCCTTCGTCGACGGGCCGGCCGGCGACCGTCGCGCGATCGTGCGCGGCGTCGAGAGCCTCGCGCACATCCTTGGCCTGCGGGTCCGCCGACTCGGCACGCCGCAAACCGAAAGCGCTGAAGACGGACTGCTTCAGCTGCTCGGGGAAATGCGCCAGGAGGCCCGGGCGCAGAAAGAATGGGCCCAGGCGGACTTGATCCGTGACCGTTTGGCGGAGCTCGGCTTCGAGATCCGTGACAGCCCCGCCGGCTTTGACGTCGTTCGTACCTAGAGATCGCGGAGTGCGAGATGAAGTGGTTTAGCGAGAAGACCGATGTGGGCACCCTGCTTTCCAAGCGGCAGTACGGCCGCGCCATCAAGATGCTCGAGAAGCAGCTGCGCGACGACCCGGAGAGCGTCTCCCTGCGCCTCCAGCTCGCGGACGCCCTCGAGCGAGACGGCCAGAAAAAGCAGGCCATCGCGATCCTCGCCAAGCTCGTCGACGAACTGACGGCGGAAGGCTTCGTCGCCAAGGCGATCGCCCTGCTCAAGAAGATCCAGCGCATTGACCCGTCCCTCTCGATCGAAGACAAGCTCGGCCGCATCCTGCCGGAGCCGGTCGAAGGGACGTCGCGGCTCGTGGCGCCGAAGCCGCAGCAGGTCGAGGTCGGCGAAGAGACCACCATCGAGACGCTCGACTCCTTCGGGTCGGTGATCACCTCCGAGGTCGTGCTCGCCGACACCTGGCTCGGCGACGTCGAGCGGCGGGACGACTTCCACTGGTCGGCGCTCACCCGCGGGCTCTCGGACCGTGAGGTCGTGGAGCTTTTCTCGAATATCCGCCTGATCGTCAAGCGACCGGGCGCGATCATCTACACCGAAGGCGAGCCCGGTGACAGCTTTTACGTGCTCGCCCAGGGCCGCGCGCGCTCCTATAAGCGCGACTCCCGCGGCCACAATCGCCAAATCGCGGTCCTGCGCTCGGGCGACTTCTTCGGCACTCGCATCGCCGTCGGCGACGTCACCCGGATCCGCACCGTCACCGCCGCCGATGATTGCGAAATCCTCGAGATCGACAAGGAGTCCTTCGAGCGACTCGCCCAGCGCCGGCCGCAGCTGCGCGAGCAGGTGATGTCGATCGCCAGTCAGCTCGAAGCCGACTGATCAGCGCACCCGCAGTACCAAGGTTCCGTTGGCGCCGCGCAGGGTCACGCGCTCGCGCTCGATTTTCTCCACCAGCAGGCCCTCGATCACCTGGCCTTCCTCCAGCTGGTCGCCGTTGATCTGGGCGAACGGGCGGCCCGGGATCCAAACGATGAAGTCGAGCGTCAGCTGGACGTCGCCGAGGTCGGCTTCGAGCACGAATTCGTTGCTACCGTCGATCTGCCCGACCTGCTCCGGCGGCTGGATCCGCGCCGGGGCCGTCGGATCTTGGGGAGTCGGGTTCGTGGCGACCTCCGAAGCGCCCGGCGCGGCGGCGGGGGCCGGCGAGGCTTCGGGCGACGACGGTTGGGGCGGAGCCGCTCGGGGTGTCTGCGGCGATACCGTCTGGACCGGCGCTGGAGCTGTGGGCGTCACGGCTGCCGACGGAGGCGAAGGTGGTGCTGAGGTCGGGGCGGACGGCGCCGGAGCCCGGGAGACTTCATCCGTCGGCGCCGCGGGACTCGGTGCCGGGGTCGCCGGCGCCGAGGGAACGCCAACCGCTTCGGACCCGTCTCCCGACGCCGGGGTCGCGGCTGGCTCGGACACCGCGGCTGACGCAGGCGCTGGCGTTGAGGCCAAAGCCGGCGCGTCGACGGCGGGGGCCGCCGGCCGCAGCAGCAGGTAGGCCCCGGCAAAGGCACCGAGGAATCCAAAGACCAAGCCGAGCACCACGCCCAGGCCGAGCCGGGATTGCTGAGGAAGGTGCGCCCGGGGCGGACGATAAGTGGCGCCGCGCTCCTCGGCTTCGCGTTCCGCGGCCTCCTGCCGTGCCTTGCGCAGGGCGTCGTTGATCAAGCTCATGCTCTCTTGCCTTCCAATTCCCGGATCGCCAGGCGCACTTGCCAGAACCCCAGGTAATCTCGATTTTCCACGTAGCCGCAAAGCAGCGACTTGTCGGCGACGGCATTGATCAGGCGCGGCACGCCGCCGGAGTAGCGCTGGATCAAGCGAATCGCCCACGGGCTAAAGGTCGGCCGACCGTTGGCGCCGGCGATTTGCAGGCGGTGCTGGAGGTAAAACTCGGTCTCGTGCCGACTGAGGGAGGATAGGTGGTAGCGCACGGTGATTCGCTGGCGCAGCTGCCGGAGGCGATGCTGGTCCAACTTGTCCCGTAGCTCCGGCTGCCCCATCAGAACGATCTGCAGCAGCTTGCGCTGGTCGGTCTCGAGGTTCGACAGCAGTCGCACCTGCTCGAGCAGCTCATCGGTTAAATCCTGGGCCTCGTCGATGATCAGCACCACGTCGCGGCCGCGCCCGACCTGTTCGAGCAAATAAGCATTCAGGCGCGCCATCAGACGGACCCGGTCGTTGCCTTTGCTGTT
>JBCDKB010000275.1:0-11388 GCA_038747035.1 Acidobacteriota bacterium | reverse complement strand
TCGAGCGTCCCCCGGTCTTCACCGACCGCCGCGGCCAAGGCCTGAATTCCCGCCGGTCCGCCGCTGTAGTGCTCGATCAGCGTGCCGAGGATCTTCCGGTCAACGTCGTCAAACCCGTGCTCGTCCACCTCCAGCAGGGCGAGCGCGCGCCGCGCCGTCGTCTGGTCGATGCGGCCGTCGCCTTCGACCTGCGCAAAGTCGCGGACCCGTCGAAGCAGCCGGTTGGCGATACGCGGCGTGCCGCGACTTTGCGCAGGTCGAAGGCGACGGCCGCATCGACCAGACGACGGCGCGGCGCGCGCTCGCCCTGCTGGAGGTGGACGAGCACGGTTTTGACGACGTTGACCGGAAGATCCTCGGCACGCTGATCGAGCACTACAGCGGCGGACCGGCGGGAATTCAGGCCTTGGCCGCGGCGGTCGGTGAAGACCGGGGGACGCTCGAAGACCTCTACGAGCCGTTTCTGATCCAAGAGGGCTTCCTCCAGCGGACGCCCCGAGGACGCGTCGCCACCCACCGGGCCTACCAACATCTCGGCTACCGCGTGCCCCCGGGCACGCCCGGCAGTCTCTTCTAGCTTCCACGCTCTTTCTCCCCCGCTGTAGCCCGTCCGCCTTCGGAGCCGTTCTGTGCGCCCATCCATCCTGATCTACAACCCGGTATCGGGCAGCGCCCTCAGTCCGAGGAAGTTCGAGGACCTGCTCGCCGTGCTGCGCGACGCCGGCTATGACCCGACACCGACGCCGACACAGGGTCCCGGCGATGCCCAGCGCATTGCCCGGGAAAAATCCCGGGCCGGCGGCATCGAGGTCGCCTTCGCCCTCGGCGGCGACGGGACTTTGCGCGAGGTTGCGGCGGGCCTCATCGGCACCGACGTGGCGCTCGGCGCGCTCCCCGCCGGCACGGCCAACGTGCTGGCCTTTGAACTCGGCCTAGCCCGCCGGCCGATGCCCAGCGCCAGATCCATGGCGGGGGCCACCGTCCGCAAGCTCGACGTCGGCTACGCCGGCGACGTGCCATTCTTGATGATGGTCTCCGGCGGCCTCGACGCCCTGGTGATGTCGTCTCAGAACTCCGCCATGAAGCGACGCTTCGGCCCCGCGGCGGTGTTCGTTTCCGGATTGAAGCGCTTCGCCGGCTGGCAGAGCCCGATGATCGAGATCGAGGTCGACGGTCAGCGCGAGCAGGCGACCTTCTTCTCGGTGTGCAATATCCCCTTCTACGGCGGCCCTTTCAAGGTGGCCCCCGATGCCGACGCCGGTGACGGCGAACTCGACCTGGTGACTTTCACCACCCCGGGCAAAATCGCGCTGCTCGGATTCTTCCTCGGCATGCTCACCGGCCGCCACGTGCGGCGCCAAGACGTCCGGAGCCGCCGATTCCGCGATCTCACAATCCACGGACCGCTACCGTGGGGCCTCCAGATGGACGGAGACGTCCTGCCGATCCCGCTGCCCTGTCCGATCAAGGTCAAGCGCGGGGCCCTGCGCGTCTTGGTGCCGGCGAAGAGCTCGACGCGCTAGCCTGGGCTAGCCGCCAGATTTTTGCGCTTCGACCTGACGCAGCATGTCGCGGTAGTCGATGAAGTCCTGGTGCTCGAGCACCTTCCCATCGCGCACCGTCAAGACCGTCACGCCCGGAATATGGAGCTCCAGATCGGTGCCCGCGGCACCAAAGACTTCGCCGTCGCCGCGCACCACATAGGTCAGCTCGAGCACGGTTTTCTCGCCGGCGGTAAAGCGCCGGACGACCTCGAAACGGGAGCTTTCGACCGTCGCGAGGGAGGCGCGAAAGAAGTCGACGACGGCTTCGCGCCCTTCAAAGCGCACTGGGCCCTGGCCGAGCTCAACGGCCGTCGGGTCGTGGAATAGGAGACTTTCACTCGCCACCGTCTCGAGGGTCGCCGAGTCTTGGCCATAGAGCGCTTGTAAGTAGCGCATCGCGACCTCCGACGGGTCGGCCCCCAGGGCTAGGAGACTGACCAGAAACCAAGTCTTGATCACGTCTGGAGCTCGGGGCGATCTCGGAACTGATCGAGGGCCTCCGGATTGGCCAATGCGGCGACATTCTTGACCGGCCTGCCGTGGAGAATGTCGCGCACGGCGAGCTCGGTGATCTTGCCCGAACGCGTGCGCGGCAAATCGTCGACGCTAAGGATTTTCCGGGGCACGTGGTGCGGCGACGCGTGGCTGCGGATACGGCGCCGGATGCGATCACGGAGGGCGTCGTCGAGCTCGACACCTCGACGCAGCACCATGAAGAGCACGATCCTCACATCACCGGCGTGGCGCTGGCCGACGACCAGGGCTTCGACCACCTCGTCGATCTGCTCCACCTGGCGGTAGATCTCCGCCGTGCCGATGCGAACGCCGCCCGGATTGAGGGTGGCGTCCGATCGACCGTAGATCACCAGGCCGCCCCGGGGCGTCACTTCGGCCCAGTCGCCGTGGCGCCAGACGTTGTCAAAGACGTCAAAGTAGGCCGCGTGGTAGCGCGAGCCGTCCGGGTCGTTCCAAAAACCCACCGGCATCGACGGGAAGGCCCCGGTGCACACCAGTTCCCCCGGCTCACCGACCAGCGGCTGGCCTTCATCGTCGAAGATCTCGACCTTCATGCCGAGGCCGCGGGTTTGCAGCTCCCCGCGGAAGACCGGCGCCGTCGGGTCGCCGAGGGCGAAACAAGAGATCAAATCCGTGCCGCCCGAGATCGACGCCAGCTGCACGTCCGGAGCGATCTCGCGGTAAACGTAGTCGTAGCTTTCGGGCAGCAGCGGTGAGCCGGTCGACAAGACCGCGCGCAGAGCCGACAGATCCTGCTCGTGCCCCGGACGCAGCCCCTCTTTTTCGATCAGCGCCAGGTACTTCGCCGAGGTGCCAAAGACCGTCACCCGCTCCTCGGCCGCCATGCGCCAAAGGATCGACGGCTCCGGCTTCATCGGCGAACCGTCGTAGAGCACCACCGCCGATCCAACCGCTAGGCTCGAGACGAGCCAATTCCACATCATCCAGCCGCAGGTCGTGAAGTAGAAGATCGTATCTTCACGGCGCAGGTCGGTATGGAGGACCAGCTCCTTCAAATGCTGGAGCAGCGTGCCGCCCGCGGAATGCACCATGCACTTCGGCAGGCCGGTGGTCCCCGAGGAGTACATGATGTAGAGCGGATGGTCGAAGGGTAGCTGGGCGAAGTCGATTTCGGGCGAGTCTCCGGCCGCCCGCAGCACTTCCGGCCACAGCTCTGCCGTGGGCAAGGCGCTCAGGTCCGGGGCGCTCGAGACATAGGGCACCACCACCACCCGCTCGACGCTCGGCACTTGGGCCACGATCGCTTCGACCTTGCCGAGACTGTCAAGGGTTTTCTCGGCGAAGGAGTAGCCATCGGCGGTGAAGAGCACCTTGGGCTCGATCTGGCCGAATCGGTCGAGCACTCCGTTGACGCCGAAATCGGGCGAACAGGACGAAAAGACCGCGCCGATGCTCGACGCCGCGAGCATCGCCACAACCGTCTCCGGCAGATTCGGCATGAAGGCCGCCACGCGATCCCCTTCGCCGACGCCCCACTGGCGGAGTGTACGCGCCAAGCGCGCCACCGCCAGCCTCAGCTCCCGGTAGCTGGTCCGCGACCGGCGGCCGTCCTGATTCCACGCGACGAGCGCCGTTCGATCATCGCCGTAGCGCAGTAGATTCTCGGCGAAGTTGAGCCGAGCGCCCGGAAACCACGTCGCCCCGGGCATTGCGTCCACTTTCTGGACGGGGGTCGACGCCGCTTCGGACGCGACCACGCCGCAGAAATTCCAGATCCGGCCCCAAAAGTCACCGGGCTCCTCCACCGAATAGGCGTAGAGCGACGCGCGATCCACAACCGACGGCCGATCGGCGGCGACGAGACGGCGGAAGGCCGTCATCTGTGCGGCGTCGAGCCTCGCGTCCGACGGCGTCCAGACGGGCGCCGGATCGTGCTCGGCCATCAGGTCGCCGGCAGGACGAGGCCCCGGCATTCGCCGAAGCCGATGCGCACGGCGCCTTCGGCTTCACACCAACCGGAGAGTGTCAGCTCGTCGCCGTCGGCGAGGAATTTGCGCTCCTCGCCCGAGGGCAAAGACACGGGCTCGGCGCCGCGCCAGGTGATCTCGAGCAGGCAGCCGCGACTGTCCTTGCCCGGTCCCGAGACCGTTCCGCTCGCCAGCAGGTCGCCGGGCCGCATATTGCAGCCGTTGGAGCCGTGGTGCGTCGCCATCTGGGCCGCCGTCCAGTACATGGTGTTGAAATTGCCGGTCGATAGCCGGTGCGGCTTCTGACTTTCCGCGCGCATCTTCTCGCTGGTGACGTGGACTTCGAGGCGGAGATCGAGTCCACCGCGAGAGCGATTGCCCTCGGAGTCGAGGTGCGGCAGCGGCGTCGGATCTCCGTCCGGACGCTCGAACGCAGCGACGCGGAACGGCGCCAGCGCTTCGGTGGTAACGATCCACGGAGAGATCGAGGTCATGAAGCTCTTCGCCAAGAACGGGCCGAGGGGCTGGTACTCCCAAGCCTGCACGTCGCGGGCGGACCAGTCGTTGACCAGGCAGAATCCGAAGAGATCGTCCGCCACCGTGTCGAGGTCGCGGGCTTCCCCGAGGGCATTGCCGGCGCCGATGAAGAAACCCACCTCAAGCTCATAGTCGAGCAGGGCCGACGGCCCGAAGGGCGGCGCTTCGCCCTCGGCCGGGCGCTTTTGACCGCTCGGGCGACGCACCGGCGTTTCGGAAATCACCACCGACGACGCGCGCCCGTGGTATCCCACCGGCAGATGCTTGTAATTCGGCATGAGCGGATTGTCGGGGCGAAACATGCTGCCCACATTGGTGGCGTGGTGGATGGAGCAGTAGAAATCGGTGTAGTCGCCGATCTCGACGGGTAGCAACATCTCAGCGTCCGCCTGCTCCACCAGAACGACACTTTCTCGGGTTGCGGATCCCTCCACCAGCGCCGCTTGCAAGGCACGACGCACGGCCGCCCAGCGGTTCGAGCCGAGCGCCATCAACGCATTCAAGGTCGATCCCTGGCACGTCGAGAGCGCCTCTTCGGCTTCGGGGCTACAGCCGGCGAAGGCGCCGTGTTTATGACTCGCCGCAATATCGACGACGCTCCGGCCGAGGGCGACGCCGATCCGGCCCGGCTCCTTCGCCGACGTGCGAAACAAGCCGAAGGGCAGGTTCTGGATCGGGAAATCGCCCCCCGGCTCGTTGGCCGAGGCGAGCCAGCTGCGCAGCGTCGGATCGTGGGTCTTGTTGATGTGAGCAGACATGCTTTCTCCGCGGGACAACCCGGGGAGCCCGGGCGAGTGGTGGAGGAGGTTCAGGGATCGGGAGGAGTTCAGAATAAAGCGGGGTCGAGGCCGAGGCTCAGAGCAGGCGGAGGGCGTGGAGATCTTCCACCGGCTCCGCGATCGAGCACGAGCCGTAGGACAAGGCAAATTCCCGCCGGGTGGCGGCGAGGTCATCAGCCATCAGCCGTTCACCACGCCACGAGACGCCGGCCGCAGAGAAGTCCAGCACCCCCGCCGACCGTTCGGCGAGCAGCTCCTTGACCTGCACCGCCGCGAGGCCTTGGCGCACAAAGGCGGCCGCGAGGAAGAGGTTCAAGAAGCCGTGCATCGTTCCCGACGGGCAGCCCTCTTCGTAGGTCAAGCGGTACTCGCCGCGCAGCGCGTGGTGGAGCCCGGCGGTGGCTTTGAAGGCGATGCCGGCGCGGTGCGCGGCAAAGAGGAATTCGGCCACCTGTGCGACTTGCGGGAAGGCGTCGGCGGTGATGCCGCCGGTCCGGATCTTGGCGAAGCCGCCGTGCTCGGCCACCGACGCCATCAGCTCCGACGGATCGCGGTCGTAGGGCAGCTCATAGAAGACGTCGAAGTCCCCGAACGCGCTCGAGGTGTGGGCGATATCGCTCGCCGACGCCGGCTTGGTCTCGATGGCGTCGGCGCGAAGCTGGCCGGCGTTCCTGGCGTTGAAAGCGTCGATTTGCGCCCGCGCGGCGTCCATGTCACCGCCCGCCAAGACCGAGAGTCGCCACGGCCCTTCAATGACGCCGCTCGGGCTCTGGTCCGGCGCCGGGGCCGCCGCCTGGGAGCGGGCGAAGGATGTCTCGAGTTCCCCGAGCCGGGCGGCCGGCACCACGAATCGACCGAGGACGAAGGCTTCGCGGGAAGCGCGCTGGCGGGTGAACTCGGTCACCGCCGGGTCCATCGGGAGCTTCGACGGCGGAAAGAGGCCAGCGTAATCGATGAGGCCGGTCAGTAGATTTTTGATCGGTCGAGAGACCATGGAAGTCCTCGAGCCACGGCGCGTGCCGCGGCAAAGCAGGCGTGGAATCGAGTCAAGCTCGCGGCGTGAAATGTCGGAGCAAAGAAGGCGACGGGCGACGCCCCTCGATCTTAGCTGGGATGGGGGCGGGGCGAAAGTTCCCTAACCGGTGATCGCTACGGGGCTCCGGCGCTCGGGCCCGCCTCGTCGTCGACCTGGGCGAAGAACTCCGCCGGGCCGGCGCTGCGCAGTCGCGCCACGACCATGAACCACGCGCTAAATCCCAAGAGCAGCGCCACCGGCACCAGCGCCCACAGGGCCGGTATGAACGGCGCCAGGAGCATCACGAGGCCGCCGAACGCACCGACCAAGAGAATCAATACCGAACCGCGGTCCGCTTTCACTTCTCCCCTATCGACTTCGAAGCGTACGGCGCTGCCGTCGCTCTGCTCCTCCACCTCGACGCGCCCCGCGAGCCAGCCGCGCTGCAGGCCGACAGTGACCGGCAGCCCGAGGCGGCCGCCGTCTTCGGACGGCTCCCATTCCCCGTCCCACTGGCCGGCGACTTCCGCCACCCGCTCCAGCAGGGCCTCGGGCCGTAGCACCGACTCGAAACGGTAAGACTCTTGTCGCTCCATACGCCCCCCTCAGGCGGCCACGCTTACGGCACTCTCCGCCGCGAGCTGGTCCTCGAAGTACTGCTCGATCATCTTGAGGAAAGCGGCGGCGTTCGGCGGCGTTCCTATCTGTCGACGGAGCGCTTTGCCGTCCGGCAGGCCATGGCTATACCAGTGGGTGAAGGTGCGCATCTTGTGCAGCGTCATGGTCTCGTCTTCCCGGGCCTGCACTGTCCTGAAGTGGTCCACCACCAGCCGACGGCGGTCTTCAAGGGTCGGTTCGGGCAGTCGCCCTTGGGACAGCTTGGCCGCGATCTGGAGGAAGAGCCACGGGTTGCGGGTCGCCCCCCGCCCCACCATGACGCCGGCGCAGCCCGTCCGCTCGAGCATCGCCAAGGCGTCGTCTGCGGTTTTGACGTCGCCGTTGCCGAGGACGGGAATCGACAGCACATCGACCAGCTCGCCGATATCGTCCCAGGTGGCCTGGCCGGTATAGCGCTGGGCCGCGGTGCGCGCGTGCATAGCGACGGCGGCGACGCCGTGCTGTTCACAGATGCGGCCGAGCTCGAGGAAATTACGCCGTCGGTCGTCGAGGCCGAGGCGGAACTTCACCGTCACCGGAATCGACACCGCGCGGGTGACATCCCGCACGATTTCTTCGGCCAGCTTGAGGTCACCCATGAGGGCCGCGCCGGCGCAGCCCTTCAAGACCTTATTCGCAGGGCATCCCATATTGATATCGACGATGTCGGCACCGCGCTCTTCGACCACGCGGGCGGCGTCGGCCATGGTCTTGGCGTCCGAACCGTAGACCTGGATCGACAGCGGACGCTCTTCCTCAGCGTAGGTCAGGAGCTTGGTGATGCGCTTGTCGCCCTGCATGAGCATCTTCGACGAGATGAACTCCATCGTCACCAATCCGACGCCGCCGATTCGACGGATGATCAACCGGAAATCACGGTCGGTGACCCCGGCCATCGGCGCCAGCACGGTCGGCTGTTCCAAGGTCACGGGGCCGAGACGGATCGGTTCGGGCGACAACACCATGGGTTGGATTCTAGCCCGACCGACACGCGGCGTTCCCGCAGATGGAATTTGTGCCGACGATCGCCTTGTTACGCTCGACGCGACCGGTCGACCGCAGACCGCTTCTCACCCACACACCTCTTCAACCCACGACCCGGAAGACTAGCGCATGGCCTGGTATAAGGAATGGTTTGGCCAGGAATATCTGGAGCTCTACGCCCATCGAGACGTCGATGAAGCGCAACGCCACATCAGCTTCGTCGATGGCCTGTGGGCCGGACGCGACCCCGGTCGGGTGCTGGACCTCGCCTGCGGAGCCGGCCGCCATACGGCGATCCTCGCGGAGCGCGGTATCGATGTGGTGGGCGCCGATCTCTCGATCACGCTCCTAGCCCATCCGCCGCGGGTCCTCTCCGCCGCCGGCGACATGCGCACCCTGCCCTTCCGAGACGGATCATTCCAGTGGATTTTGAATTTCTTCACCTCGTTCGGCTATTTCGAAACCGAGCGTGAGAATTTTCGGGTCCTTGAAGAGATCGTCCGACTCCTCGAACCCGGCGGTAGCTTCATGATCGATTTCATGAACTCACACAAAGTGCGCAAGGAGCTACGCCGGCATGAGGTCCAAGAAAAACAAGGCCGCCGGGTTGACATCACCCGCTGGTACGACCCCGATACCCGACGCATCAACAAGCGAATGCGCCTCGAATCCCCCGGGCAGCGTCCGGAGAGCTTCCTTGAAAGCGTACGCGCCTACGACCGCGACGAAGTGACGATCGGCGCCCGCTGGGCCGGACTCGAAGTCGACGCGCTCTATGGCAATTTCGGCGGAGAGCCCTACCACCGTGACAGCGAAAGACTCATCCTCGTCGGCCACAAGCCACTCTGACCTCTTTAGACTCGAGCTCGGCGACCGGTTGCCGGCGTTTCCCAGGGCCCTGCTCGACGGGCGCGACTCCGATCTGCTTGAGCCCATCGGCTTCTTCGATCCCGCGGCGGAGCCCCCCGGCTTGACCTCGGGATCCGTGACGGCGCCGCGGCCTGAAGTGGCGCAGGCGCTCGGCGACGCCAACCGCGAGTACGGCCACCCGAGGGCCGGAGACCTCGCGGACAAGCTCGCCGACCCCGAGACGCGGGTGGTCGTCACCGGCCAACAGCCAGGCCTCTTCGGCGGACCGCTCCTCGGCCTCTCCAAGACCTTGGCGGCGATCAAACACGCCGAGGCCCTCGAGGCGAAGGGCATCCGGGCGGTCGCCGTTTTCTGGGTGGCGACCGAAGACCATGACTGGGCCGAAATCGCCAGCGCCACCTTCCTCAACCGCCAAGGACCGGTCACCCTTTCCCTCGGAGAGGACCGAGAACCCCTCCGCCCGGTGGGCCGGCGCCACCTCGGCGACGACATGCCGGTCCTCGCCGAGCGAGCCCGCGAGCTCTTCTTCGGCGATGACGCCGTCAAGAGACTCGAGCGGATCCTCGAAGTGCACCACACCGGGGCGACGGTCGGTGAGGCGTTCATTCGCACCATGCTCGAAGTGCTCGGCGACCGGGCGCCGCTCTACCTCGACGCCCAGCTGCCCGCCTTAAAGGCCCTGCAGCGACCCATGCTACGGGCCTTGGTGGAGAGACGGAGCGAGCTCGACGCGGCCTACGCCGCGGCCGACGCCGCCCTCACCGACCGGGGCTACGGGCTCCAGGTCACGCCGCAGCCGGGCGTCAGTCCCCTATTCCTCGAGCTCGACGGCGAGCGTCGACGCATCGAGTGGCGCGGCGACGACCGCTTCTCCCTCCGCGGGCGGGACGACTACGAAGCCCCCGTCGATGACCTGCTCCGGATTCTCGACGGGGAGCCAGGGCGCGTCAGCCCGGGCGTGCTCGCCCGGCCGGCCATCCAAGACGCCCTCCTGGGCACGACGCTGCAGATCCTTGGCCCCTCCGAGCTCTCGTACATGCCCCAGGCGGCGCCGGCCCATGCCCTGCTCGGCCTGCGCGGCGTGCAGACGATACTTCGGCCGCAGACAATGGTGCTCGACGGCAAAACCGCGGGCTGGCTCCAAGAGCTCGAGCTGCCTTTGGAATCGCTCCTCACCCGCCCCCTGGAGGAAGCCCTCGCTGAGCGCGTCGGCGACGACTTGGTGACGCCGGTGCGCGACGCGATCGAGGCCCAACTCGAAACTCTGCGCCGGGCCGCCCTCGAGGTCGACAAGAGCCTGGCCAAGCCCTTCGACAAGACCCGCGACCACATCGGTCGCGGCCTCGAGACGCTGTCCGCGAAAATCGCCGGCGCCGTCGCCAGACGTCACGAGGTGTGGCTGAAACGACTCCAGCAGGCCAAGGCGAATCTTGTCCCCGGCGGCGCTTGGATGGAGCGTCGACTAGCCACCGCTTTTCTCCATATCCGCCACGGCGAGGCCCTTGCCGAAACACTCGACGCCCAGCTCAACCTCGACCCCCGCCATCTGTCCGTGATCGAGCTCGATTAGCCGAGGCCCCGCCCGCCCCTCGACCCCCACCCAGAACCAGGAACCGCCCCATGGAAAAACTCGACGTCCTCGCCATTGGCGCCCACCCCGACGACGTGGAGCTCGGCTGCGGCGCCACCGTCGCCAAGCTCATCGCCTCTGGCCGGCGGGTCGGTCTCCTACACCTCACCCGCGGCGAAGCGGGCACCCGCGGCACGGTCGAGGAACGCATCGCCGAAGCGGAAGCCTCGGGACGGGTCTTGGGCGCGGCCGCAGTGACCTTCCTCGACTGCGGCGACGGCCACCTTCGCCGAGGCATCAAGGAAGAGAATGCAGTGATCGAAGTGCTGCGGCGCTTCCGTCCCGACATCGTCCTCTCTCCGAGCCCGGAAGATCGCCACCCCGACCACGGCCGCGCCCATCGACTGGTGAAAGACGCCTGCTTCTACGCCGGCCTCCGAAGACGGGCCCCCGAGCTCGGCGTGCCCCATCGGCCCGCCGCCGTCTTCTCTTATATGCAGCATGACAGCTTCGAACCTTCCTTTATCGTCGATGTCACCGACCACTGGGAGAAAAAGATCGAAGCCCTCGCCTGCTACGACTCCCAGCTCTATCGACCGAATTCGGATCGCGACGAGCCGGCGACCAAAGTCGCCAGTCGCGAATACGCCCTCGCCGTGGAAGGGCGCGCGCGGCATTTCGGGCTGCTCGCAGGCGCCGAGCTCGGCGAAGCGTTCTGGAGCCGCGGGCCGCTGGCGGTGGCCGATCTGATGGCCCTCGCCCCCGGCGGCCTGCGCTGACTGTGGAGAAACGTCCCGGCGACGTGCGGGCGGCAGCGAAAACGCTTGTGGTTTAGCGACCCGGCGCCGTGTACACTCGCACCCTCCGTTTTTTTGAAGATGGTGCGGGTAGATACCGCAAAAGGAGCGCGTCATGAGCGATCAGAATATGCCTCCCGGCCCTCCCCCGGGCGCCCCCCCGCCCCCCGCAAGCCCGCCTCCGGGCGCAG
>JBCDKB010000274.1:0-11399 GCA_038747035.1 Acidobacteriota bacterium | reverse complement strand
GGAGGGCTGTTTTGATTTAGGCGGCGGGCCCCACCCTGCTTAGCCATCGCGGCAGGCGATTCTCCTCGCCGGTCGCTTTTTCTTTCTTGAAAGGTCGAGCTAGGAGCGGATCAGATACGGATCTAGGAACTCGCGGACTTCATCTTCCAGGACGCCAATTTCCACCGGAATCCCACCTTGCCGGACAATCTCGACGCCGGCGCCTCGGTTTTTGGGGTGGGGGTCGAGCGTGGCGATGTAGACGGCCTCCACGTGCCGTCTCACGAGGAGGCGGGCGCAGGAAGGCGTACGGCCGTGGAAGGAGCAGGGCTCGAGGGTGACGTAGACGTGGAGTCCGTCGGTGCCGTCGGGGACGCGGCTGAGGGCGTCGGCTTCGGCGTGGTGCTGGCCGGGGGGGTGGGTGTAGCCGGTGGTCACGAGTTCGCCGGCGCGGACCACGGCGCAGCCCACCGGCGGATTAGGTCGGCACGCGGGGAGCGCTTGGCGCGACGCGTCGAGGGCGAGGCGCATATAGTGGAGGTGGGTCGCGTCGGGCACCGGTCAGGCTCCGTCGCGCGCGCGGCTGGCGGCGTAGTCCGGGATCTCGGAGAGCTTGATTTTGCCGCGGACGAATACGCCGCTGCCACGACCGACTTCGCGGTCGTGACTGTCGTAGGCCACCGCTTCGACGATGAATTGGGTGCGGGTCCGGTTGACCACACGCCCCTCCGACCGCATCAGGCCGGACATGATCGGGCGCGTGAGGTAGGTCGTAAACGACGCCGTCAGCACCATCCACTCAGACTCGCAAGAGCTGGCGGCGAAGAAGGCCGCGTCGTCGAGCATCTTGAAATAGACCGAACCGTGGGCGGCCCCGGCGGCGTGGTGGTGCTTATCCATGACTTCGATGGTGACCGTCGCCTCTCCGTCGCCGATCTCGAGGGTCGGGTCGAAGAAAGCGTTGATCGGCGCCCCGTCGTACATCGCTTCGAGGGCCCGATAGTGCTTCCGGACGTCTTCGGTGGGTGAGGCATTCATGGCTGTCCCCTAGGGTCAGGCGCCCGATGTCCTACCATGAAGAGAGTCACGGCCTGGAGCACTTCGAGCGCGCCGGAAAAAGTGTGGGCGTGGGACGGCGGCAGCGTTTCCCCCGCCATCACCAGGCCGACCCGGACGTCGAGCATGGGTAGGTAGTAGAACGACTGAACCGCCAGAATCACGAAGAGCGCCGCCGTCCAGCCGATGAGCGGCCGGGTGAGGGCGCGATGTCGCTGAAGTCTGTAGACCAGGACCAGCAGCACCGCCGCTAAGACCCACTCCAGGCGATCGAGGACGCGGAACGTATATCGGCCGACTTCAAGGGCCGTCGGCCGGGTGAGGGTCGTGGCCATGAACTTGGCCGGCGTGGCGAGGAACGACACGCCGATCACCAGTCCGAGCCAGACCCAGGACAGCAACTTCATCGTCGAAGCTTATCCGCGTTGGACCGTCGGCGCGGAGCTCCCTAGCTTTTCTTGCCCCGGGCTTTCTTGGCGGCCCGCTTCTGGGCTTTCGACCATCGAGCCTTCTTCCCTGTTCGACGACCTGCGGGCGCGCCGTCTTTGGGCTCGGGCGCGTTGTCGCGGGGGGCGCGCGGAGCCTCGGCGGCGGCACCGGCTCCCGGCTTTGGCTTTTTCTTGAACTTGGAGGCGTCAAAGCCGCCGGGACGCTCCTTCGGGCGGCCCTCAGCGAATTCCCCGTCGCGCGGGCGAAAGGGCTTGCCGCCACGGGGCGGTCGGGAGTCGGAGCTGTATTTGCCGCGGGCGTCGGAGCGCTTTCGTGGCACCATGCCGCCGCCGGTGTCGTCGCGCCGGCGGGGCGGGCCGCCGGGCCGTTGGCGAGGTCCGTCGCCGCTGCGCCGGGGACGGGTCTCTCGGCGCTCTGGACCGCGGGCAGGCTCCAGGGCCTCGATCGCCAGGGCCTCGCCGCGCACCCGCACGGTCTGCAAGTGCTGGCGGATGTCCTCCGGCATGCCGTCGGGCAGCTCGACGAAGCTATGGTCTTCCCGCAGGTCGATACGGCCGATGCGACGGCCTTCGAGGCCGGTTTCCCCGGCGATCGCCCCCACCAGGTCGCCGGCACCGACGCCGTGCTGGCGGCCGACGGCGACACGGTAGCGCTGCATCGGCTCCGGGTCGCGGCGCGGCTGGCGGTCCCGCGGGCCCTGGCCGCGGTCACGGTCGCCGCGGCGACCGGGTCGGCGGTCGTCGTCGTAGCGGTCGCGCCGGTGGACCGGCTCCGGACGCTCTTCGAGCAAGAACGGCTGGTCACCCTGCAGCATGCTGGCGAGGGCGGCGGCGATCTCGAGGCCAGGGACGTCGTGGCGGGTCTGGTAGCTCTCGAGCAGCGGCTGGAACTGGCTCGCGGCGCCGCCTTCAAGGGCCGCCGTGAGCTTCGCTTCGAAGCGCGCGACGCGGCTATCGTTGACGTCGGAGATCGACGGCAGCTCCATGCGCTCGATGCGCGAGCGGGTCACCTGCTCGATGGCCGCCAGGATCCTGCGCTCGCGAGGGGCGACGAAGAGAATCGCTTCGCCTTCACGGCCGGCGCGACCCGTGCGGCCGACGCGGTGCACGTAGGAGTCGATGTCGTAGGGGACGTCGAAGTTCACCACGTGGCTGATGCGGTCGAGGTCGAGGCCGCGGGCGGCGACGTCGGTGGCGAGCAGAATGTCGAGCTGCCCGTTCTCCATTTTCGACACCGTCTGCTCGCGCAGGCTCTGGGGCATGTCGCCGTTCATCGGCGCGGCGCGGAAGCCGCGGGCCGAGAGCTTCTCCGCGAGCGAGACCGTGGCGCTCTTGGTGCGCACGAAGACGATCATGCCGTCAAAGGGCTCGACCTCGAGCATGCGGGTCAGCGCGTCGAGCTTGTGGACGCCTCGGGTTAGCCAATAGCGCTGGCGGATCGTCTCCGCGGTCGCCGACTTGCGCTCCACCCGAATCTCTTCGGGCGTCTGCATGTGGGCGCTGGCGATGCGGCGAATTTCGCGCGGCAAAGTGGCCGAGAAGAGCGCGACCTGGCGTTCACTGGGCGTGTGGCTCAGGATCCACTCGACGTCTTCGCGGAAGCCCATCCGCAGCATCTCGTCGGCTTCGTCAAGCACCAGGGTCGAGAGCTGGCCGAGCTCGAGGGTGCCGCGGCGGATATGGTCCATGACCCGCCCCGGCGTGCCCACGACCGCGTGCACGCCGCGGCGCAGCTGGTGGAACTGACGGTCATAGCTCGAGCCGCCGTAGATCGGCAGCACGCGGAAATCGCGAATTGACGACGCGTAGCGCTGGAAGGCCTCCGCCACCTGGATCGCGAGCTCGCGGGTCGGGGTGAGCACTAGAACCTGCGGCGGGCCCGCTTTGTTGTCGAGCCGGGCGAGCAGGGGGAGCGCAAAGGCCGCCGTCTTGCCGGTGCCGGTTTGCGCCTGTCCGAGCAGATCGCGCCCGTCGAGCAGCGGCGGGATGGCCCCCGCCTGGATCGGCGACGGCGACTCGTAGCCGATGTCGTCGAGGGCGCGCAGCAGAAACTCCGGCAGGCCGAGGTCAGCGAAGGAGGGGCCGGCGGGCGGTTCCTTCGCGCCGTCGGACGCCGGCTTTGACGGCTTCTTGTCCTTGGACTGCTTCTTGTCCTCGGTCGCTTCTTCGGCCTGCGCCGCCTGTTCAGCCCGTGGTTTCTCGGGCCCGGTCGACATCTCTGCCGCTGCTCCCTGCTCGGGCGCGGCTGCCGACGCCGCGCCTTGCTCGGCTTCTGGCTCCGAATCTCGCGGCGGAGACGGCTCAGTCGCCGCCGGATCGGGCACCGGGGCTTCCGAAACGGCGGATTCCAAAATGGCTTCCGAAGCCGGATCGGCCGTTGTGGCCCCGGCTTCTCGCCCTTCGGCGGATTCGGCGGATTCGGCGGGGAGCGGAGTGGACGCCGCGTCAGCTTCGGAAGCGGGTACGTCTTGGGACTTTGGATTCTCGTCCATGGTGGGTTGGGGACCTATCTCTTAGCGACGACCTCCGAATCAAAAATGAGGGCGGTCGGCTTGGCTTTGAAAAGAAGTGGCGCCTCCGCATCGGAACCGGGATCGACGTGACCCAGGTGGGCGCCGCACATGGAGCAGCGCATCTCGGGCTCTCCGCTGTCGGCGGACCAGGTCGATGCCACGTCTGTCACGATGGCGGTCGGTTCGATGGGGGCGTGAAAGTGAGCGAGGGTGGTGTGATCTCCGGACGCTGCGTCGGTGGTGAAGACGGCCTGTCCGCAGGTGCAGCGGAACACGCCGGGAACGTCGGGAGCCTTGAACGTGGCGGTGGCGGGTTCAGCGAGGCGCTGACGGGAGACTTCGAACTGGTCGGGGGTTAGGAGCTGCGCCCATTCTTCGTCTGAGCGCTTGAGCTTGAAGCCCGCGAATTCGGTGTCGCTGACGTCGAGGATGCCGGCGGCGCGGCGTTTCTCGGCGAAGCTCGAGCCGTCGAGGGCGCGCTTCAAGGCCGCGGCGACTTGGCTTTCCTCGTCGGCGCTGGGCCGTCGAGGTTCGTCGCCGAGCACCGTGGCGGGAAAGACGATCAAGAGGGCCGCCGCGACGAAGAGTCGTACCGCGACGGAACGGGAAGTGGGAACGTGGTTGTGGAGCATGGCCGGCCTCGTGGCAAAAGAGAGAATGCAGCGTAGACGCCGCAAAGGTTGACGCTGGGGCGGGACGCGAGACCGGCGGAGGCGCTCAGTCTCGGGTAGCGTCAACGGAAGGGAGGCAGGCCAGATGGCGCTCTGGCCACTGAGTCTACCACTTTCAGGGTCCGCCGACGCTGACTCGGTCGCGCCGAAGGCGACCGCACCCTCAGGGGGTACGGCCGGAGTGGCCGGTCCGATGGCTCTCCGGCGCCGAGCGTCGAGCGAATTTGCGGTGTCGAGCCGGCGGCGTCCCTACGGTGCCGCGCGGTGCACGATCTGCCCGGCCACCACCGTCGCCACGACGTCACCGCGGAGGAGGTCGTCGGGCGACGCGCTCCCGACCCGCAAAGGATCGAGGCTGAGGGCCGTCAGGTCGGCCCAGCGACCCGGCGCGATCACGCCGGTGTCCTCCTCCCAAAAGGCGGCGTAGGCTGACCACGAGGTGTAGCCCCGCAGCGCTTCTTCCGCGGTCACCCGCTGCTCGGGATACCAGCCGCCGTCGGGGCGGAGGTCTTTGCCGCGCCGGGTGATCGCCGCATGGAGGCCGTAGAAGATGTCGTGGTCCGAACCGGCCAGATCCGAATTGAAGGTCAGGCGAGCTCCGAGCTGCCGCAGGGTGCGCCAAGCGTAGGCGCCCCGGACCCGTTCCGGACCCAGGCGATCTTCGGCCCACGTCTTGTCTTCCACCGCGTGCGGAGGCTGCATCGACGCGATGACGTCGAGCTCCACAAAACGCGCAAAATCGTCCGGCGCGATCACCTGGGCGTGCTCGATTCGGTGACGCCCGTCGCGGACCGCGGCGTCGGAGGCGATCACGTCTTCGATGAAATCGAGCGTTTCCCGGTTTCCGGCGTCGCCGATCGCGTGGATGCCGACCTGGAAGCCGGCCCGCATCATGTCGGCCACCAGCTCCTGGTCGAAGCCGTAGTCTTCGCCGCTGGTGCCGCGGTGCCCGGGCCGGTCGGCGTAGTCTTCGAGGAGCCGAGCGCCGCGGGACCCGAGGGCCGCGTCGTAATAGGCCTTCACCGACGCCACCGCCAGAAAGTCGTGGCCGTCTCGGTCGGGGCCGCGGCCGAGCCAGGAGCGACAGAGGGCCGCGTCGCGGCCGGAGAGCATGGCGTAGACGCGGACCGGCAGCTCGCCGTCGGCCCGCAGGGACTCGAGCGCCCCCATCTGGTCGCTATCGAGGCCCGCTTCGTGGACGGCCACATAGCCATCCCGGGCCATCCGCTCGAGGCCAGCCCGGAAGTAGCGCCGCAGTCGCTCGGGCGTCGGTTCCGGCACCGCGTCCATGAGCAGCGGCCCGGCGCGGTTGAGCACCACGCCGCTCGGTGACCCGGCGGCGTCCCGCAGGATCTCGCCGCCGTCTGGAGACGGGGTCTCGGCCGTGATGCCGGCGAGCTCAAAGGCCAGCCGGTTGCCCCAGACGCCGAAGCCGTGGAGCGACTCCAGAACCACCGGATGATCGGGCACCTTTTCGCTCAAGAGCGCCATCGTCGGATAGCGATTCGCCCACGCCCCCTCGTCCCAGCCCCGTCCGAGGATCCACTCCCCGGCCGGGGTCGACGCCGCCCGCTCGACGACCCGGTCAACGGCCTCTTCTTCCGTCTCCACGCCGACCAGGTCGACGTTCTCCGCCAGCTCGCCGAGACCCATCACGTGGGTGTGGGAGTCCACGAGGCCCGGCAGCACCGTGGCGCCGCCGAGGTCGAGCACCTCCGTAGCCGGGCCGATGTGGGTCCGAGCCTGCGCTTCGTCGCCGACAAAGAGAATGCGCCCGCCCTTCACCGCCACGCCCGACGCATCGGGCCGCCAGCCGTCCGCGCCGTGGGGAGCGTCGTCCGCGATCTCACCGTCCGGACCGGGCTCACCCCACGTGAAGGTGTAGACGCCGACGTTGACAATCACCAGATCCGCCACTTCGCCGGTCGGCGCCACCTCGCCGGTTCCGCCGCACGCGGAGCACAACATGAAGATCGCCGCTGCGAGCAGCGCCCAGAGAGACCTCGGTTGAATTCGCATGGAGGCAGGCTATAGAAGCCCCGGGGCAACTGCAACGGCCGTCAATCGCGGTAAGACCGGCGTAGCGATTCGACGGCGGCGGCGCCGTATCGGAGCGTGTCGGGGGCGTCGGGGGTGCCGAAGACGGCGACGACTTCGAATCCTCGGCGGTCGAGGGCGAGGTCGAGGAGATCTTCGGCCGAGAGCGTGGGTCGACCCGCGCGCTGGCTCATCGGCAGCCGCAGGCCGTGGACGCCGTCGTAGGCACGGTAGATCACCTCGGTGCACACCAGCCGGTCCGACCGGAAAAAGTCAAAATCGAAGTTGTAGCCCTTGCCCTCATGGAGAGCGGCGCGGCCCAGGGCCTCGGCGACGCCGGCCTCCGGAATCGCCGGCCGAATGACCGCCACGGCGTCCACGCCGAGGGTTTCTTCGAGGGTCCGGAAGCGGACGCCGTCCTTGAGCGCCTCCAGCGTCCGCACCGGCCCGCGCCACAGCGCGTCGGCGCGTTTTTCGAGCGCGACCCCCAGGCGTTGACGATCGGCCTCGGCGCCGACATAGAGCGCGGCGTGGGGCCAGAAACCGGGCAGGAAAAGATTCGTCAGCGCCCGCCCGTGGCGGGTGACCAGCACGTCCCCCGGCCGCAGATGCCGGCCGAGCTCCTCGCGGACCTCCGGGGATACGCGCTTCGGCCGCCACCGATCACGGATTTCAGACGCTAGCCTTCCGGATGACTCCAGGACCGAAAAGAAACCGTGGTCGCGGACCGTCGCGGCGCGACGCTTGAGGGCGTGGCGCTGGAAACGGGCGAAGCGGCGTAGGAAGACTCGCTTGCTCCGGTCGAGGGACGCTTCGAGCCAATCGAGACGGGCGACGACGTCGGCCAGCAGCCCGTCCGCGGCGCTGGCCCGCAGCCGACGGTCGGCGGCGAGCCGGACGTCGATGGCCTGGTCGAGCAGCAAGGCGGTCGACGGTTCGGTGAAGCTGCTGAAAATCGCCGTGTAGAGCTTGCGCGGGATGCGCCGCTCGGCAAATCCCTGGTTGAGCTTGCGCTGGATTAAACGATCGGCGGCCAGATCGTCGAGCAGGAAGCTATCGAGACGCACGACGCCGCAGGCCGCAGCGTATCCGAGCACAAACGCCCGCCAGCGATCGTTGGCCCCGTCTGTGAACTCAGCCGATTCGACGGACTCGGCGCCGGCGGCGAAGAAGCCTTCGATATCGCCACCCCGGGCGCCGATCAGGTCGGCGAGCACCTCCCACAGACCGTCGCGGACGGTGAGGAAGCGCGCGAACCAGTCGACCAGCGCCTCCTCCTCGTCCGGCCGGAAGAAGCCGCGGTCTTCGGCGGCGGCCACCGCGCGGCGAGGCGGCGCGTCGAGCAGGCCTCCGGCGGCGGCGAGCAGGGCCCGGAGGGCGACCGCCGAACGTTCGATCGCAACCGCGAGTCTGGGATCCCGCGCTTCACGGCCCATCGGCGGCTACACCTGGACTTTCAGATCTTGAAGACACCAAACGGCCCGCGCCAAGGAGTCCGCGATTCCCCAAGACATCAATTCTCGGTCACCGCCATCGCGAAGCCTTCTTGTAAGCCGTAGACCTCAACGAAGACGCGCCAGGCGGCGGTCGACGCCCGTTCGACGTCGCGGCCCATGTCTGCACTGAAGCTCCCTTGGGTCTCCGGGGGCAACTCCGTCTGGCCGACCAGGTCCCAGGCCTCGAACGGAATGCCGTATTCGGAGAGGAGGGCCCCAGCCTTCGCGAACTCACCGCCGTCTAAGGGCTGAGACGGCAGGTCGAAACGCAGCCCTTCCCGGTGGCCACCTGCGAACTGAACGAACTTGCCGGTGCCGTGGGCGTCGAAGATGACGAAAGCATCGTCGTTGGTCCGTTCGAGCAGCCGGACGAGGGCGGCCCGCAGCACCTCTCGACTCGCCGGCCCAACCTCAGCGACTCCCGAACTCGCCACGTCAGAGCCGCGTGATCCGGAATCCGCAGTCGAGGCCTCGGCGCGGCCTCCGAGGCCTAGCAAGGCTTTGATCTTCTCGAGCATGGTCTGGAGCTCCCGTCATCATTGATTCGACGGGCGATCGTACCGCGGGGCTCTCCGGTCAGCTGGACCAAACCTTGACTTACGCCTTATTAGCGCCATAATCAGTGAGTGGTTCAGCAACCCTCGAAAGCACCCGCGGCCGCTTTAAAACCCAAGGACTTTAGCGATCCCATCGAGCGCCTGAAGACGTCACCTGGAGCACGCAAGGAGCAGCTGCGTCGGCGGGAGTACGCGCGGCAACCGCGGCGTCGTCGATGGACGCCGGAGTACGTGGAGCTGCGGGCGGCGTCGGCGTTTTCCTTCCTCGACGGGGCGTCGCCGCCGGAGGATTTGGTGGAGCGGGCCGTCGAGCTCGACGTCGGGGCGATGGCGCTGGTCGACCGGTCCGGGGTCTACGGCGCGCCGCGCTTTTATACGGCGGCGCGCGAGGCGGGGCTGCGCGCCCTAGTGGGGGCCGAGGTGGTGCTCGACATCGGCGACGCGGGGCCCTCACCCAAGAAATCGACCCGGCGGGAAGCGGCGGCGCGGGCGCTCGAAGGCCACCGCCTGACGCTCATGGTGCGCGAGCAGCGCGGCTACCGCAACCTCTGCCGTTTGCTGAGCGCCGCCGCCCAGGGACGCCCGAAAGGCGACGCCCGCGCCACGCTCCAGCAGATCGAAGCCCACGCCGAAGGACTCCACTGCCTCACCGGCGGCGGTGAGGGGCTGCTCGCCCACCGACTGCGCACGGAAGGCGTCGACGGCGCCGCCAAGCTGGTTGACCGGCTGCGTTATTTTTTCCGCGGTCACCTGCACCTGGAGGTCCAGCGCCACCACCTGCGGGAAGAGGAACAGCGGAACCAGGCCGTGCTCGCCCTCGGCGACCGTCTGCGTATCCCCGCCGTGGCCACCAACGGCGTGCGCTACGCCCGGGATTTTGAAAAGCCGCTCTTCGACGTGCTCACCTGCGCGCGCCACTATAGCCGTATCGACGAGGCCGGATCGCGCCTCGACGCCGGCCGCGAGCGCCACGTCAAGGGTGCCCTGGAGATGCACGGGCTTTTCCGCGACATCCCGCGGGTGATCCACGAGAGCGTCGAGCTCGCCCGCCAGCTCGACTTCACCCTCGCCGACCTCGGCTACCGCTTCCCCGACTATCCGCTGCCCGCCGGCGAAACGCCGGCTTCGTTCCTGCGTCAGATCACCTGGAACGAAGCCCGCGCTCGATTTCGCCCCTTGACCGCGCGGGCCCAGCGTCAAATCGAAAAAGAGCTGGCGATGATCGAGAAGCTCGAGCTCGCCGGCTATTTCTTGATCGTGTGGGACGTCATTCAATTCTGCAAAGCCAACGGCATCTTCGCCCAGGGCCGCGGCTCGGCGGCGAATAGCGCCGTCTGCTACGCGCTCTCGATCACCGCCGTGGACCCGGTGAAAATGGAGCTGCTCTTCGAGCGCTTTCTCTCCGAGGAGCGCGGCGAGTGGCCCGATATCGACCTCGACCTGCCCTCGGGGGACAAGCGCGAGCAGGTGATCCAATACGTCTACTCCCGTTACGGCCCCCACGGCGCCGCGATGACGGCCAACGTCATCACCTACCGCGACCGGCTGGCGGCGCGGGAGGTCGGCAAGGCCCTCGGCTTCTCCACCGAACAAGTCGGCCAGCTCTCCAAACGCCTCGGGCGATTTCGCTACGACGTGCGACGGGGCGACGACCGCGACCTCGAAGCGGAGATTCGCGAAGCAGGACTCGACCCGGAGGAGCTGCGGGTCCGCCATTTCATCCACCTGCAGCAAAAGATCCAGAATTTGCCGCGGCACCTCGGGCAGCATTCCGGCGGCATGGTCATCGCCCAGGGGCGGCTCGATGAAGTCGTCCCCCTCGAGCCGGCCTCGATGCCCGGCCGGGTGGTCGTGCAGTGGGATAAAGACGATTGCGCCGACCTCGGCATCATCAAAGTGGACCTCTTGGGCCTCGGCATGCTCAACGCCCTTGAGGAGGCGGTGCCGCTGATCCGCACCCACGAGGGCAAAAACCTCGACTACGCCCACATCCCGACCGACGACCCCAAGGTGTTCGAGCTGCTGCGCCGCGCCGACACGGTCGGCGTCTTCCAGGTCGAGTCGCGGGCGCAGATGGCGTCACTGCCGCGCAATCGCCCGGAACGGTTCTACGACCTGGTGATTCAGGTGGCGATCATCCGACCGGGTCCGATCGTCGGCGGCATGGTGCATCCTTTCTTCGAGCGACGCCAGGGCCGGGAGCCGGTGACCTACCTCCATCCGAGCCTCGAGCCGATCCTGAAGCGCACCCTCGGCGTCCCGCTTTTCCAAGAGCAGCTGCTGCGCCTCGCCATGGTCGCCGCCGGCTTCACCGGCGGCGAGGCGGAAGAGCTGCGCCGCGCCATGGGCTTCAAGCGCTCCATGGACAAGATGGTGACCATCGAACAGAAGCTACGCGACGGCATGACCGAGCGCGGCATCACCGGCGAAGCCCAGGATCAGATCGTGCAGTCGATCACCTCCTTCGCGCTCTACGGCTTCCCCGAATCCCACGCCGCCAGCTTCGCGCTCATCGCCTACGCCAGCGCTTACCTGAAGGCGCACCACCCGACGGCTTTTTACGTCGCGCTGCTGAACGCCTGGCCGATGGGCTTTTACCATCCGTCGACGCTGATCCAAGACGCCAAGCGCCACGGCGTCG
>JBCDKB010000273.1:0-11430 GCA_038747035.1 Acidobacteriota bacterium | reverse complement strand
GAAGGCGAGAACTTTCGACGAGCAGCTCGATATCCCGACGGCGGCGTCTTGGTGAACCGCACCTTCGCCGAGACGTTCTTTGACGGCGGCCCGGCGGCCGGACGCCCTTTCCAGCGGATCGGCCATGGAGGTCGCCGGACCGAACTGCGGGTCCTCGGAACCATCGGCGGTCAGCCCATGGAGCCATATGTTCTTTGAAGTTCGACCCACGGACCTGTCGATGCTCGGCGTGCCGCTGGTGCTGGTGCTCGCCGCCGCCGTGGTCGCCGCGCTTCCGGTCGTCGTCCGCGCCGTGCGCGCAGACCCGACGGTCGTGCTCCGCACCGACTAAGTTTCCGTCCCGGCCTGCGCGCCGTCAGGTCGCTACGGATCTTCGTTCGGCGGCAGCTGGATTTGCCGCCAGTCTTCTTCCGGCTCCGGCGCCGCGTGGTCGCCGATGAAATAGAAAAAGAGGGCCACGACGACGCCGGCGGGAACCGCCAGCATGCCGAGAATCCTATCGAGGCTGCCGGCCAGGCCCGGGCTTGCGCCTTGGTAGGTCAGATAGCCCCAGACGCCGATCCCAAGCCCGACGACCAGCCATACCCAGGCGAATTGACGGGTCTTGCGTCTCGCCCCTGGCTCGGAAGGCAGGCCCTGCGAGTTGTCGACGAGGGATAGGAATCCCCGAAAGATCAAGCGCAGAAGGCTGGAGTTTCTACCCATGTCCCCAAGCTACCACGCAGACTTTCGAGAGACGTGGGTCCACCTAACGCGCGAGCTCGCGGTGCAGCCACGCCCTCGCCTTGACCCAATCGCGGCGGATGGTTCGGGTGCTGGTCCCCACTACTTCCGCCGCTTCTA
Organism: Acidobacteriota bacterium; assembly: GCA_038747035.1. GTDB lineage: Bacteria > Acidobacteriota > Thermoanaerobaculia > Multivoradales > J023 > JAUIJL01. The sequence continues at coordinate 10,587 of JBCDKB010000273.1, read as the reverse complement.
CCTCTGAGAGCCCCGCTAAAAATCCCATCTACCCGACGTCGGCGAGGCGCGGAATGTCGGCCGCCAATTTCCGCAGGGCGGCGTCGATGGCGAGGAATGTGTCCGCCTCGCGCCGCGTCGCGGCGTCGACGTCGAGCAGCGGCACGTGAACCGCGGCGCCCCCCCGCTTATCCGCCTTGGCCCGGCGTGCGGCGTCGGTCAGAAGATGCCGCATCACCTTGGCTGCGGTGGCGAAGAAATGACGTCGATTCTCCCAGGCGGGGTCGACGCCGGAGAGCTTCAGGTAGGCCTCGTGGACGAGCTCTGTCGTCTCGATGGCGCCTCCGGAGCGGAGACGTTGGAGCTGGGATCGGGCTAAGTGCCGCATCTCGTCGTAGACCGCGGGCACGAGATCATCGAAGTCACCCTCCGTCTGGGCGAGGTCCCGGAGAATTTCGGTGATGAGCTGCTGCCTGGCCACGGCGCGACCCTAGCAACTCCGCAGCCGCGCAACCAAGGGCCCCGGCCCCGGTCCCGAATTACGGGAGGGCGGCCACACGTTTGACGTCCCAGCTCTCGACCCCTCGCTTTTCGACCAAGATCTCCAGCGCCTCCTTCACCTCCACCGGCTCTCCACCGGCGGCGACCTGACAACGCGCGCGCTCGACGGTGGCCGCCGCCGTCCGCCAGCTCGGTCCCGAGAGGCCGTCTGAAAAGAGCGACTCGGCCTTTTCTAAGGCGGCCAGTCCCTCGTCGAATCGACCGCCGTCGCAAGCCGCGGAGCCGAGGGGCAGCAGGGCGTCGGCGAGCGTGAGGCCCTCCACGCCCAAAGTCCGGAGCCCATCGACCGCGGCAGAGAGCTGCTCTATGGCCAGCGTGTTCCGCCCGGCTCGGTGGAGCGCCGCGCCGTAGCGAGTGCGCCCCCGGGTCACCAGCCGGTGCTCAGCGCCGAAGCGTTCGACCAGATCATCTACAACCTGCCGCAACACCTCGCCGCCGCGTTCGGCCTGGCCATCCAGGGCCGCCGCCCAGCCCAGATTGGCCCGGGTGAAAAGGGTATTCGGACTCTCCGGGGCCGCCTCCACCAAGATCTTGGCCGCGTTCTCGGCGAGTTTGAGCGCTTCGGCAGACCGCCCCTCGGCAATCAAAAGGGCCGCGAAGTTGGCTTCCGACTCGGCGAGGCCAACCCCGGGGGCGTGGGTGGCGCGACGGAACGCGAGGGACTCGCGGAGTACCTCCATCGCTTCGTCGGTCCGGCCCTGGAGCAGAAGACTATTACCAAGATTATTCAGCACATCGCTGATCGTGCTGTTCTGCGGATCGTGGCTGCGGTAGAGGACCGCGGACTGACGGTGCGCCTCTTCGCCCTCCCTAAAACGCCCGAGGCCGTCGTAAGCCAATCCGAGGTTGCCGTAGACCATCGCCAGAATTCCGGTGTCCTGGGCTTCCTGGGCCAGCGCGAGCGCCTGCTCTAGCTTCTCGACCGAGGCCGCCGAATCTCCGCGGCGGTGGAGGATGATCCCCAAGCCGCACACCATCGAAGACCTCCGCGAGACGTTGTCGATACCGGCCTGGTCAAGGATCGCCAGCGCCCGCCGATAGAGCCGCTCCGCTTCATCGAGGTCATTGCGGGCGGCGGCCGCCGCCGCCAAGCCCGCGACGAGCTCGGCATGTTTCTCGTCCCCCGGCCCTTCGGCCTCCTTGATCGACAGGGCTTCCGTCAAGAGGTCCTCCGCCGAGTCATGCTCCCCGAGCCACCGATAAGCGTGCCCGAGGCTCGCCAGAATCTCCATCCGCTGGAGGGGTGCGTCCTGGAGCCGGTTCCGGACCTGCTCGGCGCCTTGGTCCAGGAGACTTCGCGCCGTCGGCTCATCCCCCAATCGCGGCGACGACTGTCGGAAAAGCTCGAGCATGAAATTCGAGATCTCCTCGGCTTTGGCCGCTTCGAGCCGGGCCCGGTCCCGCTCCTGGCGCGCTTCGAGCCCCTGCCACACGACGCCGCCGAGGCCCGCGAGGCCCACCGCCGACGCGGCGATCACCGCGGCCGCGTGGCGACGGAACCACTTGCCCCAGCGGTAGCGTAGCGTCGGCGCCGTCGCCATCACCGGCTCGCCGGCCAGCCATTTCCGGAGGTCGTCGGCGAAGGCTCCGGCGCTGCGATATCGGTCCTCCGGGTCGGCCGCGGTGGCGCGGTCGACGATATTGGCGAGGTCGCCGGTTAATCCGGATCGCCCCGGGATCTGGTCGGGCCGGTTCCGGTGCGGCTCCTCTCCGGTCAGCACCTGCGCCAAGACGACCCCGAGGGACCAGACGTCCGCCGCGACGCCGACCGGCTCGCCGCCACGCTGCTCGGGCGCTGAGTAGCCCGGCGTGACGGGGGCGAATCGGGTGGTTTCACCGCCGGTTCCGTCCACCAGCTGGGCCACGCCAAAATCCACCAGCTTCGGCACGCCGTCGGCGCGGACCAGAATATTCGAAGGCTTCAAGTCGCGATGGATCACCAGCTGGCGGTGTGCAAAATCCACGGCCCCCGCCACGGTCTCCAGCAGGCGCACCCTCGACTCGCGGTCGAGATCTTGCTCCGAGCAAAAATCGTCGATGGGCCGACCGTCGACGAACTCGAGCACCAGGAAGGGCAGACCGCCGTCGACGCCGCCGTCGATCAGCGCGGCAATGTGCGGATGGCTCAGATGGGCCAAGATCCGACGCTCTTTGAGGAAGCGGCGGACCAAGAGGTCATCCGCAAACTCCCATCGGATGACCTTCAGCGCCGCTTCTTGCTCGAAGTCTTCGTGGATCCGGCGGACGCGGTAGACCACGCCCATGCCGCCGGCGCCCAAACGCTCCACGATCTGCCACGGCCCGATCACGCGACCGAGCTGGCCAGGCGGATCGTCCGGGCCCGTGGCCTCAGCAGCGGCGCCTCGGCTTCCCCCCCGGTCGCCGGATGCCATCTCCAGCAGACCCGGAGCGACGGCGGCCAGCTCGAGGTCGAGCGGCCCGCCGGCTTCGATCGAATGCAGCAGCTCCTCCACCGCCCGTCGCATCGACGCCGGCAGCGACGCCAGGAACTTCGCCCTCTCGCCGTCGACGAGGTCGAGGGCGCGGTCGAGATTGGCATCGACATCAGCCAAGCGCGGCGCTCCGTCATCGGGCTCGCCCCTGTCGCGGCCCGTGCTCCCGAGCGGATCGCCGGCGCGGCCCGACGAAGGGGCCCCGAGCTCCTGGGGCTCCTGGGAGTCTTTGCCTGGACCGGACGCGTCATGATCGCTGGCCATGCTGAACTCTAGTCGAGAAGGCGATGAGGAGTGGGGACCGGCACCCTCGGCCCATTCATTCGATCAGTCCGATGACTTCCGACCATCGCCCGATCGTCCCCGACTCGAAGCCGTCTCCGAAGATCACGTCGTCAATCCCAGGCGTGAATTCCACCGCTCCGATATCGCACGTCGGCGTGCCCGTCCCCAGGCCGTCCTGCGGCCGCGGGAAGTCACGCTGATCGACGTCGATGCAAAGCCCGGGGGCGCTCGCGTTGATCACCGGACTTCCCAGCAGTGGCACGTGGGTGAGCGTCTGACCGCCGGCGGCGGCCAGCGGCGCGAGCATGGGATCCGTATTTTCAAGATCACCCGCCCCCGTGAAGCCGCACGACGCGTCGCCGGAAAGGTTCAGGGAACCTTCGATACCGAGGTCGCCGCTGCAATTGGACTCGGCGCCCCCGGTCAGCCGATTGCCGGCGATGATGACCCCGCCGACGGCGGTCACCGGCCCGAGCTGGAAGAGCCCGCCCGAGTTGCCGCCGACGTTATCCGTCACCGTGCTCTGGTACATGATCAGCTCGCCGAGGGAATAGGCGCCGCCGCCGTCCGAGGACGCCGAGTTGCCGCTGAGGGTGGACTCTTGGATTCGCAAGACCTCGGTGGCGTAGACGCCGCCGCCGCGCTGCGCCGTATTGTCGTAGAGGGTGGACTGGTCGATAAACACCTGGGCCCCGCCGATCGCGCCGCCGGACGCTGCCGAATTCAGGGTGAACGTCGACCGGCGGACGAAAATCCTCGTGTCGGGACTGCCAAATACTGCTCCGCCGACGGCTCCGGCGGTCGAATTCTCGAAGAAGGCCATACTTTCGAGCGTCAATTCGCCGCGGACGATCTGGATCGCACCTCCGCCGCCGTTGCTGGTGAGACCTCCCCTCAGGGAGAGGCCCTGCATGGAATACACGCTCTCGTCCGGCCCCCTGAACTCGAGATGACGACCGTTTTCCTGCGCGTTGATGACCAGGACGAGCGCCGCCGGCCCGATGATCGAGACCGACTCCAAGACCGGCGGCAAGGGTTCCGAGAGCAAGATAGTCCCGGACAGACCCGCGCCGAAGAGGATCGTGTCCGCCCCCGGCGAGCCGTTGGCGTCGAGGATCGCTTGCCGCAGGGTCTCCGGACCGCTATCGAGCAAAGAATCGACAAAAAAGGTCGCCGCCCAGGAGGGGGCGGCGAGAAGGAAGCCGGCGGCGACGAGGGCGAGGGCGACGGCAAGTGGCTTAGATTCGGAATGCATCGGGTTCTCCAGCGTTTGAGGTTGATCCCCTAGCCGTACGCAAAATCTCCGGGGCACCGGACACGCCCCGTCACTTTTTCCACGGCGGTCGCCCACTCTGATTAGCCCCACCTTGCGCCCGATTCGCCCAGGGGGGAGACCTTCCTGGGGCCGCCATGCTGCTCGGACCGGCCGTGCCCTAACGGCCAGCGGCGGCGCCATCGTCGACGCCTTCGGCCACCCCACGGACAAATTTAAAGAGATTCGCCCCTTGATGAGACGGCGGAGCCCGTCCCTGCGCCACGGCGGTTAGGCAGGAGCTCCAATCGGGACCTTCGAGAGCTCCACCCGCCCAACCGCCCACGGCGGCCCACCACCTGGAGCACTCCTTTGAAAGTCTTGCCCACGCTCGCTGTCTTCTCACTTCTCGCCGCGCCCACCGTCGCCGCCACGCTCTTTGTCGACGGGGTCATTTGCACCCTCACCGACGCCATCGTCGCCGCCAATACGGATACGGCGGCCGGCGGCTGCCCCGCCGGCGACCCCGGCCACGACACCCTAATCCTTGACGCCGACGTGACGCTCTCCGCGGTCGACGGCTCGTCGACGCCGCACGGCGGCGTCCGCTCCGGCCTGCCCGACGTCACGGACGACCTCACCGTCGTCGCCGGGCTCGGCTCAGTGATCCGGCGCGATCCGATCTTTACCTGCGACGCCGCCACCGGCGACCCGGTCTTCCGTTTCTTGAACCTTGAAGCGGGGACGCTCGAGCTGGCGGGCCTCGTCTTTGAGGGCGGCTGCTTCGTCGACCTCGACTCCAGCAACCAGGGCGGCGGCCTCCGCGCCGCCGCCGGCACCGAGCTGACGCTCACCCAGGTGACCGTGAGGGACCACGCGGCCTTCGTCACCGGCTCGTCGCTCCAGGGCGGCTTCCTGCATTCGGAGGGCGACTCGGTGAGCTGGGTCGACTCGCGGGTGGAGCGCGTCACCGCCGAAGCGCTGGTCTCGCTCCAGGGCGGCGTGATTCACATCGACAACGACGTCGCCATCGACGTCCGAGATTCCTCATTCTCAGAAGTCGAAGCCGACGGCGGCGGCTCCCTCCAAGGCGGCGTGATCTTTTCCCAAGGCTCCCTCGAGGTCGACGGCTCGACCTTTGACGACGTCTCGTGGTCAGCCTCGGTCAGCGCCCAGGGCGGCGCGATCTTCAGCTCGTTGGGCCCGGCGGACATTCGCCATTCGACTTTTCGCGCCTTCGGCGGCGTGGGAGAGGCGTCCGCCTCCGTCCAGGGAGGCGCGGTCTACGGGACCGGGCCGCGACTGGAGGTCTCGGACACGGTCTTCGAAGATTCGCTCATTCTCTCGGGTTCCTCCTGCAGCGGCGGCGCGCTTTATTCCAACCGACCCGGACCCTACGAGCGCCTGATTTTCGACGACGTCCAGTGCTTCGCCGACGGCGCCATCGAAGGCGCTGCCGCGCGCTTTCTTTCGTCGGACACGGTGCTCCGGGACTGTCTCTTCAGCTCCAACGGCGGGGCCGCGGCGCTCGCCAGCACCGGCGGCGCCGTCTATGCCTTCGGGTTCGACGTGGTCGAGCGCTGCGCCTTCCTCGGCACTCGACTCTTCCCCGGTTCCCCCTCCGCCTCCCCGGAAGTCCGCGGCGGCGGCCTGGCGGCCGGCTCCATCCGGACGATGCGCAACGTCACGTTTTCCGGCAACGTCATTCAAGCGGGCACGTCCACCGGCGATGGCCCTGATGCCTTCGGCGCCGCCCTCTTTCTCGGCAACGCTCCGTCGCCGTCGCGCCTTGCGGCGATCACCTTCACCAACAACCGGGCGATCGGCGGTCTCGGCGGCGATGGGTTCCTGACCGGTAGAGCCTTCGGCGGGGCCCTCTACGTCGAAGCCGGCCACACCGTCGAGCTCGCCGGCTCGATCTCGAGCGGCAATCAAACATTCGCCGGCGGCGAGGACTTTGCGGTCGCCGACGACTGCTTCGCCGACGGCGACCTGAGCTCGGGCGGCTACAACGTCGTGCATTCGCCGCAGCCGAGCTGCGACCTATCGGCTTTCGGGGACGTCACCGACCTCGACCCCGGGCTCTACCCGGTGGCGGACTACGGCTGCGCGGCGCCGTTGCCCGACGGCACCTGCGTGCCTTCCGCCGCCGTCGACCAGACTTCGTGGGCGGTGGACTGGAGCAGCTGCGCCGAGCTCGGCCTCGGCGACGACGCCCGGGGACTTGACCGCCGGCGGGACGTCATCGGCGTGCCGAATCTCACCGCCGACGCCTGCGACGCCGGCGCCTTCGAGGCCCGGGATCGAGACGGCGACGGCGTCACCGACGTGCCGGACCTCTGCCCCGACATCGCCGACCCCGACCAGAGCGACGGCGATGACGACGGGGTCGGAGACGTCTGCGACGCCTGCCGAGGCGACGACGCGAGCGGAGATACCGACAGGGACCTGACCTGCGACGATTCCGACCTCTGCCCTGGATCGGACGACGGCCTTGATGCGGACCTCGACGGCACACCCGACGGCTGCGACCTGTGCCTCGGCGACGACGCCACCGGCGACTCGGACGGCGATCTGGTCTGCGACGACCTCGACCTCTGCCCCGGATCGGACGACGGCCTTGATGCGGACCTCGACGGCGTGCCCGACGGCTGCGACCTGTGCCTCGGCGACGACGACGCCGGCGACGTCGACGGCGACGGTTTGTGCAACGACCTCGACGCCTCGGTCGGCGATTTCGTGTGGCTCGACGGCGGCGACGGCGTCCAAGACGGCGGCGAGCCCGGGGTCGCGGGTGTCACCGTCCGCCTCTTCTCCGCCGCCGGCGCCCTGCTCGACACCGCCAGTACCGACTCGGACGGCCTCTACCTCTTCTCTCCGGGCCCGGGCGACTTCTACCTCGAGTTCGTGCTGCCGCCCGACCGCGCCTACGCGCCCCGCGACCGAGGTGCCGACGACTCGGTCGATAGCGACGTCAACGAGGGGAGCGGCACCACCTCCGTCTTCACGCTCGCCGCCGGCCAGGCGCTCACCCACATCGACGCCGGCCTCCAACCGACGGTGATCGGTAATCGCGTGTGGAACGACCTCGACGGCGACGGCCTCCAGTCAGATGAGGAAACGGGTCTCGCCGACGTCACCGTCCGACTGCTCGACGCCGGGGGCGCCCACATTGCCTCGACGACCACGGATGCCGAGGGTCGATACAGCTTCTTCGGTGTCCCGTCGGGCGACTATCGCCTCGAGGTCATCGCGCCGCCGGGCTATGAATTCTCACCGGCGGATGTCGGCGGCGATGACCACGTCGATAGCGACGTCGACCCGGGGACCGGCCGGGGCCCGCTCTTCGCCTACCGGGCCCAGACCGCGGACCAGGCCTGGGACGCCGGGCTCCGGGCGCCGCCGCTCTTCGCCGACGGTTTCGAGTCTGGAGACTTCTCGGCGTGGACCCGGAGCGTCCCATGAGCCGCCCCGCCCTCGCATCACCACGCCGTGGCTGGGTCTTCGAGGTCACGACACTCGCGGCTGTCGCCTGCGTTTTTCTAGGCCTGCTGCCGACAGCCAGCTCGGCGGCGACCCTGCCGGTCAACGGCGTCACCTGCACGCTCGCCGACGCCATTGTCGCCGCCAATACGGACACCGCCGCGGGCGGCTGCCCCGCCGGCGACCCGGGCGCTGACACCCTTCAGCTCAACGCCGACGTCACGCTCTCGAGCGCCGACGCCAGCTCCACCGCCCACAGCGGCGTCCGCGCCGGTCTGCCGGACGTCACCGACGACCTGACGATTGCCGCCGGTGCGGCGGCGACGATCCGACGTGACCCCGCGTTTTCGTGCAACGCCTCGACCGCGGATCCGGTCTTCCGCTTCCTGAACCTCGAGTCGGGCGCCCTCACCCTCGATGGCGTCACCCTCGAGGGGGGCTGTTTCGTCGCCGGCGGCGAGGACAACCAGGGCGGCGGCCTCTGGGCCGCCCTCGACACCGAGCTCACCCTCTCGGGCGTCACGGTCTCCGGCTTCGACGCGATCTCCACCGGCGGCCCCCTAAACGGCGGTTTCCTCTTCTCCGCCGGGGAACGCGTCACCGTCACCGACGCAGTCTTCGATGACATGAGTATCCAGGCCGCGGGCACCCTGCGGGGTGGCGTCATCTACCTCGGGGACACCCTGACCGGAGCCGAGATCGACGGCGCCAGCTTCTCGAACATTACGGTGCAGTCCGACCTCGCGAGCCTCCAGGGCGGCGTGATCTATACCCGGACCCAGCTGACCGTAGAAGACGCGTCCTTCAGCCACCTCGCCATGTCGAGCGATAGCAGCCTCCAAGGCGGCGGCCTCTACGCCGCGGGGGCTAACGTCGCGGTGGTCGAGCGCTCGAGCTTCGATCAGGTGACTGTGATCTCCAACTCCTCTCTCCAGGGTGGAGCCCTCTACGGCTCCAACCAGGACTTTCGTGTCGCTGACGTCATCATCGCCAACGTCGACGCGGAGGCGACCAACACCTGCACCGGCGGCGCCCTCTACGCCAATAGCGGGGGGCCGTTCGAGCGCCTGATCGTCGAAGACAACGTGTGCCGCAGCTTTACCTCCGGCGTCGAAGGCGCCGGAGCCCGCCTCCTGGCGAGCGATACGGTCCTGCGCGACTGCGTCTTCCGCCGCAACGAGAGCCGGGCCCACTCCAGCGCCCGCGGCGGCGCCCTTTTCGCCGGCAACCTGGCGCTGATCGAGCGCTGCGCCTTTCTCGACAATCGCGCCATCTCGGAGGCCTCGACCGGCAGCCTCGACGCCAGGGGCGGCGCCTTGCAAATCGGCCGGATCGACTCGATGCGCAACGTGACGATCGCCGGCAACCTGGCCCACGCCGCCGACGGCGCGGGCCTGGCGGCCGACGGGGGCACGGCGGAAGGCGGCGGCCTATCCCTCACTTCGGGCGGTCAAACCTCGGTACTTTCCGCCGTCACGGTGACCCACAACCGGGCGGTCGCCGGCGTCGGCGACGCGGGCTTTCTCGACGGTGACGCCCTCGGCGGTGGACTTTTCGTCGGCAACGACCACGCGGTCCAGATCATCGGCTCGATCCTTAGTCATAACTCAACGACGGACGCCTTCGGCGACGCCGCGCCGGATGACTGTTTCGCAGAAGGAACCGTGGCGTCGTCGGGCTTCAACGTCGTGCTCGATCCACACCCGAGCTGCCTATTCGACGCCTTCGGCGACGTCATCGGCCTCGACCCGGAGCTCTACCCGGCGGCCGACTACGGCTGCGCGGTGCCGCTCCTGGACGGGTCCTGCGTGCCGACGGCGGCCATCGACCAGAATTCTTGGGCCATCGACTGGGCCAGCTGCGCCGACGCCGGCATCGGCCTCGACGGGCGTCGTCTCGACCGCCGGCAAGACATCGTCGGGGTGCTGAATCTCACCCCAGACGCCTGCGACGCCGGCGCCTACGAGGCCCGGGACAGCGACGGCGACGGCGTCACCGACCTGCCGGACCTCTGCCCGCTGGCCAGCGACCCCGACCAGGCCGACGCCGACGGCGACCTCGTCGGGGACGCGTGCGACGCCTGCCTCGGGGATGACGCCACGGGCGACGCCGACGGCGATTTCGTCTGCGACGACTCGGACCTCTGCGCCGGATCCGACGACCTCACCGACGTCGACGGCGACGGCGCGCCCGACGGCTGCGACGTCTGCCTCGGCGACGACGCCACCGGCGACGCCGACGGCGACGGCCGGTGCGACGACCGGGACACGGCGGTGGGTGACCGCGTCTGGCTCGACGACGGCAACGGCATCCAAGACGGCGGCGAGCCCGGCGTCGCGGCGGTGACCGTCCACCTCTACGCGGCCGACGGCCAGCGGCTGGACACCGTCGCCACCGACGGCGACGGCCGGTACAGCTTCTCCCCGGGCCCTGGGAGCTTCTACCTCGAGTTCGCCCCGCCCCCGGGCCTGACCTTCGCGCCGCGGGACCAGGGGGTCGACGAGTCGGTCGACAGCGACCCCAACTCCACCTCCGGAACCACGTCGATCTTCAACCTGGCGCCGGGACAGAACG
>JBCDKB010000272.1:0-11445 GCA_038747035.1 Acidobacteriota bacterium | reverse complement strand
AGCCAAAATCGATCTGGAGTGGACGCCCACAAGCACCGTCCGATCGACCTCGGGAGAGCTGGCGGTCACGGTCGGTGACTACAAGGCGTCGTTCGAGCGGGACGGCGACGAAGTGTCCGGCGGCGGCGCTTTCCTCTCGGTGTGGCGCCGGGACGCCGGGGGGCATTGGCAGCTCGCCGGCGAAGGATTCACGCCCCCGGACATCTACGCCGAAAGCGCCGCGACCGACGGGTCGACGTCGTCCGGCCCAACGCCTTGATCCTCAATTCCCCTCGGCGTCGCCGACTCGCCGCGGTCGGCGCCGCGCTGTGCTCTGGCCTGCTGGCCTCGGCTGCGGCGTCAGCTCCGCCGCCCCGCGCCGCGGACAACACAACGCAGGAGCTGCGCCGGATCGACCGGGCCCTGGGCGACGCGGTGCTAGCGGAGCGATACGGAGAATCGGCGATCGCCGAGAGCCACCGCCGGACCGCGGCCCGGGAAGCGTGGACGGTTCTCGGCCGGATCGCCGTCGCGGACCGGGACCTCGAAGCGGCCCGCGATGCTTTCGCCGAGGCCCGCCGGATCGCCGCGACGGACTTCGCCGAGGCGCGGGAGTGGTTGGCGCTCGTCGAGCTCCACCTCGCCGGCGTCGACGGTGACGTCGAAGCGCCCCTGCGCGAGCTGCGCTACGGGGTCGGCGAGCGCGTCGACGACGCGGCGATGCTGCGGCGCTTCGTCGAGGCGCTGTGGGCCACCGGACGGCGCGAGGAGTTCGCCGCGGAGCTGAAGTCGCTGCGCGAGCTCGACGCCGTCGCCGCCGACCTGGTCGAGGCGTGGAGCGCCGCCGGCGGTCCGTTGCCGGCCCTCGATGCCGGTGATGTTGGCGGGCGATCGGCGGCGGAAAGGGCGGAGCTCGCGGCTCGACTCCAGTCCCAGCTGGCTGAGCTGGAGGTTCACCTGGCGCCGACTGCGGCTTCGAGCGGCGACGTGCCGCCGCCGACGGTCGCGCCCTTCAAGATCGATCCGTCGGCGGTTTTAGCGCTCACCCCGCCGTCCCTTCGTCCCGTCCTGGATCTCCTGGATGCGGGACGCCGGCCGGCCGCTGTTGCCGCGCTGCGGGCTGCGGCGGATGGCGAGGACGGGCCGGCGGCCCAGGAGCTACTGGGTCGGGTGCTCGCGGAAGACGGGGACTTCGAAGCGGCCGAGGCCACGCTCGCGGAAGCGATCCGCTTTGATCCTGATCCCCAGCGTGCCCAGCAAGCTTTGGCTCGCCTCTATTGGCTCGACGGGCGCCGGGGTGAAGCGCTGCTTCTGCTGCGTCAAGCGGCCTTCGGGGCTGAGCTGGAGCGGGATTTGGCCTGGGCCCTGGCCACGGAGGAGATCGCCGAGCAGCGCTTCACCCAGGCCCGGGAGCAGCTCGAGTCGCTGCATAAGAGATTTGATTCAGCCCGCGCCCTGCTGGCGCTGGTCGAGGTGGCCCGCGCCGAGGACGCCCCCAAGCGAGCCTTTGACGCCGCCAAGCGGGCGCTGGTTTTGGCGCCGAACGCCGAAGCGGCTCTCCTGGCCCACGCCCGCCTTGCGCTCGAGATCCAGGTGTCGCCGGAGGCCGCCGGTTCGGTCGAAGCGCTCGCCCGCTATCGCCCGGACAGCGGCGCTTATCAATTTCTGCTCGGTGAGGTGTGGCGCCTACGCCGCGAGGCGGGATCGGCGACGGAGGCCTATCTGCGGGCGCTCGAGCTCGATCCGGCGCTCGTCGAGGCGCGCAAGCCCCTTGGCCTGGCGCTGAACCACGAGAGTCGATTTGAGGAAGGACGGGAGCAACTCCTTCGTTTCCTCGAGCACGCCCCCGAGGATCCGGACGCACTGGCTGGCCTCGCCGAGGCGGAAGAGCGACTGGGGGCCGCCGAGGCGGCGGAGCAGCGGGCCCTGGGCGTCTTGGCGACGGTCCCGGATCATCCGCGGGCGCTACTGGTCGCCGGCTTGGTGGTGATGGGGCGCGGAGACTTCGGCGCCGCCCGTCCCTATTTTGAGCGGGCGGTCGACGGGGACCCCTGGTTGGCCAAGGCGCACTACCAGCTGAGTTTCGCGTGCGCCAGGCTTTCCGACCGCACCTGCGCCAAACGCCACCTCGAGCTCTACCGGAAGGCGCTCGAGGGTCCCGAATCCGAAGTCGTCGAGATGCGGCGGCAGCCGTCGGGCGCCATGACCCTGTCGCCGCAGGGCGAGAGATGAATCGAGGGTTGACGAGGCGGCGCGTCGCACGGACGGGCGTCCGGCTGATCTGCCTTCTTTGGCTCGCCGTTGCGCCGACCGTCGCCGGCGGCCAGGAGTCGCCCGGACAGAAGACGGAGGCAGGGGCCCCCCAGAACGCACCGAGCCTGCGATTCGACGACGTCACCGCCGCGGCGGGTGTAAAGTTCTCCCACCCGCTCTCGCCTGAGAAACGCTACATCCTGGAGTCGGTGAGCGGCGGCGTCGCCGTGGTCGACGTCGACAACGACGGCTGGCTCGACGTCTACCTGATCAACTCTCAGACCGTGGCCACGGCGAAAGCGGGCAAGGTCCGGGCCAGTCAGCTCTACCGCAACGTCACCGGTCGACCCGGGGCCCCCATCCGCTTCGAAGAGCGCGGCCGGAGCGCCGGCGTCGCCGAGACGGGTTGGGGGGTCGGCGTCTGCGCCGGCGACCTCGACGGCAACGGCTTCGTGGACCTCTACGTCACCGGCGTCGGTCGAAACTGGCTCTTTCTGAACCGGGACGGATCGACGTTCGACGAGGTGTCCCAGGAAGCCGGGGTCCGGGCCGGCGGTTGGTCGACGGGATGCGCGATGGCGGATACGGACCGGGACGGCGACCTCGACCTCTTCGTGGCCCGCTACCTCGCCATGGACCTCGACAACCTTCCTGAGTTCGGGCGCGGCGAGCTGTGTCGCTACCGGGGGATTCCGGTGCAGTGCGGCCCGCGCGGCCTTCCCGGCCAGTCGGACCTCTTTTTCCGCAACGACGGGCCGGCGAAGTCGAAGCCGAAGAAAGACGCGACCGGGCCGGCGACGCCGAGTTTCAAAGAAGTCGCCGGCGAGGTGGGGCTCGGCGACCCCGACAAGGCGTTCGGCCTCGGCGCCTCGTTCGTCGACGTCGACGCCGACGGCTGGCCCGATCTCTACGTGGCCAACGACACGACGGCGAACTTCCTCTACCTCAATCAGCAAGACGGAACCTTCGAAGAGATGGCCCACCTCTACGGCGTCGCTGTCACCGAGGACGGCAAGGAGCAAGGCTCCATGGGCATCGCCATCGGGGACTACCTCAACGACGGCTGGCCGAGTCTCTTCGTGACCAACTTCTCGGAGGAGTACAACGCCTTCTACCGCAACCGGGAAGGCGGCTACTTCACCGACGCCTCGTTCGTCACCAATACGGCGGCGCCGAGCGTCCGCTATGTCGGCTGGGGAACCGCCTTTGTTGACCTCGACAACGACGGTTGGCTCGACCTGCCGCTGGTGAACGGACACGTCTATCCGCAAATCGACGCGATCGACATCGAAGCCTCAGCGCCCTACCGACAGCGCGCCATGGTTTTTCGCCAGACGTCCCCGGGCCTCTTCCAGGAAGTCGCCGCCGCCGACGGACCGCTCGCCGTGGAGTCGGTGGCGCGGGGCCTGGCCGCCGGCGACCTCGACCGCGATGGTCGCTTGGATCTGGTGCTCTCCGACCTGGACGCCCCGGCGCGGATCCTGCGGAATATCACCGCCGATGCGGGCCACTGGCTGGTCGTCCGCCTCGAGGCGCCGAACGGCGCCGCCGTCGGCGCCCGCATCTCGGTCCGGGCCGGCGGCGTCACCCGCACGCGGGAGGTGCGGAGCGGCACGAGCTATCTCTCGCAGGACGCCCTCGAGCAGCACTTCGGTCTCGGTTCTGCGAAGAAGATCGACGCCGTCGACGTGCGGTGGCCCGACGGCACCGTCTCGAGCCATCGAGGTCTCAAAGTCGATCGCGTCGAGGTTCTACGAAAGCCGAAGGGCGACGGCCACAGTTGAGCGCCCCTCAGGGTCTGTGGCGCGGCGTGCGGGTCACCGCCAGGGTGACCGGCACCAGGAAGAAAATGCCGTAGACCACCAGGCTGTAGAGCGGCACGAAGGGCGCCGCGGCTTTGTCGACCTCCGGCGCCATGGCCCTGGCGAGCAGAACGAGGCTCGGCGGTCCGACGAGGTAAACCAGCAGCGGACTCGGCCAGGCCCGCGGCTTTTCCGGTCGCTTGCGCAGCTGGTAGACGTTGCCCGCGATCCAGCCGAGCACCGCGGCGATCGAATAGAAGCGGTAGAGATCGAGGCTGAGGTTTCCATTCGCCGGCAGCACGCCGGCGTAGACCAGGAAGACCAGCAGCCACGCGATGGAGAAGGCTCCGAGCAGCCTGAGCTCGAGCACGGCGCTTGAGCTACTCGCCTTCTTCGATGAACGCGGTGTAGGCGTCGGCGTCCATCGCGCCTTCAATCGTAGCGTCAGCGACTTCCAGCTTGCACAGCCAGCCTTGACCGTGCGGGTCGTCGTTGACCAGCTCGCACTGATCTTCCAGCTCGCCATTGACCGCGATGACCTTGCCGGCGACCGGGGTGTAGACCTCGGCGACGGCCTTGACCGACTCGATGCTGCCGAGCTCTTCGCCGGCGTCAAAGGACTCGTCGACTTCCGGCAGGTCCACGAAGACGACCTCGCCGAGCTCCTTTTGGGCGAAGTCGGTGATGCCGAGCACGTAGTGGCCGTCTTCGCCCTTCTTCAGCCATTCGTGTTCCTTGGTGTAGATCAGGTCTTTCGGATACATCGCAAGTCCTCGCGTCGCAGGGTGGGGTCAAAATGTCGATCAGTATCGGTCCAGGGACTGGATCGCCGGAGCCAGCCGAGCGGCCGTTAGCGGCTGGGCGAGCCGGTCCTCAGGCGCGCTTATAAAACGGGAGGGCGACTACTTTCGCGGGCAGCCGTCGCTTGCGCACCGCGATGGTCAGCTCGGTCCCTTCCTCCGCGAGGGCGGTCGGCAGATAGGTCGTGCCGATGGCCACCTCGAGGGTCGGAGCGAAGGTGCCGGAGCACACCACGCCGACTTCTTCGTCGCCGACGATGACCTGGTGGCCTTGGCGGGCGATGCCGCGGCCGGTCACCTGGAATCCCACCAGCTTGCGCTCGACGCCGTCGGCCTTCTGCTGAACCAGGACGTCGCGGCCGATGAAGTCGCCCTTCTTCAACTTGACGGTCCAGCGCAGCCCGGCTTCGTAGGGGGTCGTGGTGCGGTCGATCTCGTGGCCGTAAAGCGCCATGCCGGCCTCTAAGCGCAGCGTGTCCCGGGCGGCGAGGCCGGCGGGCTTCAGGCCGTGCTCGGCGCCCGCTTCCATCAGCTTTCGCCACACGGCCGGGGCGTCGGCGGGATCCAGGTAGAGCTCGAAACCTTCTTCGCCGGTGTAGCCGGTGCGGGAGAGTAGACACTTGACGCCGCCGACGTCCTGGTCCTGGAGGAAGTGGTAGTAGCGCAGGCCGTCCAGGTCCGCGTCCGTCAGCCCGGCGAGGATCGCCGTGGCTTTGGGGCCTTGGAGGGCGAGTAGCGCCGTGCGGTCGGAGTGGTCTTCTATGATGCAGTCGAAATCGCCGCGGCGGGATTCGATCCACGCGAAGTCTTCGTCGATATTGGCGGCGTTGACCACCGCCATGAAGTCGTCTTCGCCGAGGCGATAGACCAAAAGGTCGTCGACGTAGGTCGCGTCTTCGGTCAGCAGCGCGGAGTAGTGGGCCTGGTTGACCTTGAGCTTGGCGACGTTATTCGGCGTGAGGCTCTGGAGCAGGTCGAGCGCGCCGGGGCCCTGGATGCGAAATTCACCCATATGGGACACGTCGAAGAGACCTGCGGCGGAGCGGACGGCGCGGTGCTCGTCCATCTCCGAGGTATAGCGAACGGGCATCATCCAGCCCGCAAAATCCACCATTTTGGCGCCCGCCGCGACGTGCTCGTCGTAGAGGGGCGTCTTTCTTGGATCAGTCATCAAAGCAGCTCCAGAAGTCTGTCGTTTGAGCGAGCGCAGAGTATCACGCAGCGTCCCTCCGATCCGCCCCGGCTGGCGTCGACGGGGCCAAGGTAACGCTGCTGTAAATCGAGGGTGTGCATCGGGGAAACGGAGCCCGACGAACCGTAGACGAGGAGTACATTCGACGACAGAAGACGCGCGGGTCCGAACACGCCCGCGCCCTCCAAGACGTCGCCTCGACGGCGTCATCCGCTATTCCCCTAGAGACTGACCATGCTGCACGATATGAGTTCCCGTCTATTTTTGATCGCTTCCCTCACCCTGACGCTCGCCGCCTGCGGCGGCCCCGCCGCGGATCTCGTGGGGGCGGACGCCCTCACCCGCTCGGCCAGTGACCTAAGGGCGCCGACTTCCGAGACTTCCGGCGAGGCCGATGCGGCCGACCGGCGAGCGGCCGAGCGGGATGAGCCGGCCCAAAACGAGACCTCGGAAGCCGAAGGGCTCGCGGTCAAGACTTACCAGGTGGAGCCGCGGAGCTTTGACGAAGCCGTCCAGGTGACGGGCGAGCTGCGCGCCAATGAAGAAGTCGAGCTCCGCGCCGAAGAGGACGGGCGGGTCATCGGCCTGCATTTCGACGAAGGCCAGCGCGTGGCCGTCGGCGAGCTCCTGGTCAAGATCAATGACGCGGACCTCCAAGCCCAGCGGCGCCGTGCAGAAGTCGAGCGCGAGCTCGCGGCCCAGCGCGAGGCGCGCACCCGCACCCTGCTGGCGGAGAGGACGATCAGCCAGGAGGTCTACGACGAAGCCCGCGGGCGCCTCCAAGTGCTCGACGCGGAGCTTGAGCTGATCGCGGCGCGCATCGCCCGGACCGAGATCCACGCGCCTTTCGCCGGCGTGCTCGGACTGCGCCAGGTCTCCGAAGGGAGCTACTTGACGTCGTCGCAAGCCGTCGCGACTTTGCAGAGCCTCGATCCGATCAAGATCGATTTCGCGGTGCCTGAGAAATACGCCTCGACCGTTCGCACCGGCGCCGATGTCGAGCTCGAGGTCGCCGGCCATGACGGCACCTTCACCGGGCGCGTCTACGCGGTGGAGCCGCGGATCGACGCCAACACCCGGACGATTCAGGTCCGGGCCCAGGCGCCAAATCCCCAGCGACGTTTGCTTCCCGGGGCCTTCGCCAAAGTCCGGCTCGTCCTCGGGAGTGACGATGAGGCCCTCCTGGTGCCGTCGATCGCGTTGATCCCGGGTCTGGAGGCGACGACCGTCTATGTGGCGGAGGCCGGCACGGCGCAACCGCGTCAAGTGCGCGTCGGGCGGCGCACGGCGGACCGCGTTCAGATCCTTGAGGGGCTAGAAGCCGGCGATCGGGTCATCGTGTCCGGCCTCCAGCAGCTGCGTCCCGGTTTGGCGGTGAAGGTCGACGACTAGCCTGGAGGCGCGGCGCTCAGGCGGCGACGACGCCCCTCGGCTATTCCGCAGGCGCGTCGAGCTCAGGCGGCCATTCGAACGGCGCGGGGAAGAGGTCGTCGAGCCGGTAGAACCGGCGGGCGCCGTCGAGGTTGGCGACGCCGACCTCGAGATCGCCCCCGCCAAGCTCCTGGAGCGACTCGCGGCACATGCCGCACCGCACCGCCGGCGGCGTCGTGTCGGTGACCACGGCCACGGCGCGGAATTCCCGGTGGCCGGCGACGACGGCCGAGGACAGCGCCGTCCGCTCGGCACAAATGCAGAGCCCGAACGAGCGGTTCTCGACGTTGCAGCCCGGCACCACGGTGCCGTCTTCGGCGAGCAGGGCGGCGCCCACTTGAAAGCGGCTATATGGCGCGTAGGCGCGCTCCCGGGCCGATTGGGCGGCTTCAAAGAGGGCGTCCCAATCCACCGCAGGCTGGGGTCGTCGGGTCTTGGTCGCGTCGCTCATGGGCACGCCAATTTAGCACGGGTCCCTATGCTACGATCGCCGCCCAAAGGCTGATCGCTTCGCTGGCCCTAACGCTTCTCAGGCGCGTTTTCGATCGGCCTTTGCCAGCCCGCCAAGTTTCCCTCTCCCCATCGCCGCCGTCGACGGTTCGGCGGGGATTTTCTCACCGACGCCGGATTGATCGCAGCGCGGTCGACGCGGACGTTCAGGAGGTTTCTACCGTGAGTCAAGAAGATTTCTACCAAGCCCCCGCCGACGGCCAGGAAATTGGCTACGAGAACGGACAGGTCCAGATTCCGGATCGCCCGATTGTGCCGTTCATCGAAGGCGACGGTATCGGTCCGGATATTTGGCGCGCCACCCAGCGGGTGCTCGACGCCGCCGTGGACAAAGCCGAGTCCGGCAAGTCGATCGCGTGGATGGAGGTGTTGGCGGGTGAGAAAGCTCAGGAGCACACCGGCGAATGGCTGCCGCAGCAGACCTTCGACGCCGTCCGCCACTACCGCGGCTCGATCAAAGGCCCGCTGACCACCCCCGTCGGCGGCGGTTTCCGCAGCCTGAACGTGACGCTGCGCCAGAAGCTCGACCTCTACGCCTGCGTTCGTCCCGTCAAGTGGTATGAGGGCGTGCCGTCGCCGGTCCGCGAGCCGGAGCACGTGGACATGGTGCTCTTCCGCGAAAACACCGAGGACGTCTACTCCGGCGTTGAGTTTGTGTCCGGCTCCGACGAGGCGTCGAAGCTGGTGAACTTCCTGAAGGACGAGCTGGGCAAAGAGATCCGTCCGGACTCCGGCATCGGCATCAAGCCGATCTCGCCCACCGGCACCAAGAATCTGGTGCGCAAGGCGATCCAGTACGCCATCGACCAGGGGCGCAGCTCGGTGACCCTCGTGCACAAGGGCAACATCATGAAGTTCACCGAGGGCTCCTTCAAAGACTGGGGCTACGAGCTCGCCCGCGAGGAATTCGGCGACTCGACGATCTCGGAAGACGACGTCTGGCGCGACCACGGCGGCAAGGCGCCGGAGGGCAAGGTGATGATCAAGGATCGCATCGCCGACGCCATGTTCCAGCAGGTCCTGCTGCGCCCGGCGGAGTACGAAGTGCTGGCCACGATGAACCTCAACGGCGACTACCTCTCCGACGCGCTCGCCGCCCAGGTCGGCGGCCTCGGCATGGCGCCGGGCTCGAACGAGGGCGATGGCCTGGCGCTCTTCGAAGCGACCCATGGCACGGCGCCGAAATACGCCGGCCAGGACAAGGTGAACCCGGGCTCGCTGATCCTCTCGGGCGTCATGATGCTGCGCTGGCTCGGCTGGCAGAACGCCGCCGATTCGGTCGAGACCGCGCTGGGGGAAACCATCCGCCAGAAGCGCGTGACCTACGACCTCGAGCGCCAGATGGAAGGCGCCACCCTGCTGAAGACGTCGGAATTCGGCGACGCGATCATCAGCAACCTCTGATCTGTCGCTGCGCCACAAAGAGTCGCCCGAAAGGGCGTGCAGTCGACCCGGGGCTTTGGAGTCCCGGGTCGTTGTGCGTCCAGGGGAGTCGCCTTGTGGTGCGCGCCTCTGCAGGTCTGCTGATCAGCCGCCTGAGGGCCTAGGATTCAGGATCCCTTACGCGCGTCCTAGGATCGCTTGGGCCTTAGCGCGCTCGGTGTCATCCGAGTTGTGAACGGTCCAGCAGGCGCCGGCCGTGAATAACCGCCACGACTTCGAGGGTCTCATCATCCACGAGACGGTAAATGAGTCGCTAGCTGAATATCGAGACCTCGCGGATTTTCGGATCGCCAAACTCGGGGACGATCCTCCCTTTCCGCGGTGACCAGCGAAGGGTTTCGGGAGTTGAGTACAGAAGTTTGATGACCCTTTCGGCTTGCCAGGGTGAGTCGAGTTCGATGTGCTCGCCGATACTCTTGACTTGGAGAATAGCTTTGTTGGCCCAGCGAATCGTCGCTATTTCACCCACTTCTGGAGCTTGTCTTTCGCTTGCTCGTGGGTGACGTACTGGCCCCGGTCGAGCTCGTCCAGTCCCTTTTGAACGCTCTCAATCACGTAGAGCTCGTAGCCGATGTCGTCCAGACTGCTGTCATCCGGCATCCTCGTGATGACTTCGAGCACCTGTTCCTTGGCCGTCAAACTGCACCTCCGAGATCGTTTGACCAATGGGCCCCGTCCTCATTGGCCCCGTCAGTCTAGCAGGGCAGATTTGGACGAAGATTTACTTTGAGTGATCACCCGAAAGCGATGATCCGTAATGGGGATCTTGAGTGAATCAAGGGACTCGCTTGCGATTCTCCTCGAGCTTTGGTCGTTGCCTGGGCGGATTCCTGTGGCAGCGCCTGCTATTCTTGCGACATGGCTATCGCCTCTCCTTCCCGAGACAAAGACCGCCTTTCGATCTCCGATTGGGCTGCGTTGCCCGATTCCGTGAGGGGCGAGTTGGTCGGGGGGCGATTGGTGGAGGAAGAGTTGCCTGACTACGTCCATGAGCTCCTCGTCGGCTGGCTGATTCATGTCTTTGGCGGTTGGGCCTTCCCCCGCGGCGGCTTGGTGGCCGGTTCCGACGCCAAATTCGCTGTTGGGCCTGACCGCGGGCGCAAGCCGGACTTGACCGTCTACTTTCCAGGAAGTCCTAAGCCACCGCGACGGGGGCCGGTCAACGTGCCGCCGGATGTGGCGGTCGAGGTCATTTCTCCATCTCCACGCGACGGTCGGCGGGATCGCGTGGAGAAGATGGACGACTACGCCAGCTTCGGGATTCGCTTTTATTGGCTGGTCGACCCGGAGTTGCGCAGCCTGGAGATCTTCGAGCTGATGGCCGACGGTCGCTATGCCAGGTCCCTCGGGGCTTCGGAGGGCGAGTTGGACGTCCCTGGCTGTGAAGGCCTCCGTCTGGATCTCGACGGCATGTGGCGCCGTACGGACGCACTGGAATAGCGTACGCTGTCTCGAGCTGCCGCTTGATGGCGTAGGGCTCCTCAAGGCAACTCTGATGGCTCGGACAGTGGGGGTAGGAACATTCGCTCTCCGCGGCGAATCCGGACCCTTTCTGCCGCCCAGCGCTTCTGGTACGGTTCGGCGCATTCATAGCGCCGGGCACGGCGACCGAGGGAGAAGAGCATGGCACTCGAGAAGTATTGGGAACCGCAGACCTACGAGAAGAAGATTTACGAGCGCTGGGAAGAATCCGGCGCTTTTATCGCGGACGCGACGTCGGATCGGGAGCCCTTTGTCATCTCGATGCCGCCGCCGAACGCCACGGGGACGCTGCACACCGGCCACGCCGTGATGTTGGCGATCGAGGACCTGATGTCGCGCTGGCGTCGGATGTCCGGCGACGAGGTCCTGTGGCTCCCGGGCACGGACCATGCCGCGATCGCCACCGAGAGCGTGGTGATCAAAAAGCTCCAGGAAGCGGGCATGCCCGACCCGCGCCACGAGCGCGGGCGCGACAAGCGGGGGGAGAAGATAATCGACTTCGTCGGCGAGAGCCGCGACACGAATAGCCGACAGAACCGCCCCAAGGGGTCGT
>JBCDKB010000271.1:0-11461 GCA_038747035.1 Acidobacteriota bacterium | reverse complement strand
GCGAAGGGCTCGAGCTGTGTGCGCGTTTCGGCCACGATCGCAGAGAAATCCGCCGGTTCGTGGTGGCCATCGAGCATCCGTTCCCACGAGCTGGGCAGGTCCTCCGACGCCAGGGCGACGCGACAGGCCGGGTACCAGGAGGCGTAGACCCGACGCAGCTCCGGCCAGCTCACCACGTCGCCGAACGGGCCGTGGATCAAGACCAGCGACTCGAGGTTCTCGAGCGTTCCCTCAAAAAGAAATCCGTACTTGATCCGAGTCGACCACGGTCCGTCGTCGTCAAGGCCGACGCTCCGATCGATGGCCTGCCGACCCTCCCACAGGCAGTTGACCACCGCGTCGACCCGGTCATCGAACGGGGCGCCGCTCCCGAGGTCCTCGCCCTCGACGGCCAGACCTTCACCCTGGGGATCGACGCCGGCGATGCGTCGATTGAGGCACAGCTTGATCAGCGGCTGGTCTCGGAGGGCCCTCTCGATGACGCTGTGGAGGTAGATCGGATCGATCGACGCCTCCTCGGTCTGGTAGGCCGCGAGGGCGAGCGGCGACGAGATCCCGTCGAGGAATGAAGCGTCGGCCCAGATGCGTTCGAACCTGCGGCCGAGGTAGGAGACACCGAGGTCGGGCAGGGCGGGCGACTCGACCATCTCCTCGTAGAGCGTCTGCAGCGCGTGAAAGTGCTGGACATGCTCGTCGACCGAGAAAGTGGAATCGCGGTGGATCACGCAGCGGAACGGCGTCGAGATATGGGGCGCCCAATCGACCGATCCGCCGATCAGGTGCTCGATGGCCGGCGCGAACGCCAGCGCCCCTTCGATCATCGCCCGGGCGGTCTCGAGCGTCGGGTCGGCGGCGTAGACGAAGCCGAGGTGGAGCTTGCCTTCTTGATTGGCGCTGGCGCCGGCGAGCACCAGCGGCCGGCGGTCGTAAAGCCGCACGGCGTGTCCGCGCTTGACGAGCGCGAGCGCGACACAGCAGCCCTGGAGGCCGGCGCCGAGCACGGCGACGGTCCTCACGCCGCGCTCCGCATATGGCCGCCGAGGGCGCTATTGAACTCGTTCAGGAGGTCTTCTTGCCACCGGCGCCTCTCGCTGTCATCGGAATCTTCCGGCGGCGCCACCGCCGGCCAGAGCGGGGCGTGGCGCTGGAGCAGCCGGTCCTTCAAGGCGGCGTTGACGTCGGCGAGGCGCTCCGCCGCCCAAGGCTGGCCGAGCACCCGGCGCGCGCAGGCGACGCAGTGGCGAATCCAGGCGTCGCGGGCCTCCGCGGACGTCCAGCGCTTCCACCGCGCCACCATCGACATGTCGTGGACCCGTTTGCGGTACGCCACCGTCGGCACCCGCACCAGCTCCCCGGCGATCGCCAGGTCAAGCAGCCACAGCGTGTCGGCGGCGAATCCGCCGGCCGCCGAGTCTTCGAGCCGAAAACTCCGCGCGGCCTCCGTGCGCACAAGACCCCGATACGCGACGGCGTTGAAGTGGTGGGTCAAGAAGCGAAGCGTCCGGTCGGGAGCTGGACCGCGCAAGCTTTCCTGCTCGATCACCCAGGACGCTGGGCCGAAGATCTCGAGGTCGGCATAAACCACCGACGCCGCCGGCGCGGACTCCGCCGCCGCGAGCAGCGTCGCGAAGTATCGCGGGATCAGCACGTCGTCCTGGGGCAGCAGGCAGAACCATGAACTTCCTGCGCACTCCAGTAGGAAGTTCGCGTTCCCGACCCAGCCCAGCCGCTGACGGTGCTGAACGATCGAAAACCGATCGTCGCCCATCACGGCTCGCTCGGCGACGGCGACGCTATCGTCCGTGGACTCGTCGATCGACACGACGGCCCGGAAGCTCCCGCGGCTCTGCGCCCGCAGCGACCGGATGCACTCGGCGAGATAGTCCGCCCCATTCCACACTGGGATGCCGACCGTGATCAGGCCCATAGTTGGGCCCTTCGTGCGCGCAGGATGTCCCCGAGTCGGGGGCGACCGTGCTCCATGCGGCGGAGGCTATCCCGGAGGCGAGTCAGCCACAACGCGCGCCGTCGAGATTGACAAAGCTCTGACTTAAACGCAGCGGTGCCTGCGAGTCGTCTGGTTTTGGGCTTGAGTGTTCAAGCGATTCCACTAGAAACCCGCCTCTGTGGACCCTTTGCCTCGGAAATCTCGCGTTGTATCAAGAATCGATGCCATGCAGGGTGTCGGTCCTCCAAGACCGAGACCCCAGTCCGCTCTCGAATGGCCCCAGGAGTTGTCATGAATGATGCCTTTGTGCCGGGTGTTTTTGAAACGGGAAATAACCTAAGAGATCGATCTAGGGACGTTCGGGATCTCGCCCTAGGCGACACCGTCAGAAGAGGTTTACGGATCCAGATTAGTTTGGCCGTCGATAGCGCTAGCCGCTTAAAAAGCGCTACCGCAAGATGGCAGGTCCGGGAAGCAGGGAATGCCACTTGGGACACTCGATCCGCTGGCTTCGTTCCGTCGGTGGATTACCAGGAGAGGGTTGGCTTTGTCCTCCAGGGATTGGAGCTAGTCCAAGGTGTTCATAGCGTATCTCCGTGGCCTCTGGGGCTCAGGTCCCGATCGATGGGTAGCAGACCCTACCGAAAGCGGTTTCCCCCTGGGATGGTGAGCTGGATAGCCCAGGCTCACTGGGAGGAGGCTCAGCTCCCGCCTTTCGAGCTCGAGGTCGGCAGCGAGGTGAAATGGTCTTTTGACCTTTTCTTGATCAATGCCAAGTTGATCGTAGACCGCACAACCGGATCTGGTCGCAACATCACAGCGGAGTTAGACCGCAGCTTCGGATCGATGCTGACCCAAGACATCAAAGGTTTGCTGATTCCTATTTCTTGGGACTGTGCGGGCGAAAAGAGATACGAAAACCTTGAATGTGACCCGGAGATGGTTGTGCGCCGGTCGAGGCCGAATACTGACAGACAAGGCAACCTGTCATGAAACGCCGTCTATAGTCTGTAGAAAGATCATAAGAGTTCGCTGTTTGATGGTCAGTTCTGAATTGCGTTGGGGCCCAAGAACCCAGCCGCCGTCGGGTTTGTATGTCCTAGACCGATGGGGCCCCCTTGCCTTGCTTCTAGGGCTCAAGATTCTTCGTCGACTGGCTGGTCGAGTCGAGTTTTGCCAGCAAGACTTGATTGGGCGATCCGCTTACCGTAGTGATCTCGCATTCAGATGTAGAAGAAAAAATTTTATGTGAGGAGGCTTCCGGAGGAGTTGTCTCCGGCGGTTCTCAAGTTCATGAGGTGTTTATTATGAGTGATATGTCAGATCTGAGTGTTGTGGAACCGGAGCGCTCAATGCGCGCTAATGGACCGGCTGTCGATGGTCATTCAAGGGCCGCCACTGTCGGTAGGCAATTGCAGATCAAGATAAGCTTGATAGTCGGGCCCTCTGGGCAGGTCGTAGGAGCGACAGCCGCTTGGCACATCTGGAAGCGTGGTGGTGTCGGTTGGGTCTCGTTGCCATCGACCTTCGTACCGATCGTCGAAGAAGAGGAGAGAGTCAGTTTTGCCTTCGAAGGACCGGAGATGTTTAGATCAAGATCGCTGGAATCCCCCTGGCCACTCGCGTTGACGACTCGTAGCGGAAGGCGGTCGCCGTACCGGACTCGCTTTCCTCCGAATACCCAACAATGGGTGGCTCGAGCAGGGTGGGCTAATGCCCAGTTGCCAGCCTTTGAGCTTTCGTCAGATCACCCTGCGGGGGCAGGGCTAATTTGGAGTTTTGATCTTTTCCTCCTCGGTGCCAGGCCTGGACCGATCCGCGGAGAGAAGGACCTAAAGGTTGATGGGCCTCTTTGTGGGAACCTACCTTGTGATCCAGAGATGGTCGTCCGCCGTTCTGGTCCTGGGACCGGCGGTGGGACTGATAACTGCGATCGTTCCAAGTGAACACCCTCTAGGCGGCGTTCCTGTCAGGATGCCTGGTGCTTCGTAGCGAGCGTGTGAAATCTAGCGTCGCGGCGCAGCTCCAGGAGCTCGGGGTCTTGGCCGATTTCGCGCAGGGAAAGGCCGAGACCCAGAGCCTCCTCGAGGGCGCCTAGCGCGTTCTCGCGAGCGTCGCAGGCCTCGTAGGCCACCGCGATTCGATACCAGGCGACTGGGTTCTTGCTCTGCCGGTCGAGGAAGGCTCGGATACCCTCGAGCGCCATTGGGCAGTCTCCCCGCTTGGCGCGAAAGAGCACGAGTCGCGTTTGGTCGGTGACCGCGTCCTCTGGATTCTGGGGCGCCGATTCGAGCAGCTGGATGGCGCGGAGGTACGCCGCTTTCGCTTCCTCCTCGAGCCCGGGCGTCCAGCGGCGGGCGTCTCCGAGGTTGCCCCACAGGAGCGCATCGTTCGCCCCGCCGTGTTCAATAGCTTTTTCGAAACTTGAAACGGATTGGGCGTAGAGGCCCTGGGAGAAAAAAATGGTTCCGACGTTGGAATACAACGCCGCATCGGGCTGAATCGCTAGGGCTTCCTGGAAGACGCTCGCCGCCTCGCTCGGCAGGCCTTCGTGGAATAGTGAAGCGCCGAGATTGGTCAACAGAATGTAATTCTCGGCGTCGACCGCGAGGGCACGGCGAAAGGCGGCGGAGGCTTCGGAGAAGCGGCCGTGTCGGTAGTAGAAGAGACCGAGGGCTTCGGCGCGCTGTGGGGACAGGTCGGCCGCCTTCTTGGCGAGCGCCTCGGCGCTGTTCAAGTCGTTTTGGACTTCTTTGACGCGACTGAGGGCCGTGAGGGCGCCGTAGCTCGAACCGTCGATGGCCAAGGCCCGCGTCAAAGAGTCTTCCGCGGACTTGAGGTCGCCGGACTCCAGCTGGGCCTGGCCGAGGCTCGACCACGCAATCGCCAGGTGGTCATTCGACTGCACCGCGCGCTCGCCGGCCGCGAGGGCCTGCTGGAGGCGCTGAGGATCCTGACTGCCGGTGACAAAGTCCTGGAGGTAGGCGCTCGAGAGCCCGGCGAGGGCCGGGGCGAATTCCGGTGCTTGGGCCAGGGCCTTTTGAAATTCGAGGATCGCGTCGTCGATATAGCCGTCGTGAGTCGGACCTCGCAGGTGCGCTAGACCTCGCTCGAAGAGGGCGTGGGGAGAGGACTCCCCTCCGGCGTCGACCCTCGCTTCGTTTTGTTGCGAAGCGACCTCGGATCCCGGACGGTCAAGGATCCAGACCAAGCCGGCGACCATGGCCATCGCAACGACGCCGCCCGTGACGAGCCTCCGGCGACTCCGAGTGGACCCCCCGGCTGAGTTCGCAGCCTCGCCAGAGACGGCGGCCTCCAGGGAGACACCGTCGACCAGCGTGGTCGCCATCAGCTCGACGTCCGGCGGCTCCGCGGCGGTATGGGCGTCAGCCTCTGCGGTGCTGAGGCGAGAAGCCACTTCCGCGACGACCCGGGCGCTCGCCGGCCTGGCGGCGGGCTCTTTTTCGAGGAGGTTACTGACGAGCCGAGAGAAGTCGACGGGGATGCCGAGGTCGAAGTGCTCGAGGGGCTTTTCTCGGGTCGTGCACAGGCGCTGGATCGTCTCGAGGGCTGTGGCACCTCGGAACGGCGCCACGCCGCTCGCCATTTCGTAGAGCACGAGCCCGAGCGAGAAGAGGTCGGATCGATGGTCGAGGGGACGGCCGAACGCCTGCTCGGGCGACATCGCCGAGACCGTGCCGACGATCTTTCCTTCCGCCGTCACCGACGTCTTCGAGAACACGGGTCCGCCGTCGTCGTCGGATCCGCCCTGCGTCGGAGTTGAGGAAAGCTTCGCCAGGCCGAAGTCCAGGATCTTGGCCTGGCCGCGTTCCGTGACCATCACGTTCGAAGGCTTGAGGTCACGGTGCACGAGGCCCGCGTCGTGGGCCTCGGCGAGCCCTTCGGCGAGGCCCCGGGTCAGCTCGAGCGTCTCCGCGATCGGGACCGGCCCGCCGGCGATTTTTTCGGCGAGGGACTGACCTTCCACGAGCTCCATGACCAGCCAGTGGCGGTCCTCCCACTCCAGCCAGTCGTGGATTTGCACGATCGCGGGATGGTTCAGGCGGGCGATCGCGCGGGCTTCACGACGGAATCGACGCAGGGCCGTGGCGGGATCCGGAACGTCCGTCTGGATGCGCTTGAGGGCGACGAATCGATCGAGTCGGCTATCCCGACCGCGGAGCACTTCCCCCATCCCTCCCTGCCCCAGGCGGCCCACGACTCGATAGGGCCCGATCGTTTGAGGATCGAAGAGGTTCTCCTCCATGGGTGTGATTTTACTCAGCCGGCGGGCTGTCGAGGGGCGGTGCCGGCGTGTCGCTGCGCTGTCGGGCGTTCACCGGGGAGCCTGGGGTGGTTTCGCTTGATCCATCTCTCCGTGGCCTAGGTCGAGTACGCGTCTCCGGTGCTAGGGTCTCAGCGAGCCCACAACCCGAGGCGGGTCGGCCGTAGGCGCGCCACGCCGAGCGGACGAAAATCTCCACCAATCAGGGGGATAGCGCACCACGATGGACTCCGTAGAGCAGCTCTTCGAGCGCTGGCTGGACGAAAAAGTGTGCAGCGGCGAGGTCTTGGATCCAGCCGAGCTGTGCGCAGATCGCCCGGAGCTGCTGCCGGAGCTCGAGGCGCTGATCGAGCGCTTTCTGGACCTCGACGGCGTGCTGCCCTCGCCGTCCCGGGTGGATCAGACCGCGACGGGTGGAGCTTTAGATCTCCAGGGCGAGACCGCCGAGCCGACGCTCGAGAGCTACCGCATCGTCGGGCTGCTGGGGCGAGGCGGCATGGGGGAAGCGTGGGAAGCGGAGCAGCTGTCGCCGGTGCGGCGGCCGGTGGCGCTCAAGGTGATCCGCAGGGGGCAGGCGTCGGCGTCGGTGATCCGTCGCTTCGCCGCCGAGCGTCAGGCCCTGGCGGCGATGGATCACCCCGCGATCGCCAAGATCTTCGACGCCGGCGCCACGGAGGAAGGGCGTCCTTTCTTCGCGATGGAGCTGGTCCGCGGCGAGCCCATCGACCGGTTCGCCGACCGGCACCGGCTCGATATCCGCCGGCGGCTGGAGCTTTTCACGGCGGTGTGTGACGGCGTTGAGCACGCCCACCGGCGCGGGCTCATCCACCGCGACCTCAAGCCATCGAATATCTTGGTCTCCCTGCGCGAGGAGGGGAGCTCGGAGACGGCGTCGAGTCGCTTCGAACCCAAGCTCATCGACTTTGGCATCGCCAAAGCGATGTCGACGGAGCCGAGCGGCGACTCCGTTCTGACGGTCGCGGGACAGCTGGTGGGGACGCCGGCCTATATGTCGCCCGAACAGGCGGACCTGGGGCATCTCGACATCGATACCCGGAGCGACGTTTACGCCCTCGGCATCGTGCTTTACCAGCTGCTGGTGGGTGTCCTGCCGTTCGGCGCCGAGGCGTGGTTCCGGCGTCCAGAGGACCCGGATCCGGAGCTGCCGAGCGTGCGTCTCGCAGCCCTCGGGGACCGCGGCCGCGCGGCGGCGACCCGGCGGGGCGGTGAGGTCGGGAAGCTCGTCAAAGAGCTGCGCGGCGAGATCGACTGGGTGGTGATGAAGGCGCTGGCCTTCAAGCGGCAAGATCGCTACGGATCAGCGGCGGACTTGGCCGAGGACCTCCGGAGGATTTTCCGCGATGAACCGGTCTCCGTCGGCCCGCCGAGCTGGACCTACCGACTGGGCAAGCTGGCGCGACGTCGTCGCGGCGCGGTGGCCCTCGGACTGGCGGTCGTGCTGGCGGCGCTCGGCGCCGTCGCCGGCCTCGCCGTCGGCCTCCAGCGGGCGCTCCAGGCGGAGGCGCGGGCGACGGCCGAGTCGGAGGTGGCGCGCAGGGTGTCGGACTTCCTCGTCGACGCGTTCCGCGCCGGCGACCCGAGCCTGCACGGCGCGCCGGTTTCCGCCCAGGACATCGTCGACCGGGCGGCCCGACGCATCGACCAGGACCTCGCCGAGGAATCCGAGATTCGGGCCCGCCTGAGCTTGGTCTTGGCGGAGGCGTCGATGAACCTCGGGGAGCTCGATCGGGCGAAGTCGCTCGTCACGGACGGCGTCGAGCTCTTGACCGAAACCGTCGGTCTCGAGGCGGCGGAGACCTCCGCGGCGCGCAACCAGCAGGCCTTTGTGCTCCTAAGCGCCGGCGAGCTGGATGCGGCCGAAGGCCTCTTCCGCGAGCTCATCGACCTCGAAACGTCCCGTCGACCCGGCGGCGAGCTCGAAGCGCGGGCCCGCAACGACCTCGGGATCGTTCTGATGAGGCGGGGCCAGCCGGCGGAGGCTGAACCGCACTTCCGCCGCGCCCTCGAGATTCACCGGCGGCGCGGTGCGGAAACCGGCCGCGAGGCGATCCGGGCCCTCCACAACTTCTCGGGCGCGCGGCGTGACCAGGGCGCCTTTGACGAGGCGGTGGAGGGCTTGCGCGAGGTCCTCCGATTGCAGCATGAGGTCATGGCACCCCCCAATACGGACATCGCCACCACCCTGAATGAGCTCGCGTCGACGGTCCGCCGACTCGGAGACCTCGACGAGGCGGAGAAGCTCTACCGCGAAGCGCTCGCCCAGCGACAGTCGATTTTGCCTCCGGACCACCCCGACGTCGCCCAGAGTCTCAATAACGTCGGCAGCGCGAGGTATTGGGCCAAAGACTATGAGGAAGCCGGCCGCTATATGAAGCAGGCCTTCGATATTTGGCAAGTGTCCTACGGCGGCGACCATCCCCGCCTGGTGGCGTCGCTCTCAAACCTCGGCGCCGTCGCCCGACGCGGCGGCGCCTTCGAGCGGTCGGAGGACTATTTAGAGCAAGCCCTTGCGATGGAGACCCGTATCCACGAAGAGGACCACGTGCGCGTGGGCGCCGCGTGGCGGCGCCTCGGGGATACCCAGCTGGCCGCGGGCTGGGTCGAGAAGGCCATGGACAATCTGGAGCGCGGCTTTTCGATGTTGGAGCGTCTGGCGGGCCCGTCCGATAGCCAGACGGTTACGGCGGGACTGAGTCTCGCCGAGGCGTACCGGGCGGCCGAGCGACCGGAGGCAGCGAAAGACCTGCTGGATCGGCTCGAGCGAGTCGCCGCCGAGAGCCCCGACCAGCTGGCTCGAATCCGCGAGGCGCGCGGACTCGACGTCGAGCCGTCGCCGGCGTCCGGTCAATAGGTGACCTGGGTTAGGGTCTGGCCATGGGTCGACTAGGCTGGGGAACTCTGATCGCGGCGGCGCTCGTCGGGCTGGCCTGTGCGCCAGCCCCCCGGGAGCGCGCTGTGGCGGGTCAGATCGACCTGCGGGAATGGCGCCCCGCGGATGGCCCGGTGCGCCTCAACGGCGTCTGGGACTTCTGGTGGGGTGAGCTGGTGCCCCCGGGCGGCGTCGGCGACGGTCCGGCCTGGCCCATCGACGTGCCGCGGTTCTGGAACCGCACGGTGGTCGACGCCGACGGCGGGGTCGCGGGCCGCGGCGTTGGCACTTACCGCATCACGGTGAAGCTGCCGCCAGACCCGGGGAAGCTGGCGATTCGCGTCGGCAATATCAACACCGCGGTGACTTTCTATGCCGGGAGGGAGCCCGTGTGGAAGGTCGGAGATGTCTCCCCGGATCCGAGCGAAGTCACGGAGGACTATCGGCCCGGGGTCGCGCTCCTGCCCGCGCTTGACGGCGACACCTTAGAGCTCACGGCGCACGTCTCGAGTCATATCGTGACGCGCGGCGGCCTGGACGATCCGGTCTGGCTCGGATCGCCGGAGGATCTAGTCTCGATGCGCTCGCGTTCCATCGCCGCCATCGGCCTGATCGTCGGCGGTCTCGCGACGATGGGGGTCTACCACCTCTATCTCTTTGCCCTGCGTCGCCGCTCCCGTATTTCGTTTTATTTCGGTTTGGTCTGTTTCTCGGCCGTCGGCCGGCTGGCCTGTTCCGACGAGTTGCTGATTCGAGAGCTGTGGCCCGAAGCGCCCTGGTGGCTGGTGGTCAAGGGCATCTACTTCTTCGCCTTCTCCATCTTTGGCTGCTTCGTGGCATACCTGCGGATCCTCTGGCCGCACACGGTCCCCCTGCCGGTCTACCTCTTCGTGGGCGGGGGCTCGGCCTTGGGAAGTGCCGCTTCGCTGCTCACTCCGGTGAGCGTTTTACCGCGTGGCATTCTCGCCCTGGAGCTCTTTGTCGTGGCGTCGCTCCTAGTGGCTGTCTACAGCTTCGGGACGGCGATGCGCTGTCGCGAGAAGGGGCGCTGGCTCTACGCCGCCGGCTTTTCCTTTGTGGGCGTGGGGGCGTTCCACGACGTGATCGTCTCGCAGGGCCTCATCTCCGGTTCCCTTTACCTCGGGCCGGTGGGCGTCTTCGTTTTCCTCGTGGCCCAGTCGATGATCCTCGCCCAGGGCTTCTCGCACTCACTGACCACGGTCGAGCGCCAGCGCGGCGAGCTCCAGCGGCTCGTCAACCGGCTCGAGCGGGAGAAGCGGGAGCGTCAGCGCTACGAAGAGCTTTCCCTCGCCGCCTCCGGTCTGGCCCACGAGACCAAGAACCCGCTCGGCATCATCCGCGGCCTCGCCCAGCGTCTGCTCGCTTCGTCCGAAGCCGCGCCCCCGATCCGTCGGCGCGCCGGGCAGATCCTCGACCAAGCCGACAAGGCGGCGAGCCGCCTCGGGGACTTCCTCAGCTACGCCCGCCTCCGGGACCCCGATCTGGCGCCGGTCGACCTCGGCAACCTGCTCCGCTACGCGGCCGAGGTCCTCGCCCCGGATCTCGAAGGCAAAGGCATCCCGCACCGGGTTGAGGTCCGCGGGGAACCCAAAGTCCTCGCCGACGAAGAAATGCTGCTTCAAATCGTGCTGAACCTGATGCTCAACAGCATCGCCGCCAGCGGCGAAGGGGACGAGCTGGTGCTCCGATTCGAGGCGGGCGACGGAGGCTCACCCGGTCGCCTCGCGGTGATCGACCACGGCGGCGGCATCCCCGACGAGTTGATCGACAAAGTCCGCAAGCCCTACATCACCGGCCGCGCCGACGGGCACGGCCTCGGCCTCGCGCTCGTCGAGCGTTTGTCCGAGCTCCACGGCTGGACGCTGCACATCGAGAGTCAATTCGGTGAAGGGACCCGCATCGAAATTCGGGGCCTGGAGCCGGCGGGGGGCTGAGCGGTACCGGGAAGGGTTCTATTCGTAGAGTGCGGCCGGGTACCCGCTCAATACCGGTCCTCTGCAAAGCGGTCGGCCGTCGGCACAGGTCGAACGGAGGTGCGAAACTCGTCCGCCCCCTCAGTGAACTCGTTTCGCCGGGCGGTGAAATACTTAAAAACGAGCGCTTTGGCGATCAGACGGCGAAGCGGTGCCGGGTGATCCAGAACGCGAGGCGCAAGGAATGGAACGCCACAGGATGAATTCTCCCGCTGAGATTCTCTCGATTCTTGACGCCTCGTGCGAGGCGAGTACGTTCCCGATGCTGGATAACGGCTACGTTTACCTCGCGGCGACTCGACTCGGGGCCTACCGGGGGCTTAGCGACTGGGCGATGACGATCG
>JBCDKB010000270.1:0-11464 GCA_038747035.1 Acidobacteriota bacterium | reverse complement strand
GTACCCCAACGTCCGGGTCTCCCTGGCCGGGGTCTTTGTCTTTCACCAGGATATGGTTAATGGTGCCGGTGAATTACTGGCCCACGGGGATGTCATAGGTGACCGTGCCCGACGTGTAGTTGTCGAAGTCGGTGATGCCGTAGTTCTGGGTGCCGTGGACCTTGAAGATCCGGTTGGACGAGAGCGTATTGTCCTCGTCGAAACCGATGCCGTGGATCTCGCCCTGGGACGTCGAGGAGAAGTCGAACTCGACCCGGGTATTGGCGGTGATCGTGAAGGTCTGGTTGGTGCGACGCCAGGTGTTGTTGGTCAGGGTGATCGTGTCGCCGCCGTTGGACACCGAAAAAGTCGCCGAGCTGTCCTGGGTAGCGAAGGACGAGGTCGTGGTGGTGTCCCAGTCGATGCAGTTGGTGCCGTTGCAGGTGCCGCCGCCACCGCCGCCGCCACCGCCACCGCCGCCGCCACCGCCGATGGCGTTCGGGGGGAGGTTGGAGCCGAGGTCGCTGATGATGGCCTGGATCGGCACGCCGCGATTCGGGCAGTTGGCGCAGTGGTGGAGCGCCACGACCAGGTGGTCGCTATAGCCGAGCACCGGCGAGCCGGAGCTACCGCCCTGGGTGTCGCAGTAGTAGCCGACGTCGCGGCCCGAGCCGCCGGAGCACGGCGGACGGTTCAAGCTGGTGACTTCGCAGAAACCGGACTGGTCGCTCGGGTCGCCGGAGAAGACGCCGATGCGCTTGCCCCAACCGGCGGGGTGCTGCGGGATGTAGATCCGCTCGTTGGTCACGGCGCCGCTCGAGCGCAGCTGCATGTAGCCGTAGGTGCCCGTCGGGTTGGTGGGAAGACGGACCAAGGCGTAGTCGAGGGTCGCGTCGTCCTGGATCAAGGTCGCGGAGGTGGCGACCACGTTGCCCGGGCAGCCGCCGAAGCTGGCGCAGTTCGTGGAGCAGCTGGAGCCCTCGGCGAGGAATTCGTAGTTGGTGTTCTGGGCCTGGGAGCTGTTGGTGATGCAGTGCTCGTTGGTCATCAGGTGGCCGTCGGTGCCGACCAGCCAGCCGGTGCAGGCGCCGGAGCCGTTGATCAGCAGGCGGGCGACGGCGCGGGACTCGTTGTAGATGGTCGGTTCGCTCGACTGGTAGCACCTGGCCCACTCGGAGTCATCGGCGGCGCAGATGGCTTTCTGGTCGCCCATGGCGCGCAGCCAGAACGGGTCGTTGGAGAAGTCGTCAACCGAGGGGGCGGCCGATTTGTCGGTGGCGTCCGGCCACTGGAAGTTGGGGTAACCGTGGGTGAAGGCGTCGATTTCGACCGCGCCTTTCTCAACCGGAACTTTGGAAAAAAGCTCGACGATCGCCGTCGGGCCGTAGATGTGGATACCCCAGAAACCGCCGTCGATATAGCGGTCGGATTTGCCGAAGCCGGTGAAAGTCCACGACCGGCTGTGGTCAGGGGCGCGCACGATCAGCTTCGCGCCTTTGGGGAGGGCGAAGTGGCTGAAGTGGGGGGTGATGAAGCTGGCGTCGGGCATGTGGAGCTCTTGGCTCCAAACCAAGTTTCCGTCGCGGGACTTCGCCATGGCGTCTTGTCCGCCGGCGAAAGCCTCGGAGGTGAAGTTGACCCGGATTTCGTCGGCGACCTGGATCATTTCTTGGGTCTCTGCGACCGGCGCAAGAAAGACGAGGGCGGCGGCGAGGGTGAGAATCAGGACGAGAGTTCTGCTCACGGTGTTCTCCTGTGTGGGGCAGTTGCCGGCCCGGCGAAGCGCACGCCCACCGTGCGGTGAGCGCGGCCGTGCCGGCAGACCATCATGGACTCCCGCCCGAAAGTGGGCGGGAAAAATATAGAGGGATGTGCCAACTACGATAAGCAGGATGCGTGCCAGCCTCCACAGAAGTCGCCGCCCTCGCCCCGGGCGGCCAAACCCGCAGCCGATATGGGAGTTGAGGACGGTCCAGCTCGCGGCCTGGAATCAAGCTTGAGAAGGGGCCTTTTCAGATCTGAAAACGGCGAGCCGCTTCGACAGAGAGAAGGCGTAGAGATGAGATGATTGGGACATGCGATTGCTGCTGGTTTCGGTCCCGATCGACTTTCCGCTGGCCGCCTATGCCCTCGCGGCCCAGCTCGGTCGCCATCCGAGAACGGCGGGGGTTGAGGTCGATCTCCTCGACCTCGACATCTCTCGGCTCAACGCTTACACCCGCAAGAACGCGGAGATCTGGCGCTATATCGCCCACCTCGACGCGCGTCGCCCGGACGTCGTGGGCTTTTCGGTCTACCTGTGGAACCACCTCGCGGTGAGGGAGCTCGCCGGCATCACCCGGAGGCTCTATCCGCAGGTACGGATCGTCGTCGGCGGACCGGAGGTGGCCGACTCTCGATGGTCCGACCCGTGGCTGCTCGACGACCTGGCCGATGTGACCGTGCAAGGCGAAGGGGAGGGGACCCTGGTGGAGGTCCTCGAGCGCTACGGCGCCGACGGCGATCTCGAAGGCGTCGCCGGCTGCAGCTGGCGGTCCGGCGACGCCGTGGTCCGCGGGCGTCTGCGGCCGCCCCGGCGTCACCTCGGGGAGTTGCCGTCACCGTTCCTCGACGGGTGGCTCGACGAGCACAGCTTCGATCGCCTCGACGGCCCGGGCCGCTACCGGCGGGCGCTGCTCGAGACCTATCGAGGTTGCTATATGCAGTGCTCCTATTGCCAGTGGGGCAACGGCACCCTCAGTCGGTTTCCGTTCCCGACCGACCGGGTGCTCCACGAGCTCACCTGGCTGCTGGAGCGCGGGGTGTCGCAGCTGTGGATCATCGACGCCATGTTCGGCTTCAAGAAGCGGCTGGCGAAGGAGATCCTCCAGCACATCGTGGCGGAGAAGGCCCGCACCGGCGCCCGCACCGACATCGTGTGCTACCACAACCAAGACTTCTACGACGCCGAGCTCTTTGAGCTCTACCGGGAGGCGGGGGTCACGGTCGAAGTGGATATCCAAAGCACCGACCGCGCGGTGCTCGACCGCGTGGGGCGGGGCAAGTGGTTCATCGATAGCTTCGACCGCCACTTAGGGGCCTTCGCCGAGCACCGGGTGCCGACGTCGGGGGCCGCGGATTTGATGATCGGTCTACCGTTGGATCGACTCGAAACCTTCGAAGCGTCGGTGGACTTCCTGCTGCGCCGCCGGATGCGGGTGAATCTTTACCAGACGTCGATCATCCCGCTGACGCCGATGGGGGGGACGCTGGACGAGGACGGTACCGTCTTCGCGCCACTGGCCCCCCGGTCGGTGCTCAGCAACGCGACCTTCCCCGTCGGCGAGATGGTGACCGCGCGCCTGATCGGGCACGGCGTCGATTTTTTCCGTCTCTTCCCGAAGACCGCACGGCTCCTGTGGCGATTGGGACGCGAGCACGCAGGTCTAGGGAGGCCGGTGGACCTCTGTCGACGATTCGGCGAGCTGATCTGGGAGCGGACGGAGCTGATGTTCGGCGAGAGTCACACCCATGAATCCGTGCTCGCCGGTGACGTCGATGTCATCGCGCCGCTGCTTGAAACCCTGTGTCCGCAGCCCGAGGCCCTGGCGCCGCTGCTCGAGCTCTTCGCTATCGAGAAGGCGGCGGGTCTCGTGGCGCCGCGGGACGTCGCCGGAGAGCGGGACGGCGGCCGGGCGGTGCTCGAGTCTTCCGGGCCGATGCCGGCGGCCTGGCTCGAGGCGACGCTGCGCTATCGACGGCGGCAGGTGGAGGAGGTGCCGGTCACCTATCGGATTGACCGGCTCATCGCCGCGGTCGATGGGACCGTCGGAGAGGGCGCCGCCTTTGGGCCATCGGATCAATTCAGCGACGGCCTGGATCCGGATCCCCCCGCGGTTGAGTGGGAGGAGCTCCGGTGTCCGGCGCCTTGGGTGGCGCTCGTTTACCGCAAGGGCCCCCGCCACTCCGGATACCGCATGGTCGATCGGCAGCTGACCCACGCGCTCCTGGTGCGCATGCATGGCTACTTCTCCGTCGGAGAGTGCCTGTTGAACCTGCTGGGGCCGGCTTGGCCCCGCCACGATCTGGAGCCGCTCCGGCGCACCCTCGAGAGCCTGATGGAGGCCGGCTTCGTGGTGACGGCTTAGCGCTTCGCCGGGGACTTGGGTCCGGAACCGAACCGCGAGGCGCAGGGTCTCTTGGGTGGACGGGGCGCGTGCTGCTGAACCCGAACGACACCCACGGAGGAGATCTCGATGAAATCACTCACCCCGCGCCATGCCGCCGATGACCAGATTCCGACCTCGCCCATGGCGGATATCGCTTTCCTGCTGGTCATCTTCTTCATGCTGACGCTGACTTTCGCCAGCAGCCGGGGACTCGATTTCGCCGTTCCCCAGGATCCGCCGCCCGACGCCGAGAGAATCCGGGTCCAGGCGGTGCTGGTCCGCGTCTTGGCCGGCGGCGGTCTCGAGGTCGGTGATCGGCGAATCGAACCGGGCCAGCTCATCGCCGAGCTTGCGCCGACCCTGCGGGCGGATCCGACCACGCCGGTGATCGTGGCGGCGCAGCCCGAGGCGACCTACGGCGACTTCATCACCGTCTATGACGTCTTGCGTCAAGCTCCGGAGCGCCTCGGACTCGATCGGGACCTTCAGATTGTGCTGCCGGAGTCGGGGTTCTAGGACGACCGCTCCGTCAGGGCCCGGTAGGCGGCGTAGCCCGCGGCCGTGACCGCGACCGTGATGGCGAGCGACGCGAGTAGCCAGCCGGTGAATTCCGCCGTGCCGTGGAGTTCCTCGCTGAGGGTCCAGAAGCTGCGCGTCAACCGACCGTGGGCGACCACGCCGAGCGCCGAGCCGCCGACCGCGTAGAGGCCGGCGGCGAAGCCCCCGACGGCGGCGATCAGCCCGAGGGCGAGGCCGCCGAGGCCGAGCAGACCCAGGCTGGCGCCGCCGACGGCGACGCCGCCGATCGCTAAACCGCCGATCGCCAGGCCGCCGATCGCGACGTCGCCGATGGCGATGATGCCCCGGGCCACGTCGGCCGTGCGGAACTCGCCGTCGCGGCTGAAGCAGATGTGGATCAGCGGCAGACCGAAGAGCCGTTCCCTCGACTTGAATTCGAAGGCTTTGGAGCGGACTGTCGCGGGGGCCGTCGCGGACGCGGCGGCGGTCGGTGGCAGCGGGGGCGGCGTGCTCGAAATCGACGTGACGTCGGAGCTCAGCTCGCGGGCCTGCTGGTAGCGCAGGCGGCGCTCCTTCTCGAGGGTGCGCAGGACCACTTCGTCGAGCCGGACGTCGATGTCGACCTTGCTCGACGGCGCCGGGAAGCGCCCCAGCGGCAGCTCGCCGGTTAGTAGCTCGTAGAACACCACGCCGAGGGCGAAGATATCCGCCCGATGGTCGACATCGGCGGGATTCTCGACCTGTTCGGGAGCCATGTAATTCGGTGTCCCCATGACCTGCCGGGTCTGGGTGAGGTGGCCGGCCGCGTCGTCGTCGGTGAGCTTGGCGAGCCCGAAATCGGCGATCTTCACGTCGCCGCTGGCGTTGACCAGGATATTTTCTGGCTTGATGTCCCGGTGGACCACCCCCAGGTCGTGGGCGTATTGCAAAGCGTCGCAGAGCCGCGGCACGAGAGCGAGGGCCTGGGCGGGCTCGAGGTGGCCGGCGCTGAGCATCTGGCGCAGGTCGACCCCTTCGACCAGCTCCATGATCAAAAAGTAGAGGCCGTCTCGATGGTCGAAGTCGTAAACGCGGACGATATTCGGGTGGTCTAACCGGGCGAGCGTTTGCGCTTCGCGGGTGAAGCGCTCTGCGAAGCTCGGATCGGCGCCGAGCCCCGGGTCGAGGATCTTCACCGCCACCGGGCGATCGAGACGGCGGTGGCGGGCTCGGAAGACGGCCCCCATGCCGCCCTGACCCAAGAGCTCGAAGCTTTCGAGTTCCGGCAGTCGACGCTCGAGCTCCTCGACGGGCGGCGGCTCCCGGCGGCCGCCGGCGGCGTTCGGGGCGGTGAGGGTGGGGGAGTCGGCCGCGGCCTCGGTGTCCTTGAAAAAGCCGGCCCGCAGCGCGCAGGCGGGGCAGACGCCGACGGGGGCGTCGGCGGGGATGTGGGCGTTGCAGTTGGGACAGGTGCTTTCGGTGCTCATGACCGGTGCTATGCCGTGGGGCGGGCGGTGTTACACGGGGCGTTTGATTTTGAGGTCACTTTCCCCCGGAGATGGCCTATTTATATCCCTGTTCTTCCCCTCGGCA
Source organism: Acidobacteriota bacterium (assembly GCA_038747035.1). Taxonomy (GTDB): domain Bacteria; phylum Acidobacteriota; class Thermoanaerobaculia; order Multivoradales; family J023; genus JAUIJL01. The sequence goes on along the minus strand of JBCDKB010000270.1, from coordinate 5,246 downwards.
TTCGGCGCTCTCGGCGACGGGCGAGGCTACCGCCCCACGGCGTCGATGAGGGCGTGGAGCTCCGACTCGACCTCACCGTCGGGATCCGTCGAGGTCGGGTGGACCGTTTCCGCCACGAGCTTCCGGAGCTCCAGTCGCCAACGGGTCCGCATGCGCGACGCCGCCGTGCGCAGCGCCCCTTCGCTCATTCCCAGGCGCGGGGCGAGCTCGGGGTAGGGGGGCGCGTCGGTCCCGCCGCCGAGGACCCCGTCCTTGAGGGCGTGGAAGAGCTCCGACCTGCCGGTCGATTCGTAGTGGTCCTCGAGGCGCTCCGCGGTCCGGGCGAGCATGCCGAGGGCCCACCGCCGATGATAGAGAGACTCGGGGTCGAGACCCTCCCGAGGCTCGAGGCGGTAGGCTTCTTCGGCGGCGTCGAAATCGAGCGCCGTCAGCTCGAAGGCGCCGCCCCGCTTCTCCGCATTCCGGTGGCGCCAGGCGCCGGCCAAGAAGTTTTTGAGCGAGCTGAGGAGGAAACTGCGGAAGCGACCGCGGGTCGGGTCGGCGGCGGCGAGGTCGTGTTTGGCGAGCAGCTTCGCGAAGAAGGCCTGGGTGAGGTCTCCGGCGTCTTCGTGGCCGTAGCCGCGGCGGCGCACATAGGCGTAGAGCGGATACCAATAGTCCGCGCAGAGATCGGATAGCGCCCGCCGCACGCTCTCGGAGCTGAGGTCGCCCCGGTCGCCGGCGGCCGCCACCAGACTCCAGCGGGTGGTGTGGAAGGCGTGGCGTCCGCGGTCGCGGGAGGGCGTGGGGAAATCGGTCACGGCGCCTCGTCCCGCCAGATCTGGCGACGGTAGTCGAGCACGGCCCGGCGCTGCTCATCTTCGGTCAGGCGCGTCGCCCGGTCGAGCGCCTTGATGGCCTGGCGATAGTCGCCGAGCGCGTAGTGGGCCTCGGAGAGCGCTTCGTGGAAGCGCGAGACGTCGCTTTGGCGGCGGATGGCCATTTCCAGGTGCTCGACCGCTTCGGCGTGCCGACCGGCGGCGGCCGCCCGTCGACTCAGTCGGAAGTGGTGGAAAGGGTTCCGGTCCAAATAGCGCTCGACGCGATCGAGCAGCGGCGCGGCGTCTTCGGTGCGGCCGGTCGAGGTATAGAGACTGGCCAGGTTGCGAATCGCCTGCAAGTTCGCACGCTCGACGTCGAGGGCGCGTCGGAAAGCCTGTTCGGCGCCCTCGATTCGGCCGGCTCGCTTTTCCGCCACCCCCAGGTTCACGAGGGCGGGGAGAAATTTGCGATCCAGCTCGAGGGCGCGGTGGAGAAGTCGCCTCGCGCGTTCGAGGTCGCCGCCGGTGAGGGCTTCAACGCCGAGGTTGTTGAAGTAGTGGGCGGCCACGCGGGTATCGGTGATGCGCTTCTTCCGCCGGTAGCGCTTGTCGAGGCCGGGCAGGAAGTCCACCGGCACGAAGCCGTTGTCGATGCCGACCTCGGCGAACATATGCCAAGCGTTGATGTCGACGTCGGCCGCGTTGCTCCACGACGTGACCTCGTCGACCTCGACGAAGTAGGCGTCGAGGCCGAGGTGTCGGGCCAGGGTGACGAACATCATGGTGAACGACAGACAGTTGCCGGACGCTTCGTGGAAGGTCTCCTCGGCGGTCTTGGTGCGCGTATTGCCGTAGGTCACGCCGAGGCCATTCGGATTGAAGATCGCGTCTTGGAGGTTGCGCAGGCGGGTGGCGCGGATCTGTCCACCCCTGATGCGCTCGGCGAGGAAGACCTCCATCTCCGGGGTCATCTTCAAGATGTCCTCAGGCTCGAGGGCGAGAACGCGCTCGAGCGGCGCTTGCTCGCGCGTCGTCTTTGCCGCCGCCGCCGCCGTCGCCGCCGCCGCCGCGTCGCTATTCTCGACGGGCTGGGCCGCGGTGGGCTGGGCCGCGGCGGGCAGGACCACCAGCGCGCCGAGCACCAGGGGGACCGCCGGTCGCCGGATCCAAGATCGCAAGCGGCCTTCCGGAGATCCGTGTCCTCTGGGGCCGTCTCCTGGGAGGCCAGGTTCTCTGGAGTGTCCCCTCGCTACCATCGACCTATTTTAGCCCCGGCGGCCGGCTGTCGCGGACCGCCGGGCGCCGTCGCTCGTCGATTCACGCCTCGGGTCTACTCCGACCGCAGGACCACGACCGGCTCGATCCGACTCGCGCGCATGGCCGGCAGCAGGCAGGCGAGCGCCGCGATGAGCACCAGGCCGCCGGCGACCAAAGAGTAGGTGCTGACGTCGAGGGTGGGGATGCCGTAGACCAGGTTCTGCAACAGCCGGCTGGCGTAGATCGCGGCGCCGAGGCCGAAGGCGAGGCCCCAGATCACCGGTTTCAGTCCCTTGACCATCACCCACTGGACGATGCTCGGCTGGTCGGCGCCGAGGGCCATGCGCACGCCGATCTCCCGATTCTGCTGGGCGACGGTGAAGCTCAGGACGCTAAAGACGCCGATCGCCGCCAGAAACAAAGCCAGGCCGGCGAAGAGGCTGAGCAGCGTGGTGTTGAAGCGCGGTTGGGCCAGGGCCTGTCCGAAGTAGGCGTCCCCCGCCTGCTCAGCGTAGAGCGGCAGGTTCGGATCGACCTCGGCGACCACCGAGCGCAGCGCCGCCGCCGCCGTCTCCGGATCGCCCTGGGTGCGGACCACCACCGTCGCCCGGCCCAAGGGAGACTGGAGGGCCGAGAGGTAGATGGCGGGTTCCGGTCGGGAGCCGACGTCCTCGTGGCGGACGTTACCGGAGATACCGACGATGGTCATCCAGGTGAGGTCTTCATCCTCGGGGTCGTCGAAGGTGATGCGTCGCCCGAGGGCCTCCTCGCCCGGAAAGAGCTTGTCGGCGGCGGCCCGGTTGAGCACCACGACCGGCTCGCGCTCGGGGCGGTCGCCGTTGTCGAGCGGCCGACCGTCCTGGATCGGGATCTGCATGGCGTCGAAATAATCGCCGCTGATGAATCGGATATTGGCGTTCGGCGCTTCGTTCGGGCCCGGGAGGGGGCGACCTTCGACGATGAACGTCAGCAGAAAGTCTCCGCCGGAGAGCGGCATCGGATAGACGGTGGCGACCTTGTCGGCACCGGGGATCGCGGCGGCCTTTTCCAGCAGCCGATCGTGGAAGGCGACGGCCTGTTCGTCCTCGGGGTAGACGCTGTCGGGCAGGTTGAAGGAGGCCGTCCAAATCGACTCGGCGTTGAATCCGGGCTCGACATCGAGCAGCTTGGTATAGCTGCGCAGCAAGAGGCCGCCGGCGACCGAAAGCACGAGGGCCATCGCCACCTCCGCGACCACCAGCGTAGTGCGAAGGCGGTGTCCGCGGGAACCGCCGATGGCGCGGCCGCCGTCCTTGATCCGACCGGCGACGTTTGAACGCAGGGCTTGCAGCGCGGGCGCGACGCCGAAGAGCAGGGCCGTTAGGAGGGTCGCGGCGAGGCCGAAACCCATGACGGTGAGGTCGATGCCGATGGTCGCGACCCGGGGGACGCCGTCCGGGTCGAGGGCGAGGATGGCCTGGACACCGATGTGGGCGAGGGCGAGGCCGAGGGCTCCGGCGGTGAGGGCGACCATCAGGCTCTCGACCAGCATCTGCCGCAGGATGCGCCACCACGAGGCGCCGAGGGCGGTCTGCACCGCGACGTCGCGCTCGCGCTGCGACAGGCGGGTGAGGGTCAAGTTGGCGACGTTTGCGCAGGCGATCAAGAGCACCACGCCGACGGCGCCGAAGAGGACCCACAGCGCCTGCTTGACGTTCGAGACCATGACCTCCTTCATGGGATCGACCTTCGAGCCCCAGCCGGTATTCGAGTCCGGATATTCCGCTTCGAGGGCCGCGGCGACCCTTTCGAGGTCCGCCCGGGCCTGGTCGAGGCCGACGCCGTCCTTGAGGCGGCCGATGCCCGCCAGCCAGTGGCCGCCGCGATTGGACTCTTCGTAGTCGATGCGCAGCGGAACGAATGCGTCGCGGCCTTCGAAATGCCCCGACGGCAGCACGCCGATCACGCGGGTGAGCTGGCCGTCGATGCGCAGGTCGGTGCCGACGATCGACGCTTCGGCGCCGAGCTTTTGCCACATCGTATAGGTCAGCATCACCGTCGGGGCGGCGTCGGGCAGGTCATCTTCGGGACTGAACTCCCGGCCGTGGATCGGCGTCAGGCGGAGGGCGTCGAAGTAATTGTGCGTGACCGACCGGCCGTTCCAGCGCTGGGCGGGGCCGCCGTCACTGGGGGTGTAGGCGAGGCTGGCGCCGCTGGTCGCGGCCAGGACTTCGAGACTGCCGTTCATGTCCCGGTAATCCCGGTAGTTCAGCGGGGAAAGCGAAAAGCGAGGGTAGCCCGCCTCTTCGTTCTTCTCCATCACTAAAACAAGATTCTCCGGCTCGTCATAGGCCAAGGGCGCCAGCAGCACCCCCTGGACGACGGTAAAAATGGCCGTCGTGGCGCCGAGTCCCAGCGCCAAAGTCAAGACAGCGAGCACGCTGAATCCGGGATTCTTCAGCAGCGAGCGAAAGGCGAGGCGGAAGTCTTGGAGCAGGTTCGACATCGAGTCCCCCGTTGGTGTTCCCTCCGACTTACGCGTTCGACCCCCCGAGTGTTATCAACCTCCGCCCATTTTCCCGGGGCGGGCAAACTAGACCAACTAGACCAACTAGACCAAGCAGCGGCAGTGGCGTAGAGGTCTGCAGCCAACAGTACTGGGTCTGCATGAAGCTGAAGCCACGGGACAAGACGGCTAGTGAATCGACGGTCGAAATTCACGCCGCCCATCTGGTGGCTCGCCGCTGAATGGGACTTCGTTCGACTTCGCAGACCGACGGTCCGGCCGCTCGCCGTAAAATATCGACACATGACGATGTCGCGTTCGGCTGCGCTCGGCGGCCCAGGCAGCTGGACGGGTTTCTGGTCGGCGGTCCGGTCAGCGTGGTGGCTGATGCTTGCGCTGGTCTTGTGCCAGACGCTGCCCGTTCGCGGCGAGCGGCTGCCGGTCACCGCCTTCGGAGCCGAAGAGGGGCTCGGCCACGACCACGTGCGCTGCGCGGTGCGTGACGCCTATGACTTGCTCTGGTTTTGCACCGCCGTCGGCCTGGCCCGGTTCGACGGCGCCGCCATGACCTCATTCGGCCCGGATGACGGGCTGCCCACGGCGCGGGTGAATGACCTGGCGGTCTTCGACGATCTTTATCTGGCGGCGACCGAAGACGGGCTCTACGCCCTCCAGACCGGCCCTTCTCCGCCCCCCGCCGCGGC
>JBCDKB010000269.1:0-11526 GCA_038747035.1 Acidobacteriota bacterium | reverse complement strand
GGGGGGGGCCGCCGCATTTACCAAACGCCCGGTGCCCGCCTGGTGGTCGGCGCCCAAACGTTCCGGGTCGTGTTCCGATCGGGGCACTTTGGCGCCATGGGCGCCGCGCCGGGCGGCGCGGCGGGATTGGCAGTAGAGCATCAAGGCCAGCAGACCCTTCGGCTCGGGGGCGCGGGGCAGCACCTCCACCAGCACCCGGGCGAGCCAGATCGCCTCCTCAGCCAAGCCGCGCCGCTTGGCGTCGATGCCATCGACGTCCTCCCAGCCGGTGCCGTAGGCGGCGTAGATGGCTTCCATCACGGCGACGAGCCGACCCGGGAATTCCGCCCGGCCGGGCACCGAGAAGGGGATGCCGGCGTCGCGAATTTTAGCCTTGGCGCGCACCAGGCGCTGGCCGAGGGCGGCGGGCGAAATCAGGAACGCCGAGGCGATGCGCGCCGCGTCGAGGCCGAGCACTGTTTGCAGCATCAGCGGCGTCTGCACCGCCGGGTCCAGGGACGGATGGGCGCACACGAAGAGCAACTCGAGCCGCCGATCCGGCACCGCCGACGCCGACGCGCCCCCGGGCGTCGAGGCGGGCTCCGCCAGCTCCGCGGCGACCGAGCGCACCGCCGGGGCGGCGGCCTGAGCCACGTCGTCGTGGCGGCGGCGGTTGAGCAGCCGGCGGCGCGCCGCGGTCAAGAGCCACGCCGCGGGCTCCGCCGGCACGCCCCGCTCCGGCCACACCTCGAGGGCCCGGCGGGTGGCGTCGGCGACGGCGTCCTCCGCCGCCGTCACGTCGCGGAAGCGCGACGCGAGGTAGGCCACCAGGCGGCCGCGGTGCTCGCGGTGCGCCCGCTCAAGGGCCCGGCCGACGGCGTCCGCCGACCCGGCCCCCGCGCCGGCCGCTTCAGGCGTCGTCACTGGCCATCAGCGGACGGACCTCGACGGCGCCGCCGGCGGCGGGGATCCGCGACGCCCATTCGAGGGCGGAGTCGAGATCGGGCACGTCGATCAGGTAGAAGCCGCCGAGCTGCTCCTTGCTATCGGCGAAAGGGCCGTCCTGCACCTGCTTGCCGTCGGCGAGCAGGCGGACGGTGGTCGCCGTCGACGGCGGCAGCAGCCCGGCGCCGCCGACGCCGACGCCGGCCTCCTCGATGGCCCGGCTGAAGGCCGACCAAGCGGCCCAGTAGGCCGGGGCCTCATCGCCTTCGCGGCGGGCCAGCTCTTCGGGGGTCTCGTGGATCATCAGGGCATATTTCATGTCGCTATCTCCGGTTGGGCGAAGGCGGTGTATTCCGCTTCTTTCGCTTTTACCCCATGGACACCCGGGCCGCAGCCATTTCGACACCGCGCGAGATTTTTTATCACTCCCCACTCCTGCCCGGCGCCGACGCGCCAAGGGGCGGCCGCCGCTTCAATATAGAGAAGCCCCGCCCCGGGGAACCGGGGCGAGGCCGTGGAGAGTCGAGGGCCGGCCCGGCGGATCGCCCGGGCCGAAGAGTCGACCGGCTTCAGTCGATCTCAAATCCCCGGAAAAAGACGTCGGTCGTCCAGGTGCGCTTGGCATCACCGCTTCCGTCTTCGATCCACGCGCGGGAGAAGAAGAGGAAGAGGTTGCCAGCACTGTCGTAGCGGGGGTGGATCGCATGGTAGCGGGTGTTCATCCTCACCAGACGCGAGTCGGCCGCGGGCACCATCTCGAAGCCTTGGGAGTAGCCGTCGTGGTTGATGTCGGTCCAGATGGAGAGCTGATCGAAAAGGGCGTCGGCCTCGCTGACGAATCCGTCGCCGTTACCGCCGAAGATCGCCATGTCCAACTCCGCGAGCGCTTCGTAGCCATGCGCCGCCGGCTTGCCCGTCAGCAGCAGGATCGTCGAGTCACCGAAGAGCTCCGAGCCGTCGTCGACGACGCCGTTGCCATTCTTGTCCCACACCAGAAATGAGTCTTCCTGGTCGCCGGCGGTCCAGTTGGTGAATTCCAACTCGCCGTCGGCGTCGATATCGAAGAACACCCGCTCTTCGGAGAGGTGGAACTGGTTTCGATCGAAGTCAATCAGGATCGGTGAGTTATAAGTATCGTTATCGTCTTCGATCTGGGAGATTTCGATATTGGTGTAGTTCATCTCGGCCGCTTTATTACACTCCGCCGTCTGAACTTTTCGATTCGTGTACCGACCATCGCGGTACTTAGCCCTGGACATGACGTGCTTGTCGCAACTTCCACAATTGGGATCGGGGTGGTCGAAACCGATGACGTGTCCCACCTCGTGGGCGAGCGAGTCTTCCAGAATATCGGAACGATCGCACGGAACCGTTTGGAGCTGAGGATTCCTGGCTTTCGTGTACAGACGAATCTCGAGGCCTTGGAATTCACCGCAGACGTTGTTGTCTCGAGGGTTGAAACCAGGAATGATCCGAACTTCGACCTCTCGGAAATCCCCCGCCGGTCGGACGCCCGTGATGAACGGGATATCGGAGGCCGTATTGCAGTCATTCCATTGCTTCATACCCTTATTCAGGATCGTCTTTTGCGCCGAGGTGAGCGACGATATGTTCAGGTAGACGTTGGAGGTCACCTGCCGCGGATTGGACCATCCGTGGTTGACGCAGCTTGCGTCGGCGGGCGTTGCGAAGACAAGCGTCGCCACAGCGCCGGCGAAGGCGCCTAGGATCAGTCGATGAAATTGCATTACTCCCCCCGCAGCGTCTGACGAATCGATTTCAGGACTTCTTGCTTGCTCATCGCCTTCATAAAGGACGGCCCCCTCGCGCCCACGGACGCGGCCTTCTCCCCCGGCCGGCCGAAGATCACGAGACTCTCAGCCTCGTCCAGATAAAGGAACTGCTCGCCCGGGAGACGCTTGTGGAGCCCGGAGGCCGAGAGCCTCGGCACCAGCAGGGCGACTTCCTCGCCGACCCGCGGGACGCGCTGCCACCGGCGGTCGGTCTTGCAGATCTCCGTGTCGCCGACCGCGAAGCGGCCGACCGGAACAAAGAAGTAGTAGGACTGGATCGGTAGACGCCCGGCCAAGGATTGCTGCGCGCGCACCTCAAAGAGCTGGCCGGGCGTGCCGCCGCTGAAGCCATAGGCCTGATCCACAACCTCGCCGACCACTATCGCTTTGGAGGTCTGGGCCGCCTTTTCAAGCGTCGACCGATCCGGCGCGTTGATCTTGCTGGTGTAGAACTCTTCAAGTTCCACACAACCGTTCTGGCCCGGCGGCAAGTCGATGAACTTTTGGATCAGACGGGCGTCGTCTTCATGGAGCAACGATTTATCAACTGCGCCGTCGGGCTGCAAAGCAGCCTCGCTGGACACCCAGATCGGCTCCACCATCGCCGCTTCCGCAGTCCTAAGCACAGCCGGCACTTCAGCGAGTGCGCACTGGCCCCAACTGAGACCCACCAAAAGGAGAAGAAGACTTCGACTTCTAAACATCATTTCCCTTTCACCAATGAGATTTCGAAGACTCGTCGCTGATCGAGATCCACGACGAAGTGCAAAGACTCACACAGGCCGGCCTGGCGGCATGACTATATGCACAATCACGCATGCGGTCAAGCAGATAGTGAGATAAAAACTCACCAAAGATCCTGAAAACGTCTCCTTCGGCCAGATTTTCACGCACAAGAGAAAGGTAAAAACTGACCACGCCAAAGCGCGGACCTTGACAACAGACGTCATCGGTCCGATCGCTGGAACCGCCACCAAGCCCGCAGAGACAGGCCCTTACACCCACACACGGCGCCGTCCCACCCCGAGTCAGCTCACACCCCGCGGCGCGGGCGCCGGTCGGTGGTGGGGCCGAAGCTAAGGCGGACGTCCTGGGACGCTCTGCCGGACGGCGAAAAGGGCGTCGGCGTCGCCTCCGTAAGGTGACGCGAATCGACTCTCCGAAGACGATCGGTCGTCGCTAAGGCAGCGGTCGCGCGACGCCGGCGGTGCCGCCGCCGCCGCGGGGCTCGGCGGCCCCTTCGAGCCACATCGCGCCGGGACTCCATTCGAATCGCACGGCCTGGACTTGGCCGACGGAGTCGATCGGTGACAAGACGTGGCCAAAGCCTTTCAGGACTTTGCGCGTTTCCGGAGCTAGAGCGTCGGCTTCGTAGGAGAGCTGGTCCGGGCGCCATTGATGGTGCACGCGCGGACGGTCGAGGGCCGCTTGAATATCGTCACCGTCGACGATGACGTTGACCAGCACCTGCAGCGTCGAGGTCGGGATCCGGGAACCGCCCCGGCCGCCGAGCGCGATGCCTTCCACCATCAGACCGTCAACGTCGCGCCAAGCGATGGTCGGCGACATCGAGGAGAGCATGCGCTTGCCCGGCGCAATGGCGTTAGCTTCGCCTTGCACCAAACCGTAGAAATTCGGCGTTCCGGGCGCCGCCGCGAAGTCATCCATCTCGTTATTGAGGAAAAACCCCGCCTCGGGGACGTAGAGACCGCAGCCGAAGAGCCCGTTGATCGTGGTGGTGAGCGCCACGAGGTTGCCGGAGGCGTCGACCACAGAAAGGTGGGTGGTATCCCCAGATTCCTTGATCTCAACCCCCGTCTCCCTCGGAGCGACGGCGTCGGAGTCAGTGGCCTGGCCCGCCTTGAAGGTCGCCGCCCGCGCCGCGAGGTGCTCCGGGGCGAGGAGCTGGGCGGCGGTGGCAGCCGTGGTCTCGGGGTCACCGAGCAGGAATCGGTCCGCGAAAGTCCGACGCAGCACCTCGCCGAGCAGGTGGGCGCGCTCCGCACCGCCGCGTTCGGTGGCGCCGACGTCCAGCTTTTCGAGCATCGATAGCGCCTGGCCGAGGATGATGCCGCCGGAGGACGGCAAATTCGCCGAGATGAATTTCCAGCCGAACGCTTCAAAGCGCACCGGTTCCCGCCACTGCGGTTCGTAGCCCGCCATATCAGCGGCAGTGAGCACGCCGCCGTGGCGGGCGGAGGCCCGCTCCACCGCCTTCGCCACCGCGCCCGTGGTCACCGCGTCCGGACCTTTTTCACCGTAGGCGGCGAGGGTCGCGCCGAGCTCGGGCAGCCGCATGCGCGTTCCGGCCCTAAGCGGCTCGCCATTCGGCAGCCAGACCTTCGCCGTCTCCGGGAAACGGGAGAGCAGTTCTTTCTCTTCTTCGAGCGCCGCCTGCAGGCGGGAAGAGACCAGGAAGCCTTCGGTGGCGAGTCGTCTCGCCGGTTCGGCGACGTCCTTGAAAGCCAGCCGACCGTAGCGATAGTGGAGCTGGAAGAGACCGTCCGGCGAACCCGGGACGCCGCTCGCCAGCGGTCCCGCCCACGACGCGTCGGGGTCTGGGGCACCGTTCTCGTCGAGGTACATATCCCGCGAAGCTCCGGCGGGGGCGGTCTCTCGGAAGTCGATAAAAGCGATGCGCGAGCGCATCTTGACGACGGCGAAACCGCCGCCGCCGAGGTTGCCGGCCTCCGGCTGCACCACCGCCAGCGCCAGGGCCGTGGCCACCGCGGCGTCCACCGCATTGCCGCCCCGACTCAGGATGTCCAAACCGACTTGGGTCGCCTGGGCTTCATCCGTCGCGACGGCCCCCATCGTGCCGCGCACCGGCGGCCTGGACGCGGCGTCCACCGACGGCGCGAAGACCGCGCCGGTCGAAGCGACGGTCAGGACCAGGAGCGCGCAGGCCAGCGGGCCGCGGCCCCGGAGACGGAAGCTCCGAGCGCTCAATCCAGCTCCTTCAACTCGGTCAACATGCCTTGGACGGCTTTCTTCGCGTCGTCGAAGAGCATCATCGTATTGTCGTACTCGAAGAGCTCGTTCTTGATGCCCGCGAAACCGGGGGACAGGCTGCGCTTGATCATGATCACCGTCGAGGCGTTCCACACCTCCAAGACCGGCATGCCGTAGATGGGGCTGCCCTGGCTCTTTTCCGCCGCCGGATTCACGACATCGTTGGCGCCGACCACAATCACCACGTCGGTATTGCGGAACTCGGGATTGATCAGGTCCATCTCGAGTAGCTGCTCATAAGGAACGTCGGCTTCGGCGAGCAGGACGTTCATATGTCCGGGCATGCGGCCGGCCACCGGATGGATACCGTAGGTGACCTTGGTGCCGCGCTTCTCAAGCTGGCTCGCCAGGTCGCGGACCGTATGCTGGGCCTGGGCGACGGCGAGGCCATATCCGGGCACGAAAGCCACCGTCTCCGCCGACTCGAGCACGAGGGCCGCCTCTTCAGCGCTATACGACTTGACGTTGCCGTAGTCGCGGGCGCCCGCCTGCTCCTCGGCGGAGGCCTGCTCACCGCCGAAGCCGCCGAAGAGCACGTTGGCGAGCGTGCGATTCATCGCCACGCACATGATCTGCGTCAAGATCAAACCCGACGCGCCGACCAGGGCGCCGGAAATGATCAGGACGTTGTTCATCAGCACGAAGCCCGTGGCTGACGCGGCGAGGCCCGAATAGCTGTTGAGCAGCGAGATCACCACCGGCATGTCGGCGCCGCCGATCGGAATCACCAGCATGACGCCGAGGGCGAGGCTCAGGGCCAGCACCAGGACCGCCACCATCTCGAGGGTGCCGACGGCGGACACGCTCAGCACGGCCCACAGGCCGAGCCCGAGGGAGCCGAGCAGCAGCAGGGCGTTGATGAAGTGGCGACCAGGCAGCAGGATCGGGTTGCCGCCCATCTTGCCGGAGAGCTTGAGGTAAGCGATCAAGCTGCCGGAGAGGGTCAAGGCGCCGATCAGCATGGACAGGATCGTGGTGACCGCGGGGGCCGCGCCCATGATCTCGAGCGCCGTTTGGCCGGCGTCCTTCTCGATCACGTCGCCCCATAGGAGGGAAGCCGCCACCAGGGCCGAGGCGCCGCCGCCGGAGCCGTTGAATAGCGCCACCATCTCGGGCATCTGGGTCATCTCGACCTTGACCGCCGCCACGGCGCCGATCAGCCCGCCCACCGCCAAGCCGACGAGGATCCAGGTGTAATTCACCTGGCCCAGCTCGAGAAGGGTCGCGACGATGGCCACCAGCATCGCCAGCGCCGCCATCAGGTTGCCGCGCTGCGCCGTCTTGACCTTGGTCATCCCCTTCAAACCGAGGATGAAGAGCACGGCCGAGAGTAGGTAAAGGCCGGGGACGAGGGTCTGCTCGACGAAGCTCATTTCTTCTTCCTGCCGAACATGCCGAGCATGCGGTTGGTGACGAGGAAGCCGCCCACCACATTGATCGTGGCGGTGATGATGGCGAAGAGGCCAAGCAGGCTCGACAGCGTGGTGTCACCGGCTTTGGCGGCGGTGAGCGCGCCGACCACCGTGATGCCCGAAATGGCGTTGGCGCCCGACATGAGCGGCGTGTGCAGCGTCGGCGGGATCTTAGTGATGATTTCGAAGCCGACGAAAATCGCCAGCACAAAGACATAAATGCCGATCAGGAGCGGCCCCATGGTCATCTCATGCTCTCCTTGAATCGTGTGTAGAACGCAAAATCGTGTGCAGGCTTAGTGCCCTGTTTGAAAAAGTCCCATCGACTATCCCGGCCCCTTTCGGCCCCTGGCTGCGCTTTATCTCCTCGAGAGATCTCAGTATCCCTGCGGAGTGACGCCTGGCCAGGAACCAAAATGACCTCGCCCTAGTGGAATGGAACTTTCCAAACATGACACTAGCCGGCGAGCAGGTCGCGGGTCGGCGCGTGGCGAACTTCGCCGCCGTGGGTCAGCAGCGCGCCGTCGATCACTTCGTCTTCAAGGTCGAGGGCAATGCCTTCCTCCCCGAGGGTCGGCTCGAGCAGCGCCCACACGTTGCGGGCGTAGAGCTGGGACGCGTCAAAGGGCGTTTCCGCCGGCAGGTTGGCCGGTCCGAGGATCAGAACGCCGCCGTGGCGCACGTCTTGCCCGACCGCCGACAGCTCGCAGTTACCGCCCTGGCCGACGGCCAGGTCGACGATGATGGCGCCGGCTTTCATACCGTCGACCATCGACTCGGTGACCAGAATCGGCGCCTTGCGTCCGGGGACGAGGGCGGTGCAAATGACGACGTCGGCCTGGGCGATATGCCGGGTGACGATCTTGCGCTGCTCGGCGAGGAATTCGGGCGTCACCTGCTTGGCGTATCCGCCTTCGCCTTCACCGCTCTCGCCCATGTCGGGCAGCTCGATGAACTTGCCGCCGAGACTTTCGACCTGCTCCTTGACCACCTCGCGGATGTCGGACACCTCGACCACGGCGCCGAGGCGTTTGGCCGTCGCCACCGCCAGCAGACCGGCGACGCCGGCGCCCAAGATCACCACCCCCGCCGGCTTGATGGTGCCGGCGGCGGTCATCAGCAGCGGGAAGTACTTGCCGAGCCGGGTCGCGGCGAGCAGCACCGCCTTATAACCGGCGATCGACGCCTGGGACGAGAGCGCGTCCATCGACTGGGCGCGGCTGATGCGCGGCACCAGCTCCATCGCCAAGGCGCTTACTTTCCAGTCCTGGAGCGCGCGCACCGTGTCGATATTCGCGTGCGGCGCCAGCAGGCCGACCAGGACGGCGCCGGCTTTGAGCGACTGCGCCTCGGCGGCGGCGAGCCCGTTGACGGTGAGCACGATATCGGCTTCGCCGAGGGCCGCCGTCCGGTCATCCACCAGGGTGGCCCCGGCGTTCTCGTAGTCGGCGTCCACCACATGGGCGAGCAGCCCCGCCTCTCTCTGGACCGACACCTCGAGGCCTTTTGCGGCCATTTTCTTGATCGTCTCGGGCGTCGCGGCGACCCGCGTTTCGCCGTCGCCGAGTTCTTTGGGAACGAAGACTTTCACCATGTCGCGATTATGCTCCGCGGATAGAAAGGGCCGTTCCCCGCCGGCGGGTCCTTGGCGGACCTGCCGGGCTTCAGCACCCTGGACCTTGGCGCAGGTCTTTGAAGGGTAGGTGGGGACTGGGGCCGGTCAGCGCTTACGACAGCTTTCGCGCATCCTACCGGCCACCCCGGGGCCTTTCAAGCTACCGGCCACCGCGGGGCTTGTTGAGATCAAGAGTCGCGCCGCCTCCGCGGACGACAGCCGGTCAGCGGACCGGAGCCGTGGAGTCGCGGACCACGAGCTCCGGCTCGATCGTCACCACAGCGGCGGACTCCATCGCCGGCTCCTCGCCCGTGAGGCGCTCGAGCAGGATGCGCCCGGCGGTTTCGCCCATCTCGTGCAGCGGCTGGCGCACGGTGGTCAGCCCGGGGTTGTAGTACTGGGCGTTGACGATGTCGTCAAAGCCGACCACCGACACGTCTTCAGGCACCCTCAAGCCACCGCTCACCAAAGCTTGGATCACGCCGATCGCCGACAGGTCATTGAAGGCAAAAACCGCCGTGAATTCATCGCGCCGCTCGAGCAACCGACGCCCGTATTGCTCGCCTTGTCGGAAGGCCTGCTCGGTGCGGGAAATCTCATCACCGGGCTCGCCGGCGAGCTGGAACGTGAGCTCATCGCGGATCTCGATGCCGTGGGTCGCCGCGCATTGCTGAATGCCCCGCCAGCGATCGGCGGTATCCGCGTTGCCTTCCTGGCCCTTGAAGAAAGCGATCTTGCGATGTCCCAGCTCCAGCAGGTGACGCAGCGCTAGATCCGCCGCGCGGTCGTGGTCGAGCACGACGTTGGTCACGCCTTCAAATTTCTGATGTCCGGCGACCACCACCGACGGCACGCTCGGCGGCTGCTCGAGGGCGGTGGCGATGAGCACCATGCCTTCCACCAGTCGGGTGCGCATGAGGTCCAGATATTCGTCGAGCAGCCGCTGCTCGGAGCGATGGCTCGCCACGAGGTAGAAATAGCCTTTGTGGATGAGGTGGCTCTCCAATCCGGCGAGCACGCCCGTGGCGTAGGGCTCCACGACCTCCGGCAGCAAAACGCCGACGGTGCGCGTGCGGCGGCTACGCAGGGAGCGCGCCAGGTGATTGGGCCGATACTTCAGCTCCCTGGCGGCGGCGAAGACCCGGTCTTGGGTTTCCCTCGGGATGGAGTCGGCGACCGGAGATCGGTTGAGCACGACCGAGACCGTGGCCGGCGAAAGGCCGAGGTGCTTCGCCACCTCCTTGAGCGTCACGGCCTTTTTGACGGGGGCTTTCTTGGCGGGGGCTCTCTTAGCGGGGGCCTTCTCGGCCACCGCCTCGGGTGCCGCCGAAGCGGGCTCGGACTTTCGATCACGGGTCATGGCCATATTTTTCCACAGCGTCGAGTCCTGACTCAAACGTTTCACTTCGGCATCTTGCTACACTAAATCGTATAAGTCCCGCTTCACCGCCCGTCCGAGGAGATCGTCCCATGACTCGACTGCCGGCCGCCCCGAGCCATCCCCCACGTCCAGCCCTCGACCCCGCCCCCGCGCCGAAACGTCGAATCCTGGCGGTGGGCTTCATCCTCGGCCTCGCGCTCGGCGGCCTCACGCCATGGGTTTGGGCACCCCAAGCCGGGGCCAAAGAAGATCAGGGCCAGTCCTTGGAAGGCTCCGAAACCGAATCCTTCGGCGAATCGATCGACGTCGAATTGGTCAACGTCGACGTTTGGGTCACCGACCGCCGCGGCGAGCCGGTCCGCGGCCTCGACAAGTCGGCCTTCCAAGTGCGCCAGAACGGCCAGCCCGTTGACGTCAGCTATTTCCAAGATCTGGCGCCGGCGGATCCGCCGGCGGCCGACGGCGCAAGTCCGGACGCAGGCGGCGAGGACGACGCCCCGAGGGACGGCGGTCACTACCTGATCATTTACCTCGACCAGCTGCGCCTCGAGCAGCGGGACTACGCCCCGACCCTGGCGGCGCTCCAGGAGCTCCTGGAAGATCCCCAGCTCGTGCCCGAGCACGTGTTGATGCTGCGCCAAGACAAAGGTCTCTTCGTCGAGGCCCACCTCGGGTCGAAGCGTCCCCAGCTGCTCGACGCCCTCGGCAGCTTGGCCGGCGCCAACGCGTCTGGCTTGCAGGCGTCGGCGGAGCTCTCCCAAGCCCTCGACACCCTGCGCGAGGAGTGGCGCCTCAGCAAGGAGCTTTCGGGCACGATCAGCAACGGCCTTTCCCTACAGCCCACGGGCGGCGGCACCGGGGCCGGAGACGGCGGCGCCCGGGCCGCCCTCGGCGGCACCGGCTCCTTCGGGCCGGATGCGTGCGACCTCTTCGTCCAGCGCGTCGGCGCGACCGTCGACGGCTGGGCCCGGTCGCAGGCCCAGCGCACCGCCATCTCCCTCGACTACCTCTCGCGCACGGCGACCTTCCTCGCCGGCCTCCCCGGCGTCAAGACCGTGCTCTACGTCAGCGGCGGCCTGGAGACCGAGCCCGGCTCCGCCCTCGGTGAGTACGTCAGCGGCCTGTGTCCCGGCGGTGAATCCCTCTTCGCCCTCGAAGGCCTCGGCGAGCAGATGGGGGAAGCTTTCTTCCAGCTGACGCGCCACCTCAATAGCAACCGCGTCACCCTCTATCCATTCAAAACCGGCGCCCTCCGGCCGTCGACCGCCAGCTCCGCGTCGGCCCGCGGGGAAGCCGGCGCCGTCGACAGCTTCCGCGCCCAAGGCACCTTCGAGCAGCGCCAGCGGAACCAGCTGGAGTCGGGGCTCGGCGTCCTCGCCGACGAGACGG
>JBCDKB010000268.1:0-11537 GCA_038747035.1 Acidobacteriota bacterium | reverse complement strand
GGGCCGATGGAGCGTCTTTGCTGGGTTTTGACAAATTATTCAGCCAGCGAAATTTCGCTAGCGAAGTTTCGCTGAAGCTGTTACATTCGCTTTCGCCGCAAGAGAAACCCCCCCCAGAACCCCTTTCCCCGACACCACCCAGATTCACGAGGACCGCCGCCAGATGACCACCGCCGCCACCCTTGTCGAAACCCCGTCCGTCCTCGAGCTCGCTCCAGGCGTTGAGCTCCACACCGGCGCCGACACCGAGCGCGCCCGCCGGGTGCTGACCGACGACGCCGTCGCGCTCATCGCCGAATTGCACCGCCAGCTCGACGGCGAACGCCGGCGCTTGCTGGCCGAACGGGTGGAACGGGCCGCGGCCTGGGACGCCGGCGAAGTGCCGACGTATTTCGACCGGACCTCCGAGGCGGCGGCCGGCGAGTGGCGGGTGGCGCCGGTGCCGGCGGATCTACAGCGCCGGCGGGTTGAGATCACCGGGCCGGTGAACGACGCCAAGATGGTCATCAAGATGCTCTCCCGCAACGAGCACGGCGACCGCGCCGACGCGGCGATGGTCGACTTCGAAGACTCGATGAAGCCGTCCTGGATCAACGTCATCGACGGCGTCTTGAACGTCATCGGCGTCGCTAAGCACGATTTGACCCACGTCAAGCCCGCGGCCGGCGGCAAGCCCGAGCGTCGCTATGCCCTCGACCCCGCCGATATGGCCAAGCTGCTGGTCCGCGTCCGCGGGCTCCACCTCGCCGAGGCCAACCTGACGGTCGATGGCGACCCCGTCTCCGGCGGCCTGCTCGACTTCGCCCTCGTGCTCTTCCACACCGGCCGCATCCTGGCGGCGCGCGGCGAGACCCCCGCCTTCTACGTGCCGAAGGTCGAGCACCCCGAAGAAGCCCGCTGGTGGAACCAACTCTTCACCGTCGCCCAGCGCGCCGTCGGTCTCGAGGTCGGCACCCTGCGCGCCACGTTCCTGATGGAGACCCTTCCGGCCGCTTTCGCGATGGAAGAGATCCTCTACGAGATCCGCGAACACGCCGCGGGCCTGAACGTCGGGCGGTGGGACAAGATCTTTTCCGATATCAAGGTGCTGAAGAATCACCCCGACCGCGTCTTGGCGGACCGGGCGTCGATCAGCCTCAACCGGCCGTGGATGCGCGACTACGCCGCCCGGCTGATCGAGATTTGCCACCGCCGCGGCGCCTACGCCATCGGCGGCATGGCGGCTTTCACACCGGGCAAAACCGCGGATCTCCGGCAGCACCAGACGTCGAAGGTGCTCGAAGACAAGAAGCTCGAATTCGAGCTCGGCCACGACGGCTGCTGGGTTTCCCACCCTTACTTCATCGGCCCGGCGCTGTCCGCCTTTCCGAAAGACAACCAGCTCGAGGTGCGCCTCGGCGACGACGCCCGCTACCCGGAGCTGCTGCCCGAAGGCGGCGGCCCCCGCACCCTCGGCGGCCTGCGCACCAACGTCCGCGTCGGCATCGCCTACCTCGAAGGCTGGCGCCGCGACTTGGGCTGCGTCGCTTGGGACGGTTTGATGGAGGACCTGGCGACGCTTGAAATCTCCCGCGCCCAGGTGTGGCAGTGGCTCAAACACGGCGTCGAGCTCGACGACGGCACGCCGGTCACGCTCCAGCTGGTGGAGACCATTTTCGCCGAAGAGCTCGCCCGCATCCACGCCGAAATCACCGAGGGCGGCGGCGGCCAGGACCTCGTCGACCGATTCACCGCCGCCTCGGCGGAAGCCCAGTCGATCTTCCTCGAATCCGAGTTCCGCCCGTTCCTGACGTCCATCTCCGAGCTCGCCTGAGCTCGACCAGCTCCGGAATTCCCCTTCGATGACACACCCGCAGAACGACCGCACCGATTCAACGTTGCACCATTTTGGCTCGGCCGAGGACAGAGGTTCCCAGTCGTGGCCACAACCCCAACATGATGACCTGGAGGCTTGGAGAAGCATGCTGCCTGATAGCACCTGTCCGATTCAGAAAGACTGGGAAACCAACCCACGCTGGGCCGGCGTCGAACGCCCCTTTAGCTCGGCGCAGGTGAAGAAGCTGCGCGGTTCTGTGCAGATCCACCACACGTTGGCCCGTCACGGCGCCGAGCGCCTTTGGCAGCTGCTCGAGACCGAGCCGTATGTCAACTCCCTGGGCGCCCTCACCGGCAACCAGGCCATGCAGCAGGTCAAGGCCGGCCTGAAGGCGATTTACCTCTCCGGCTGGCAGGTCGCCGCCGACGCCAACCTCGCCGGCCAGATGTACCCGGACCAGAGTCTCTACCCCATCGACTCCGTGCCGGCGGTGGTGCGTCGCATCAACCAGACCCTGATGCGCGCCGACCAGATCCACCACGCCGAAGGTGACGACTCGGTCCACTGGCTGGCGCCGATCGTCGCCGACGCCGAGGCCGGTTTCGGCGGTCCGCTCCACGCCTACGAGCTGATGAAGGCGATGATTACCGCCGGCGCCGCCGGCGTCCACTTCGAGGACCAGCTCGCGTCCGAGAAGAAGTGCGGTCACCTCGGCGGCAAGGTCCTCGTGCCGACCCAGCAGTTCGTCCAGACCCTGGTCTCCGCCCGCCTCGCCGCCGACGTCGAAGGCGTGCCGAGCCTGGTCATCGCCCGCACGGACGCCAATAGCGCCAAGCTGATGACTTCGGACATCGACCCGTACGACCACCAGTACATGACCGGCGAACGCACCCCCGAAGGCTTCTTCCACATCACCGGCGGCCTCGACGTGGCGATCCAACGCGGCCTCGCCTACGCGCCTTACGCCGACCTCGTCTGGTGCGAGACCTCGACGCCGGACCTCGACGAGGCCCGCCGCTTCGCCGAAGCCATCCACGAGCGTTTCCCGAATCAGAAGCTGGCCTACAACTGCTCGCCGTCCTTCAACTGGGCCGCCAAGCTCGACGCCGCCACCATCGCCAAGTTCCAGCGCGAGCTCGGCGCCATGGGCTACAAATTCCAGTTCGTGACCTTGGCCGGTTTCCACGCCCTGAACCACAGCATGTTCCAGCTCGCCGGCGACTACCGCGAGCGCGGCATGGCGGCCTACTCCGAGCTGCAGGAGGCGGAATTCGCCGCCGAGAAGGACGGCTACACGGCCACCCGCCACCAGCGCGAAGTCGGCACCGGCTACTTCGACGCTGTCCGCGAAGTCATCACCGGCGGCACCGCGTCGACGTCGGCCATGGCCGAGTCCACCGAAACGGCGCAATTCGCCTAAGCGACAGTCTTTCGATGGTTTGCCGAGCCGGGGTCCCCAGGGGCCCCGGCTTTTTCGTGCCCGGTTCTCCGCCACCGCCTGCTAAGGGATTCCGAGACGGCCTATCTCACTGTAGGTGAGCCAGTTATGCCACCGAGGCTAGAGGAATCGGTTAACATGGATGCCCGCGTCGCGGATCTCGCCTTCATGTCGAAAGTGGGCGACGCGGAAGGGGAAAAGATGTCCTATTCGATGCTTCGCCGGCTGCGTCAGTCCGCCGTCCGACTCTTCGCCGTCCGATCGTCCGCCGTCCGACCGTTCGCTGTCCGGCAGTCCATCACCTCAAGGAGCTTCGCAGCGGACGGAGCTCGGGCACTGCGGACCGCCGTCGGCCTGGCCGCCGCCGCCCTGCTGGCGGCCCCCCAGCCGGCCGCCGGCGGCGGCACGCCGGCCACCGGAACCGTGGCCGATGAGTTGATCACGATTACGGGATCCCAATCCGACACCGCCGACGGCGACTGGATCAGCGCCTTCACAGACCCGATGGGCGACGGCCTCGATACCCACCATTCTTTCTTCATCGAAGTCCCCACCGGCGCCAGCCGACTGGTCGTCGACCTCTTCGATATGGACGTGCTTTTCGAGATCGACGACACCTATGTCACCGGCGTCACCCCGGCCGAGCAGGTCGCCGAGCGGGACCGCATCCGCGCCTACTCGGTCTACCTCGACAATACGGTCGCCAACTTCTCGAACCGGATCTCCTACACCTTCGCGACCTACCAGCTTCTCGACCCGACCGGCACGCCCGTGGTCACCCGCCGTATCCACGGTTCCCATTTCGCGCCGAGCGACGGCGATAACGCCTGGCTCACCTTCTACGACAGCGACACCACCTTCGACTCCGGCACCTTCGACACCTGGGCCGACGATTTCTCCGGCGGCACCTACAGCGAAGACGACGGCACCCAGAGCTTCACCACGGACTGGATCGAATCCCAAGAGACGGGCGTGAACTCCGTGGCGGGCCCCGGCGCCGGCCTGCTGCGCGTGCTCGGCCAGCAGCTCCAGATCCGCGATCTGGGCGACTTCTCCCCCGACACCGGCCGCGAGCCCGGCATCGAGCGGGAGCTCGACCTCACCGGCTACGTCGCGGCGCGCATGTCGTTCGACTTCGTCGTCAGCAACGACATCGAGGACGACGATTCCATCGTGGTCGAAATGTCCGACGACGGCGGCGCCACCTGGACGGCGATCGACGACTTCTCGGGCGAAGAGCTCACTTACTCGGGCACCCTGCAATACGACATCAGCGAGTTCATCTCGAGCCAAACCCGCGTCCGCTTCCGGGTCGAGAACCTCTTCGCCGGCTCGGCGGAGGACCTGCGTATCGACAATTTCGAGATCCGGGCCCAAACCGCCGCCCCGGCGCCGCCGACCGCGGGCCACTGGGAGCTGCGGGTCGATATGTCGACCAATGTGCTGCGCGCCGCCACCGTCGCCGCCTCCCGCAACGGCGACGAGACCAACGCTTTCGGCTTCCGGGCCCATGACGGCGACGCCACCGCCTCGGGCGCCGAATACAACGCCTACACCTTCACCTACACCGCCGGCATCAACCCCAATGACAGCGGCCGGGATTACAACCTCTACCCCTACATCACCCGCGGCTGCGAATTCGACATCAACGACTTCGACTGGGACTCCGATCTCGCCAACAACCCCGGCGGACCCGTGGCGCCGTTTGGCTCCCTCATCGTCAACAGTCCGGACACGACTTTTTCAAGCTCGTCGACGGGCAACCTCTCGCCGAATAACACCTGGACCACCACCACCGCCAGCGCCTTCACCGACAACGACACCGCCTCCCAATACGGCCTGTGGACCATGCCGTTCCGGGTCGAGGATCCGAACGACGGCAACTACGCGCCGATTTACGCCGCCGACGAGAATGACGCCGGCATTCCCCTGCTCTCGCCGCTGCCCGACCCGGACACCTTCCGCATCTACCTGCCCAGGGACGGCGACGCCGCGCCGGCGAAGCCCTATCTCCAGCAATTCCTCACCGCGGCGATCCTCACCGACCCCAACCCGCCCGGGGCCGGGCAAACGACACGCTATGCCGTCACCGTCCGCCTGGTGAACCCGGACGGCGCCATCGGCGATATCCAATTCGACGGCGCGAGTCGCGTCGTGCGCACCCGCTTCCCCGGCGGTATGGCGAGCTACCAAGGCGTCGCGATCCTGGACCAAGGCACGCTCGTCTCCGAGCCGGCTATCGGCTCCACCACCCCCGCCGACCTCGTTTGGAACCCCGGGACCCTCGCCGCCGGCGGCGGCTCCGACACCGTCGCTCGGCTGGTGTATTTCTTCGACCTCACCGGAGCCGCGCCGCCCTATTCCGTCGACGCCGCGGGCGCCTTCGGTTCCGGCGTCGGCACCCGCGCCACGTGGACCGACGAAACCGGCGTGGACTTCACCTTCGGCGAGCTCTGCGGCATGACGATTTCGAGCCCGGCGCCGGCGACGCCGGTGGTGCTCGCCGACGTCCGCGGCACGGTCGAAAGCGGCGTCCCGACGCTGCGCTTCAGCACCGCATCGGAGGCCGAGACCCTCGGCTTCCAGGTCGAGCGCCTCGACGGTGAGAAGTGGCGGCCGATCCACGCCGGGCGCCTCGACGGCCTGCTCGACCAGCCCCAAGGCGGGCGCTACCGGCTCGCCGACTTCGGCGCCGGCCCCGCGGCCACCTATCGGCTCCGGGAAATCACATCCTCCGGCCTCGAGCTCTACTACGGCCCCTTCGACGTCGAATTTGCCGAGGCCGAAGATCCCACCGGGTTCGAAGGGCGTCCGTTTCTCTCCGAGCCCCACCCGCCGAGCGCCGAGCACCGAGCACGCCTCGACTCCCGATCCGCCGAAGTCGACGCCCGGTCACCGCGCTCCGCCGAGACCCTGGGCGGCAGCGCCGAACGGATCAAGATCCTCGTCGGGGACTCCGGTATCCAGCGGGTGACCGTCGCCGACCTGGTCGCCACGTTCTTCGTGCCGCAAGCCGAGATCGAAGCGCGGCTGGCGACCGGCGGCTTTGATCTCACCCTGGGCGGCGAACGGCTCGCCTGGACCCGGTCCGCCGACGGCGAAGCGCTCGAGTTCTACGGCCAGGCCATCGACACGCCCTTCACCGGCACCAACGTCTACTGGCTCGAACGCAGCTCGGGCCTCGTCATGCGACGGACGATCGGCCGTCCGGCGCCGCCGGACTGGAGCGGTGAGACCTTCACGGAGGCGCTGCGCATAGAGCGCAACGCCCGGCCGGTGGTCATCCTCGAGCTCGATCCGGAGAGCGACAACTGGTTCTGGGAATTCGTCCGCAACGGCCAGCCCGCCGAGTCCTTCGAGCTGGACGTGCCCGATCCGACGGGCGGCGCCGCGGCTTCGCTCACGCTCCACCTCCAGGGCGCGTCCGACGGCGAGCACCGCATGGAAGTGAGGCTCGGCGGCGACCTGCTCGGCGAAGCGAGCGTCTCCGGGCGCACGGCGGCGTCCGTGACGCTCCCCTTCGACCCGGCCCTCTTGACCGACGGCGTCAATACCGTGGAGCTGCTCGGCGTCGCCGGCGACCTGGTGGCGGTCGATGCTTTCACCGTCGAATACGAACGCCTCACCAAAGCGGTCGACGACCGCCTGACCATGCCGGCGCTCGACGGCGGCCTCGCGACGGCGAGCGGCTTTCGACGGGACGACATCCGGCTCTACGACCTCCAGGATCCGCTGCGGCCCCGCACCCCGGCCACCCGAATCCTGCAGGACGGCACCACCTACCGCGCGGTCTGGCGTCAGGCCTCTCGGGGCGGGCCCTACGCCCTCGCGACCGGCGCCGGCGTACATTCACCCCAGCTCGTGACCGACATCTTTTCGGACCTGCGCAACCCGGCGAACCAGGCGGACTACCTGATGATCGTCGAGCCGGACTGGATCTCGACCGCCGAGGCGCTCGCGTTCTATCGCCAGGGTCAGGGCTTGACTGTGCAGCTGGTCTCGCTCGAAGACGTCTACGACGAATTCGCCGAGGGTCTGGAGGATCCCCGCGCCATCCGCGACTTCCTGGACTACGCCGCGACCCGCTGGGCCACGGCGCCGAGCTATGCGGTCCTGGTGGGCCACGGCACCTACGACTTCCGGGACTGGTACGGCCTCGGCGGCAACCTGATCCCGCCCCTCCTGTGGAGCCGAGGCGATAGCCTTTTCGCCACCGATGCGCCCTTTGCGGACGCCGACGGCGACGGGGTTCCGTCCGTCGCCCTCGGCCGCCTACCGGTGATGACCGAGGCCGAACTCCAAGCCCACATCGACAAGATCATCGCCTACGAGTCCCAAGGCGAGGTCGATTGGGACCACGAGGTGGCGTTCGTCGCGGACGATGTCGACGGCGCCGGCGACTTCCCGGGTGACGCGCGGCAACTCGCCCGGCTCACGCCGACGGGCATCAACGGCACCGAGATTTTCCTCGACGACCAGCCGAGCGCCGCCACGGCTCGGCAACTCCTACTCGATGGCTTCGCCGACGGCCTCGCCCACCTCCACTACGTCGGCCACGGCGGCTTCGATCGCTTGAGCCAAGAAGGCCTGCTCACCGTCGCCGATATTCCGGGCCTCAATAACGACGGACGTCCGGGCCTGTTGAGCGCCGCCTCGTGCACGGTGGGACTCCACGCCCTACCCGGTATCGACGCCCTCGCCGAGCGTCTCGTGCTCGACCCGGCGGGCGGGTCAATCGCCGCCTTCGCCCCCTCCTGGCTGTCGGAGAACGACCGGGCCAACCTCTTGCTGGATCGTCTCTTCCGCGAGCTCTACTTCACGCAAGCCCGCCTCGGTGACGCGGTCCGGCGAGCGCAAGAAAGCGCCGCAGCCATCGGCACCCCGGTCGACCTGCTCTATACCTACCAGCTGCTCGGCGACCCCGCACTGGTCCTCCAGCTCCGTCCGGAACCCCTGGAACCGGGGTGTACAGAGGATTGTGGCAACGGCTAGCGCCGGACCACCGAGGCTCCGCGCGGCCAGGATTCCAGCCACGGCCCGCGATCTCGTCCCGCTCGCCCGGGGCGGTGCCCCCCGGTCCGCTCGGAACCTGGCTTTTGAGGGGCGATCGCGCTAGGCTCAGACTGCTAGTTCTTATCGTCAGCTCTAAATTGCAGGGGACAATTTGGGTACCGCGGTCGCCAGTCGCAGCTGGTGCGACCGCCTTCGGGAAACCGGATCGGAGGGCCCTAGGCACTCCGGCATGGCCCCGCCCCGGTTCTCCTGCTGTGGCCGGAACCGAGGGTTCTCAGTCCGCGACGGACCCGAAGCCGGCTCGATACTCGAGGAGACTTGAGCGTGAAAAACCCCGAAACCGCCCCCCTCCGCGTTTCGATCCCCGCTCCCGAGCGGCCGCGCCTGCGCCGTCGCTACCAGCCGCCCGCCATCGTCGAACGCCTCCAGCTTGAGGCCATGGCCGCCGAGTGCAGCTCACCCGGCGGCAAGAGCGACCCTACCTGCGTGTTCGGATTTTCTTGAGCTGACTCAAAACGGCGACCCGCGGGGTCGCCGTCCCACTATAGGGGCAACTGCCATGATCGATACGAGGCGACTTCAACGAATCAGCCCGCGGGCGCTCTGCGCCCTCGTCGTGGGCTCCCTGCTGATCACCCCGACGCCGACCTGGAGCGGCGGCACGCCGGCGACCGGCGCACTCACGGATCAGCTCCAGATGGTCGGCGGCGGCGGAGCGATCGCCGGCACGGGCGACTTCATCTCTTCCTTCCGCGGCACCGTGCCCACCGACAATCTCGATGAAAACTACGAGTTCTTCATCGAGGTCGCCGACGGCGCCACCGCTTTGCAGGTCGACATTTTTGACGCCGACGTCTTGGCGGGCGCCAACGACATCACCGAAGAGCGCGACCAGAACCGCACGAGCGCCTCGCCGACCAAGGCCCGGTACCGCCTCTTCGACCCTTCCGGCGCCGAGGTGGCGACCCGCTTCTCTTACGGCGACCAGCTCTCCACCAACCCGCCGAGCGCCGACAACGCGTGGAAGCTCTTCTTCGACAATACGACGGCGGGGATCACCGGCGGCGACACCTTCCTCGACAACTTCGCCTCCGCCGGGTCCTACGCCGGTGACAACAGCTCCGTCGGCGTGAGCTGGGCCACCGACTGGATCGAAGCGAATGACCTCGGCGGCGCCGGCGCCGCCTCGGGCGATGTCCAGGTCACCGGCGGGGAGCTGTCGATGGACAATCAATCGGACTCCTCTCCGTTCATGAATCAGCCGTCGGTGGAGCGCGAGGCGGATTTGTCCACCTACGCCGCGGCGCTGCTGTCTTTTGACTGGCGCACCGATTCCGGCGTCGATCGTATGGCCGGCACCACCATCGGCGATTCTTTCGCCATCGAGGCGTCGTCGGACGGCGGCACCACCTACACCATCATCGATGAGTTCGGCGGGCTGGTGGGCGTGCAGTCCGGCTCAGCGATTTACGACATCACCGACTTCATCGCCGCCGATACCCGCATTCGCTTCCGGATCACCAACCGCTACGCCGCGGCGAGCGAATCCATCTTCCTCGACGACGTGCAAATCCGCGGCGTGACCACCGCCAATGGCGGCGCCCCCACCGCCGGTCACTGGCGCATCGAGGTCGACATGAGCGGCGACGTCAACGGACACTTGGCGGGACTCTCGAACACCACCCGCCAGGACGACGTGAACGCCTTCGGCCTACGCGCCCACGACGGCACTCCGGGCGCCGGCGGCACGGAATACAACCTCTACGCGGCCAGCTATTTCGCCGTCGGCATCAACGACAACGGCCGCACCCGGACTTACAACTCCTACCCCTACATCACGAGCGGCTGCACGTTCGAGGTCAACAACTGGGACTGGGACGCGAGCGCCGTCACGTCCACGACCAATACCTCCCCCTACGGCGATATTGACTACACCTCTCGCTCCGGCGCCTTTACCGATTCGAACGCCACCATGTCGAATAACAATGACTGGGCGACGCAGGTCATCCCCGGCGGCGCGGTCTCGTCGCCGACGTCTTTCGTGTCCAACGACACGTCGGACGAATACGGCATCTGGCAGGCGGACATCCTGATCGAGGACTTCGGCCAAAACAACTACGGCCCGGTTTACTTCGGCGAGCACGATGTCGATCCGGAACCGCCGTCGACGCAGCCGGAGCCAGATACGTTCCGCATCTATTTCCCCAATGACAGCGGCGCCGCGCCGGCCAAGCCATACCTTTCCCAGTACCTCCGCTTTGTACCCGGACAGTCCCCGGGTCCGAACCCCCCAGGTGTCGGCCAGACGAGTCGGTACGCCATGAGCCTCGTGGTCAGCAACCCCACCGGATCGATCGGCGACATCAATTTCTCCGCGACGCGCCTCGTGACCGCGAATATCCCCGGCGGCGAAGTGCTCTACGGCGGCCAGTCTTTCGTCTCCCAAGGCACGGTGACGGCGGAGCCGGCCATCGGCGGTTCCGGTGACGTCACCTGGAATCCGGGCACCCTCTCACCGGGGGTCACGGCGACGCTCACCTACTTCATCGACGTGACCCCCGCTTCGTCACCGACCGTGATCACCGTCACCGGCACCGTCGGGTCCGGCGACGGCACCCGCGCCACCTGGCTCGACGAGACCGGCGATGACACGTCATCGACCGGCGTCTTCAGCTTCGGCGAAATCTGCGAGCTAACGATCAGCACGCCGACGCCGCCGCTGACCCAGGCGATGATTTCGTCCTTCGACGTCGTGCGGCGCGGGGCCGATGTGATGGTCCAGTGGCAGACTTCCGGCGAGGTCAAGAGCGTCGCTTTCGACCTTTTCCGCCTGGAGGGTGACGACGCGGTGCGCGTCAACAAGGAGCCCCTCGGAGCCCACGTCGGACATCTCCAAGGCGGCGTCTATCGATTCCTCGACGAGACGGCGCCGGCGGGCGCCCTGACCTACCGGCTCGTGGAGCGGGAAGCCAGCGGGCTGCACCGCCAGTACGGTCCGTTCGAGGTGAGCCCCGTCGACGGCGAGATTTCGATGCAGTCGAGCTTCGAAGCCAGCCCCCACCCTCCCCAGGCCCAGCATTTTGAGCGCCTGGCCCGCGCCGACTCCGAGCGGGCCGCCGCGGAGCCGGTCAAGCTCCGCGACGGCTCCCCCTCGCCCCTGCGTCTGGAGATCCAAGAGACGGGCCTCTACCGGGTGACCGCCGCCGAGCTCGCGCAGGCCCCAGACGGCGGCGAGCTCCGGCTGACGGTCGGCGGCGAGGACGTCACGTG
>JBCDKB010000267.1:0-11563 GCA_038747035.1 Acidobacteriota bacterium | reverse complement strand
CTAGATTCTCGGGGACCTCGCCCTCGGTCAGCGGGCGAGGGGGCCATTGGTTTCGGCGGGCAGCTGCCGCTCGCCCGGGTTTCGAATCCCGGCGGAGGTCCCAATCGCAGGGCCGCCGTGCAGGCAGTCCGCCAGATGGGGTGCCCGTGGCGCTGCCCGCTGCGTTCCTTCAGGGCGCCCGCGCCTTGTCCGCCGAGACTGGCGGCGAATATACTCAGCGCTATCGTTAAGTCTGAGTTAGACCGCCGTGCCTCAAAGCGGCGGCGGCCTAAGGTCGCGGTGACCTGATGTGCAACGACGGCCTTTTGTGCAATCGGTGGTCTCTGGAGCTGCCTCCGGGGACGGCTAGCTGACTCGCCACGCAGCCCTTTGTCCGAGTGCGGGCGGGGGTCCGCAGACTCCGGCGGTCGGCTGCGGTGATGATGTTTCCTTCCGGCTTTGAGGAACACGCCTCCATATGATCGAACCTATAAGACTCTCGACCCCCGGACGGCCCTTCCCGGCGCTTTATCCATGTTGAAGCGGGCGGAATGAGCTCGCTGTGTGCCCGTCCGAGCGCTGCAGATCTTCATAAATATTTCTCAGAACGGGTATTTCGTTTGTTTCGCAGCTACGGCCACTCGGCACAGGAGAGCGAAGATCTCAAGCAGGAGGTCTTTCTTCGCGTTCACAAAGGGCTGGCGACCTATCGAGGTGAAGGGATGGCGGCTTGGATTTTGACGATTGCGAGGCATGTGCATCAAGAGGCGTTGAGGACTCGGTCAACCCGGCGCCGTTCCCATAGATCGGTCGCGTTGGAGGAAGCCTGCGACGTGCCGATTGAGGCTTCGCAACAAAGGGAGGTGGAGGCAACGGAGCGGGGCCATCGACTCAAAGGGCAGATTCGGGATCTACCCAGGAACGAGGCAAGATGCGTGTGGCTTTACTACTTTCATGGCTATACCTACCGTGAAATCGCGGAGCTCATGAGAGCGTCCACCAACCAGGTCCGTGAGTGGCTCCGGAATGCTCGTAAACGTCTCAAGAAGGCCGAGGGCGGAGGAGGTTCCGATGTCTGACGCAGATCGAGAAATCGAGCAGGCGTTGCGTGAGATGGCCGGCGACTCGCCGGCCGACGAAGTTTCCATTCGGCACCCCGAAGTGGATGAGATTCTGCGCCTGCGGCAGGGGCTTCTGGACCGCGCCGCCGAGGAGGAAATACTTGATCACTTGAGTCGGTGCCGCGAGTGTTCGACACTGGCGCTGGCGGCTCCTGATTTTGTCGAAGCCGAGCGTGAGTGGATGGAATCGGCGGCTTTGGAGTCCACCCTTTCGACCGCGAATTCCCGAGTCGGAGGCAGCGGCCGGCGCCTGTGGGCGATCGCCGCGACACTCGTCGCAGGCTTGGGCCTGGGATTCTTAGCGGCTGAACTCCTCCGGCCCTCCCGCGGTGCCTTCCCCCAGTCGGTTGATGAAAGTGCGGTCCCCCAAAGTCCCGAGGTCTTTTTGCAGCCCCTGACGTCGGGAACACTGAGGTCGGCGAGCTTGGTGGCTCCGCCGCCCGGCGGGATCGTCATTTTCTTGCTGGACCCGCCTTCGGCCCTAGCGTCCGGGGCAGGAGCAGCCCTAGAAAGGCGGGAGAATTCGACTTACGTCTCCGTGGACCGGGGTGAACCGGAGCTCAACCCTTTGGGGACCTACAGTTTTCAGGTCGAGGCGGGGCTCCTCCGGCCCGGGAGCTACCGAATTCGCATTGTGGAGGAGACGGAGGTGCCCGTGGGGCCCGCCTTTGAATTCGAAGTCAGGGGCCGACCGTGAAGGCCCCGTTCGCTAAGTGCCCGGCCGGACCGGTGCGCATGGCTTGCCTGGCGCTCACCGCAGTCCTTTGGGGTTGTCAGCTGCAGCCGGCGCTGTCGAAGGAAGGAGATCGGGGGCTCGGGCAGATCGCCTCCGGCGCCGAGCAGGTGACCTTCCACTTCGCGCGGGGGACCTTCTTTTGTCTTCGCGTGGAGCAGCGCGGTGTGGATCTTGAGGTCCATGTGGACTCGCCCGACGGGCAGCGGCTTCTTTCTCGAAACGAGGTCCAACACGGCGGTAGCGAAGAGTCGCTGTGCGCATCCGCCGAGACCGCAGGGGCCTATTCTGTGGAGTTCGAGGTGGCCCAGGCCCAGGAGCTTCCGGGAAGCTTCTTTTGGGTCCTGGATACCGTCCAGCCGACCTCCGCCGCCGACCAGGATTTCCTCGATGCGGAGCGGGCGGTTTTTGACGCCTTCGCGGCGATTCGAAAGGGAACGGCCGAAGGCCTCGAGGACGCTCGGGACGGATACGGCGCGGCGGCGGACGCTTGGCTTCGGCTCGGCAAACCGGCGAGGGCCGGCCGCAGCCTCGCTCTACGCGGCGCTTCGGTGCTCAACCTCGGCCTGGCCGACGAGGCCGAGTCGGATCTCAAGCGGGCCCTGGCCATCGCCGAGCAGGAGCAGCTCGAATGGCTGAGCGCTTTTTGCAATCTCTGGCTCGGCGGCATAGCCCAAAGGCGCAGCGAGACCCAGGCCGAGATGGCGTATACCCGCACTGCCCTCGATATTTTCCGACGGGTCGGCGATCCGCTAGGGGAGGCGGAGGCCATCGAGAGCCTGGCCCATTCGCTGGTCGATCGAGTCGCTTTCGACGAGGCGAAGGAGCTGCTCGAGCGGAATATGGAGGTCTGGGAGGGCCTTGGCAACCCGCAGAAGCAGGGCAAGACGCTCGGCTACCTCGGCCTCATCGCTGAGGAGGAAGGGCGTCTTGACGAAGCGTTTGATCTCCATCGTCGAGCTCTGGCGTTGCGCCACGCCGCCGAGGATCCGGTCGGCGTCGCCGTGACCCTCAATAATCTAGCGAAGGCCCATTTCGCCGCCGGGGATTACGACAAGGACCTTGAATTTTGGCACCGCGCCGCCGAGGAGATCGAGTCGACCGGCAGGAAGGAGTACCTCGGGTCGATCCTCGGCAACCTGGGTTCCCTTTACAAGCGACTGGGGCAGCCGGAGCGAGCGCGCACGACCTACCGTCAAGCCTTCGAAATTGCCGAGAAGGCGGGGTCTGGCCGGCGGATGGTGAATCTCCGCAACAATATGGGCAACGCGGCGATCAGCCTGGGGGAATTTGACGCGGCCCGTGAACACCTCGAATGGGCCCTCAACAGGGCGCGCACCCTAGGTCTCGAGGATCTCTTCGCCGCGACGCTCAAGAATCTCGGCGACCTCGAGTTGAAGCGGTGGCAGCGGAAAACATCCGACGTTCCACCGGCGGCGGCCCGGCGGGCTCTTCAGCTTTTTGAACAGGCCGAGGCCACCTTTGAGGAGCACGGCTTCGCGCGTGAGCTGACCGGGACGTTGATCGGGCGCGCCCGGAGTCAGTGGGCGTTGGGTGAGGTGACCGCGGCGGAGGACCTGTTCAGGCGCGCCATCGATCAGGCCCGCCGCCTCCGTGATCTCCCCCGTCACGAGTTGGCCCATTCTTTCCTCGCCGAGCTACTGGCGGAATCGGGAAGACTGAGGGAGGCCTCTCGTCACTATTCCGAGGCGATTTCTATCGTCGAATCGCGACGCGGTGCGCTCGCCGGCCGGGACCTGAGGTCGACCTATATGTCCAAACGCCGTCGCCTCTACGCCGAGGCGGCCAGAACGAGGGTGCGGGCCCATCGGGAATCCCCGGACCTCGGCCACCTCGAGACGGCGTTCGCCTTGGCGGAGCGGGGTAAGGCGAGGAGCCTCGTGGACTTCCTCGCCGCGGCGAAGGTGGAGGTCGAAAAAGGGGTAGATCCGGGCTTGAGTGACCGGTTGCGGTCCGCGGAAAGACGCATCGCCTTCCATGAGCGGCGCTGGGCCGGCGCGGACCGCCGGGGCGACAGTGAGGCGGCCGCCGCCCACCTCGACGAGATTGAGAAGCAGAGCCGCCGTAGGGATGAGCTCCTCCAAGAGCTTCAAGAGATGAACCCGCGGCTGGAGGCTTTAACCACGGGATTGACCATCGACGTGGGAGCTGTTCGACGGGAAGTACTGCCCGAGAACGGCCTATTCCTGGAGTACGTCCTCGGTGATGAAGGGAGCCTGCTCTTCGCGATTTCGAGGGATAGCTTCCGGGTCTATGAATTGCCGCCTGGTCCAGTGATTGAAGCGGAGGTCGAGAGATTTCTCGCAGCGGTTGTCGGGTCGTCCGCGTCGGGCAGAGCTCGCAGGTCCGCCAAACGGCTGTCTGACCTGCTCTTGCGCCCGGCGGCCGAATTTTGGACGCACACGCCATCGTGGCTGCAGGTGGTCGGCGACGGATGGCTGCACGGGCTGCCTTTCTCCTACCTCCCGTCTCCGGTGGAGGCGGAGACCCGGCCCTTGCTCGAGGAGACCCGTATCGTCCAGCTTCCGTCGGCTTCGGCGACGCTGTTACTCAAGAGCTCCGAGGTCACAAAGGAGTATTCCAAGATCCTCGCCGTCGCGTCTCCGAGATATGCCATTCAGCCCCTTGACGTTGAGGATGCGAGCCGCAGGGCGGAGATGCCGCGCCTGCCGCCGCTGAGATTCGCGCGCCAAGAAGCCGAGATGATCGCCAAGCTCGCTCCGGATCGTGCAGTCGTGCTGCTTGACGCCGACGCGAGTGTCGGGGGCGTCTCGGATCTCGAGCTCGGCGGCTTTGACCTGCTCCACTTCGGGGTCCACGCGATCATTGAGCCTTCCCGTCCCGGGGCCTCGGGTCTGGTTCTGGCGATGCTCGACGAAGAAGGACGCGCTAGGGAAGGTCTGCTCAGCGTCCGTGAGGTTTACAACTTTGACCTCAACGCCCAGCTGGTCGTTCTGAGCGCCTGCCACAGCGCCGGCGGCGATCTGGTGCGGGGTGAAGGGCTGGTCGGTCTCGTCAGCGCTTTTTTATATGCGGGATCCCGAAACGTCGTGGCTAGCCTGTGGCAGGTGGAGGACCGGGCCACGTCGATCCTGATGACGTCGTTCTACCGCTATTTGCTCGAAGAACGGATGCCACCCGCGGAAGCGTTGCGGGCTGCCCAGCTCAGTCTCCGGCGTCAGCCGGAGTTTTCAGCGCCGTACTTCTGG
Source organism: Acidobacteriota bacterium (assembly GCA_038747035.1). Classification (GTDB taxonomy): domain Bacteria; phylum Acidobacteriota; class Thermoanaerobaculia; order Multivoradales; family J023; genus JAUIJL01. The sequence continues at coordinate 6,500 of JBCDKB010000267.1, read as the reverse complement.
GCTCCCTTCATCCTCGTCGGCCCCGGGGCTTAGTCAGCCCAGGGCGGCGATCGATTCGGAATAGGAGCCTGTTGAGAAGAACCTTCCAGAAATCTTCGAGGATCTCGTGGTGCTGGCAAGGCGCGCCGACGCAGGAATAGCCCAGCTCTTTCGAGGAGGCGCAACGCAGCCAGCGCCGCGAGACACCGAAGGGGGTGGAAGGGAATTGTCAAGCGGGGCACTAAAGACCGGAAATCAGGCGGGGGCGACTGTGTCCACACCATTTTTCCCAGACCGCATCTCTTAGGGCGAGGTCGGCGTGCGGCCGGCCGATGACAGCTCACAGTTGCGATGCGAGGAGGAAAGATGAAGAAGTTGACGCAGGCCCTGCTTTGGGTATTGGTTTTTTCCGTTCTGAGTTTCGAAGCGGCCTACGGCGCCGATACGCTTTGGAAGTCGATTGAAGTCGACGGGACCGTTTGGGAAGTCCGGGTCGTTTCGGAGGTCCCGCTTGACGGCAGTTTTCCGAACCGAGCGCTCACGGCTGAAGTAGACGCCGGCGTCGTGACGGATCTTTATGTCAAGCGACAGGGCACCTCAGAGGTTCTGAACATCCCGAAGGCGGTGGGCTTGGTGACTCTGGTGCAGAGTTCGTTCCGCGCGCCTGCGGCCGCCGCTTCTGGACTCGACCCGCAGGTGGCGCTGCCGGATAGCGACATCCGCGGGATTGCCGGAATTGGCTATCCGCTCGAGACGTCCGCTTTTTTCAGCGATTTCTACGTGAATTCCTTCGTCCGCGGCGGTGTGGAAGGCATTGACGATGCGGCCGATCGGGCTGAGATCTATCGGGAGGTCTTCATTGATATGGCCCTCCAACCGGACCTGGCGGATGATCCTTCGCGGGAGAGTCGCTACCAGACGATGCTGGACCGGGCGCTTCAACTCGGTAGCTTTTCTGCGGCCTTGGGCAGCGGAGCGGAGATCTTCGAGGCACTTAGGGACCCGCTCGGGAACGATTTGATTGACTTCGTTGATTACCAGCTGGCTGTGCAGTCTTTGGCGAATGAAGTCGGCGCGCTCCTTGACTTGGGGCTCCAGCTCGATACCCGCGGCGGGCCGAAGCCGCTGAGCCAGCTAGCGACCGGCCTCAGCGATAGCGTCGGCACGGTTTCAGCACTCACGGCGGCTTCCGCGCGGATCCTTCTGCTTCAGAGCATGGCCCACGAACGGGGCGACCTCAAGCTCCGTCTTTTGGAGCAGATGTACGGTCGCCTGCAGTCCACGGGAACGGTCGACGCCGCATTGCTCCAGGGCCTGGCGCTCGCCCGTCAGGATCTGGACGAGTATGTCGGCGAGTACTACAGCCAATTCCTCGTCTTGATGGTCGAAGCGACTTTGGACGATCCGAACGGGGTGTTGCACCTCGATAAGCTGGCGACGGCGGTGGTCAAAAAACTCTTCAACACCACCTCGAAAGCTGCGGCCCGGGCGGTGATGGTTTGGCAGCTCAATTGGGAGGTTTTCCAAGGTATTCGACGGCAGGCGGACCGAGGGCGAACGGCGTCGTTGGCCGCCACGGTTCATCGCGACATGTTCCAGGCCTCCGGACTCCAGCACCACCGCGACGCCATGCACGCGGGAACACACCTGGACGGGGATGAAGCCCAGGCATTCCTCGAGCTCTATCAGATGAGTTGGTATTTAGCGGCGCGCCACTACCGCGACTCCCTCGGCGTCTTGAACAACAGACTGTCGCGCCTCTGGGGCGCCGGTATCGATCTGTTCCAGGGCGACGTGTATTCCTTGCAGATGGAAGAACTCTCGCGTTCCCTCGACAGGGCCGGGATGGTGACGAACCGAATCGCGTCGAATAGCTACCTGGCGGTAGTTGCGAGTCCTTTCGAAGGCGGCGAACAGGCCAACGAGCACCAGTGGGTCGCGGCGCTGGTGCGGGACTTCGCGCCGGCGCTGCCGACGCTCATCCCGCCGAAGCTGCTCGGGCTCTGCGTGACGCTGCCGGCGCAACCCGGCACCGCCGCCACGGTGGAGGGGATGAACATCCGCTTCCAGCCGAATGACTGCGGAGATCCGGCGCAGACACAGGCTTGGGAATGTTCGCCGAATGATCCGGATGGTCTCTGCGGCGCGCGGGTGCAGCTTTTCTGGGACGATGATCTAAATCCCAACAATGCGGACTGCACCCAGGGGCGCGGCCCGTGCCCGATCGGCGGGGCTGAAGATCTACATCCGGCGCGGAGTCCGTTTGTCTGGAATGCGGGCCGTGACGGGCTGCGCGAACGAACGGTTTTTATCCGGGCTGTTCTCAGCGGAGGTGATCAAAAGGTCGGTACCTATAGTCCGGGGTCCTACCGTTTTATTGACCCGCGGTTTGAGGCCGACGCGTGGTCCGTGGAAGGGGCGGTCGCTTTTGAAGGCTTCCGTTCCGACGGCGACGGTATCCCCGAAGTGGGGGAGTCCATCGACGTCCAGCTCACGCTGCGAAATGAGAGTGGTCGAGATCTCACGCAGGTGACGGTGGACCGTCTCCGCGTCTCCGGAGATCCCGGAATTGCCCTCACGGACGGTGAGTGGAGTGAGTCGCAGGACCCGGAGGTGTCCTACGTTATCGACGGAGAGAGTCTAGTGCCGAACGCCTCCGCCGGGGCGACGGTGTCCTTGAGCTTTCCGCTGGAGCTTTGGGTCGGGACCCTGACCGAAGAGACGACCCTCGATCTCAGCCTCTGGGTGGAGTACCTCGACGCGACGCACCCCGATCGGCCGGACCTCCGGCGGGTTCAAGAGGTCGGCTTCAGCGTCCCGGTTTCGGACGGCTCGGCGGTCAGGCTGCTGTCGTGCGACTCGATCGACATCCAGTCCACCACCGACGGTGACCTCGTCTTTGAAAGCGGTGAGCGGGGAGGCTTCGGCGTCCGCCTTTGCAACGCCGGCAGCTGGGCGGCGAGGGAGGTCCGCGGCGTTTTTCGAATACCGGCGCCGATCGGTGAGTGGCGGGATGAAGACTCGCCATTCCCCGATATCGATCCCGGGCGCTGCGAAGATTCCCTCGACGACTACTCCCTCAGGGCCGAGCGGCACGAGTGCGGTTCGGCGACCTTGATCCTCGACGTCGATCTGGACGGCGGCGCGGTGCAGGGGCTGACCTGTCCTATTGAGATCACGTGTGCGCCCTACCAATCGATCCAGGACGAGGTCGGCGTGGGTGCCTTGGAACAAGGCGACCCGGTGATCGTCTCGGTGGGAATTTCGAATACCGGGGCCGCCCCCCTGACGATCACGTCGACGACCTTGGAAGGGGACGCGAGCGCCACCGAGATCATCGCCGCGCCGACGAGCTTGGCCGCCGGAGAACAAAGCTCGATCGAGATTTCCATCAACACCGCGCTGCTCTCGCCGGGTGGCTACGAGCGCAGGTTACGGGTCGAGTCGAACGCCAATAACTTGGACGAAAGGGAGGCGTCCGTTTTTTTCTCGATCATCGGCGCCTCGACGGAGACCCAAGTGACGACCCAGGCGATCAGTGTATCCCAGCCGGACATCTCCGGCGACCGAGCGGTTTATCAACGGGGCAGCGAGATCTACCTCATGAACCTGGGTTCCGGTCTCGAAGAGCGTTTGACCGAGACCGCTGACCGTGAGTATAAGCCCAGGATCGACGGCTCTTACGTCGTCTACGTCCGTGACGACGGCGATTCGGCGAATGCCAACGTCGTTCTTTACGATCTCGACACCGGTCTCGAAACGGCGATCACGGATCTACCGGCCAAGCAGACCGAGCCCGACGTCCACGGCCAGAGGATCGTGTGGCAAGACGAGCGAAACGGTGAGACGACCGCTGACCTCTACGCCTACGATATCGGCGTCTCTTCCACGAACGGAAGTCTGCTTGTCGACCACGGAGCCAACGTGGCGGTTTTCGACCCTCGCATCGACGATGGTTATATTGCCTGGTCGAAACGGACCTACTCCGGACCGTTTAGCTTCGATAGGGACATCGCTTTCCGCCGAGAATCGGATGGTTCTATCGGTTCACCCGGTCTCTTGGCCGTCTGCGATCCCGGGAACCTCTTCGATATTTTTGAACATCGTCTCGCGGTCGAATGCGAGTGCGACGACCTATGTGATCGGGATGACCACATTTATTACTACGACATGTCCACCGGGTCGGGGCCCCATCGCTTAACGTGCGATAGCGGTCTGGAGGACGACCGGGAGGAGCCGACTTTCATCGGTGACGAAATCGTCTACAAACTCGATGGGGATGACGATCTCTACAAGGTCGCCGTCGGCGGTGGCTGCCAGAACGAAGTGCCGCTACAGATCGGGCCGCAGATGAGCCAGCGACCCGCCGGAGAGCCACACACTGGAGCTTTTGTCTTTCTGGACAATCGGACGGGACAGCAGCAGCTTTGGGGCGTGCTGCCGCCGCCTGCGGTCGAAGTCGGAATCGTCGGTTTCGACATCGACCAGGTCGAGATCGTCCAAGGGGATACGCCGACGCTTACCGCCGGCGTGCGCAATAGCGGGACGGACGGCGTCGGTCCGGTGACTGTGTCCTTCCGTGCCGGCGGCGTCGAGTGCGGGACCGCGGTGACCTCGGCCCTCGGGTCGGGGGATATCGAGCAGGTGTCTAGCGTCTGCGACACCGGCGGCCTCGCCGCCGGCCAGCAGACCTTCGCCGCGGTGCTCTCGCCGGTGCCCGGCGACGCGGACCCCGCCAACGACTCGGCGAGTGTGACCGCGGAGATCGTGGATGACGACTTGACGCCGCCCGTGGTGCTCGGGCCGATGATCGAAGCGGGGGCGGGTAGTGACGGCGATCCCTATTTGGAAGCCGGGGAGCCAATTCGGGTTTCCTGGGACGCAACGGACCCGAGCGGTCTCGCGGTGAATCGGGCGACGGTCGAAGGGGTGACTCTCACGGGAGTGATGGCCGTCGACGGCTTCGAGGCTACGTTTTCCGGCCTGGCGCCGGGCTCCTACACGGCGACGATCGACGTCATCGACGGCGATGATTCCCCGGAGTCGACAACCCAGAGCCGGAGCTTCGAGGTCTTTCCCGGGGCTCCCGAAGTGGTCGCTCGAGTCCCCGGGGCCGGCGCTACGGCGGTCGATCCTTTGACGCTGGTGACGGCCGATTTTTCGGTGGACCTCGATGAAAATACGGTGGATAGCTCGACCGTTCGTCTCGTCTCGGTGTTCGATGGCTCGGCCCTCTCGGCGGTGGTGGCCTACGGTGCCCCGTCCCGCCGGGTGACCCTCCAGCCGGCCCTCGTGCTCCTCGATTTGAGTGTTTACCGGGTCGAGCTGGACGGGATCCTCGACGTGCGCGGCAATCCCCTCCCCGAGGAATCGTGGACGTTCACGACGGCCGGCGACGACATGCCGATCTTTTCCGACGGCTTCGAGTCGGGCTCCGTCTCCGCCTGGTCAGCGGTATTCCCATAGGGCTTTGGCCCGGAGGTCCCGGTCCTTCTTGGGACCCGGGACCTCCATGCGCGCGGGTCTGTGCCTCTAGTCCCAGGGAGCCGGGCCCCGCTCGGGGTCGGGTGACTCCACCGGGGCGGAGCGATTGACGGCCTTCGACGTCGAAGGACGTCAAGGATCGACGACTGAGGCCTGAAACGGCCTGAAAACCAGGCATGGGGCTTGCGACGGAGGAGGTCATCACCAACACAGGTCCCTTCTCCAGGGGAAGGGGCGAACTCTTTGGAGGAAGCGCCATGCCCAGCTTGCCCCCGCGTACTCAGGATTTAGCAGCCGGCCTCGTCGCGGCCGTTGCGATGTTCGCCGCGCCGACGTTCGGCCTCAACGTGACCGAGGCGATGATCGTCAAGTTCGCGCCCCAGATTCACCTCACGACCTATTGCTATGACGGCTCCGGCTCGGGCTGCGACTGGACCCGACCGGCCAATATCGACTGGTATCTAAATACTCACGACAGTGCCGGCGGAGAGGCGAGGGGGGCCTCCATGCGTTTCCAGCAGGCCTTCTCGAATGGCGTCCCCCCGGCCTGCGTGTCCGACGACAGCTTGGCTTCACCGGGCACCTTGACGCGTTCTAATGTGGCCAGCAGCGAGTGGAAGAATCAGCAGAAGGGGGCTTTCTGCATCCATACGGGGCAGTACTACTACCCGAACCAGATCTATTACTCCTCACTCACCCGGGCGCTCTTTTTCCTGCAGCCCCGCAAGGGCTCCGGCTCGGGTAGCGATGAAGACAAGATGCACCACGGCATCTACGGCGGCTCGAACGGCTGGAAGCCCAGCCTCTTCGACAGCAGCGGCGCCGGCGAGTCCTACTCGAGCCTCGAGGCTGCCTCCATTTATCCCGATTCGCCGCCGGATATTGGCCGCTGGGTGATCTACGCGTACGTGAATACGCCGTCCCGTTTCGGCGGTGCGGCCGATATTCAGTATTGGGCTTTCTATGCCTATGACGACGCCGCCGCGGGCTTCAACCACGAGAGTGACTGGGAGCACGTGACGGTGACGCTCAACTCG
>JBCDKB010000266.1:0-11656 GCA_038747035.1 Acidobacteriota bacterium | reverse complement strand
GGCCAGGGTCGAAGCCCGCGAGCTGGGTATTGCTACCCCACACGACAACGCCGCGGTGGGTAGCGACGGCGATGCCGAAGACGAAATCATCGAGCGGTTCATGGACCTTAAGCTCAATTTCGAAGCAGACGTCATCACCGCTCTGCAGGTGAAATCGCTCGTCGGCGCCCACCTTGATGCGCAGGCGCTCGACCTCCACCGCACCGGACCCCCAGCGCAGGACCTCTTCATCCTCGCCGTCGCTTGCTTCGGTCGACTCGTCGAGACGAGCCGCCTGCTCCCGGCGGTTCTCTTCGCCTTCGTCGGCGGCGATGGCTTCCCGGTAGGCGTCGATCACCCGACGTGGATGTCCTTCGAGGCGAAGATTGCCTTTCTCGAGCCAAATCGCCCGGTCACACACGCTCTCGATCAGGTCGAGTGAGTGGCTGACCAGCACCAAGGTCTTGCCGCGGGCGAGGAATTCTTCGATACGCCGCAGACAGCGGTGGGCGAAGGCCTCGTCGCCGACGGACAGGACCTCGTCGACCATCAGGACGTCGGGGTCCGTATGGATGGCGACGGCAAAACCGAGGCGCACGTACATGCCCGAGGAATAGTTCTTGACCGGCTCTTCGATGAAATCCGCGAGGCCTGAGAACTCAACGATCGAGTCAAAGCGTTCTTCAAGCTGACGTTTTGAAAGGCCGAGCACGGCGCCGTTGATAAAAATATTCTCGCGGCCCGAGATCTCAGGGTGGAAGCCGGCGCCGAGCTCGATGAGGGCGGCGACCCGTCCGGAGATATCCACCGTCCCGGAGGTCGGACGCAGGATGCCGGCGGCGACCTTAAGCAGCGTCGACTTCCCAGAGCCGTTAGAGCCGATCAGGCCGACGGCCTCGCCCTTCGCCACCGTGAATGAGACATCTTTGACGGCGGTGATCGCCTCACCCTGCTCGAGTCCGCTCACCAAGGTGCGGTCGATGAGCGCACTCTTGAGGGTTCGGAGGTGGTGACCGCTCGACGTCCGCCGGTAAAGCTTGCTCATGCGGTCCACCCGCACCGCGGCTTCGGCCTGGGTCATCACACGGCCTCCACGAGCGTTTCGCTCAAGCGGTCAAAAAGCCAGGCGCCGCCGATCCAGAGGGCCACGCTCCAGGCCGCCATTTCAATCCACAGCGCGGCGCCCGGCATCTGGCCGTAAAAGAGGGTCTCTTGGTAACCCCGGAAGAAAGCCGTCATGGGGTTGCGGGCGACGAGGAAACGCAGCGGCGGATGCGGATCGAGGGTCCTGAGCGTGTAGAGGATCGGCGTGGCGAAGAAGAGCAGCGTCAGCAGGTTAGCGAGAATGTCTTTGACGTCTTTGAAATGGGCATTTAACGCGGCGGTGCCCAGGGTGAGTCCCGAGACCATCGGCAGCTGCAGCGCGCAAACCAAGAGCGCCGCCGGCGCCGTCCACGTGAAGTGGGTCGGCGTGAAGATCTCGGTGACGAAGAAAGAAAGCGCCAGGATTGGGAGCGCCAGGATGAGGTGGACGAGATTCGAGAGGACCGAGACAACCGGCAGCAGCTCCGCTGGAAAGGCGGCCTTGCGGATCAAGCCCGCGTTGGCGAGCAGTGCGTTTGACCCCTCCATCCACGACGTCTGGACCCAAATCCACGGAATGACGCCGCACGCCAGGAAGAGCGCGTAGGGACCGGATTCGGTCACGCTCGGGTCCCGAGGTTGAAAAATAACGTTGAAGACAAAGGAATAAACCGCCAGAAGCATCACCGGCGTCACCAGCGACCAGAGGAATCCGAGGGTGGATCCGCGGTAGCGGGCTTTGAGCTCGCGCTCGGTGAGCGTGAGCAGGAGACTCCGATGTCGATAGAGGCGTCTTAGCGGGCGCAGCATGCAGGGAGGGGAGCCGGGCGGCTGTTGGGGGCGGGTAAACGGAAACGAGGGGCGATAAATCGCCCCTCGTTGGGAGAGTAGCGGCTCCATGGGTCAGAGAGCAAGATGCGGCGCCGCCGACCGCAAGCTCAGGCCGCCGTCAGCCGACGGTCTTGGCTTTCTTCTGCAGTTCTTCGAGCTGCCGCTTGAGGGCTTCGCGTTTCTCGCGAATTTCATCCTGCTTCGCCCGGACCCGCTCGTTGTAGTCCGCGAGTAGGCCGTCGCTCGAGATGACGTAGAGGCGGGGGAACTTACGCACATCGCCCTTCTCGTCGAATTGGATGCTCCCGGTCACGCCCGGGAAATCCTTGATGGCGTCGCGGAGGCCCTTCTTGACCTCACCCGGGAGCACCGGACGACCTTCGACGGCGGTGATCAGTACCATCATGGCGTCGTAGGCCTGGGCGGAGTAGATATCGGGCGTCTCGTTGTACTTGGCCTTGTAGGCCTCAACGAACTTCTTGATGTGGGCGTGGTCGCTATCGGTATCGAAGACGGTCTGGGTCAGGAACACACCTTTGGCCGCGTCGCCGACCTTGGCGATCGCCGACGGCGTGGCGAAGGCCGACGTCGTGAGGATCTTGCCGGTGTAGTCGAGGCTTCGCAGCTCGGAGATCATGGCGGCGATGCCGTCGCTATAGCCGGCGAGGTAGACCCCATCCGGGTTGAGCGACACGGCTCGACTGACCAAGGCCGCCAAATCGGAGGTGCCCGGGGGGAACTCGATGGTCTCGAGTACCTCACCGCCGTAGCCTTCAAAGGCGGGGGAAAAGACACCCTGGACATCGGTGGCGTAGGGCTGGTCCTCGGCGATGATCACGATCGTCTGGATCTCGAGCGCTTGCGCAGCGCTCTGGGCCATCTTCGAGGCGGCGGTGTGATCCGAAGGGCAGACGCGGTAGAAATTGCGCGAAATACCGGTGAGATCAGGACTCGACGCCGACGGTGAGATCAGGATGCGGTCATAGCGGTCGACCACGCCGATCATTTCCTTGGCTTCGGCGGTGGTCACGCCGCCGAGGGCCACCATGGCGCCGTCTTTGAACTGCTGTTCGAGCAGCTCGGCGGCCTTGGCGGCGTCGCTGGCGCTATCGACGACGTCGAGGGCCAGCGGGGTCTCGAAAGTCCCCTCGGCCTGAATTTCTTCAAAGGCCAGCTCAAAGCCTTTGCGGGCGGCCTCGCCATAGACGCTGGCACTGCCGGTCAAGGGCAGCACCGCGCCGATCTGGACGGTTTCGGGCGGGCAGGCGGTCAATGCAAGGCTGGCGATGCCTAAAAAGCACGCCGCGATGACGCTGATGGATCGGTTTCCCATGGCAACCTCTCTCAAGCTCGTGAAAACGGTGATGAGCGCTTTTTCTAGCTGAGCCCCGGGGCGGTGTCAACTGCTCCCTGGGCGGGGGAAAGCGTTCCCGGAACGAAATGACATTCTCTCACGTCTTGACGCGACATCCGGGAACTTGGCCCTGACGTTAGATAATAGGGAGCGATGAGCGAGACCCTTACCTTTACTGTCGCCTGTCCGGACTGCGGCTCGGAGCTCGAGATTGACGCCGCCACGGGCAAGGTCCTCTCCCACCGATCGAAGTCGAAGTCGCGCGGACCCAAGGCCGACTTCGATAGCTTGCTCGCCGGGATTGATGACTCCAAGAATCGGGCCGAGGAGATCTTCAGGCAGGAGCTTTCGGCGCTCGATGACCGGGATCGCGTCATGGAAGAAAAATTCAAACGGGCCCTTGAGCGCGCCGAGGAAGAGGATGATGGGAAAGCTCCGGAGCGTCCTTGGGATTTTGACTAGTCAAGATATTGGCTAAGCCTTCCAATCCTTCGGACCCCGTCGAATTAGGGCCCAGTGAACCGAGGCCTGGGGACGCCGCGGAATACGCGTTCATCGTCCGCTTTTCGGGTGAGCTCAGCCTCAAAGGAAAGCGGGCGAGGAACCGCTTCATCGACCGCTTGGTCCACAACCTGGCGGACGCCTTGCGCAGTCACGGCTACCGCTATCGATTCGAGCGGCGCTGGTCCCGCCTCTATTTCACCGCCAGCTCCCCGGACGCCGCCGCCGTCGCCGCCCGAGTCTTCGGCGTCCGTGCCGTCGCCGCCGTCGAGAAGCGGCGTTGGCAGACGCCGGAGGATCTGGTCGAGCGTGGCTATGAAATTTTTCGTCAGGAAGTCGCCGGCCGGACCTTTGCGGTGCGGGTGCGCCGCGGTGAGCACGCGAGCACGCAGAATTTTCGTTCGCCGGATCTCGAAAGAGCCCTGGGCGAACGACTGCTCCCCGACGCGGCGGGCGTCCGGTTGAAGTCGCCGGAGGTTGAGGTGCGGATTGAGCTCCAGGGTCAAGACGCCTATTTCTACTCTCGATCCATATCCGGAGAGAGTGGACTGCCGATGGGGACAGAAGGGCGTGCCCTGGTGCTTTTTTCAGGGGGACTCGATTCCCCGGTCGCCGCGTGGGCGGTGCACCGGCGGGGCGTCCGCACCGACCTGCTCTTCTGCAATCTCGGCGGTGACCAACACCTCCGTGATGTCGTCCGGGTCGCCAAAATCATCGCAGATCAGTGGAGTTTCGGCGGTGGACCGACGCTTATCGTGGTCGATATGCAGCAGCTCGCAGAAGAAATCCACGGCAAGGTTCCGCCGAAGCTCCGGCAGGTCGTGTTGAAGCGACAGATGCTTCGCCTGGGGGAGAGGGTCGCCGCCGGACGCGGGATACGGACGCTAGTCACCGGCGAAGCGATCGGTCAGGTGTCGTCCCAGACCCTTGACAACTTGCTGGTGACGTCCTCCGCCTCGACGATCCCGGTGCTCCGCCCGCTGATGGCCTGGAATAAGGAAGAGATCATCGACAAGGCTCGGCACCTCGGCACCTTTGACCTGTCGAGCCAGGTCACGGAATTTTGTGGCCTCGAGGGATCGGTGGCGCCGTCGGCGAGGGTCAAAGCGACGGCGGTCGAAGTCGCTGAGCGGGAACTCGATGCCGCCCTCCTCGACCGTTCGATCGAAGCGAAGGTTGAGATCGACCTGCGGTCGTTTTGCTTTGGTGACGTAGCGTCATTTGAAGTTGAGGTTGCGTCGATACCCGAAGGCGCAGTTTTGCTCGATCTGCGCCCGGCGCGAGCTTTTTCGTCATGGCATCCTGAAGGGGCCACGTCGTTGCCGTACCCGGAAGCGCTGGAGCGTTTCGAGGCCCTCGACCGTTCCGCAACCTACGCGGTGTATTGCGAGCTCGGCCTTAAGAGCGCGCACCTGGTGGAGCGTATGAATAGGGCCGGATTCAAGGCCTTCCACCTGCCGCGGGGACTCGGCGACTTCAGGGCGGCTGTGGAACGGGATTCAGCGCTTCTCGCCGCCCTTTCTCCGGCCTTGAGAGCGCCGTCCTGACGGCCTTTGGTGCGGGTTCTCCCGACCAAGACGAGCGTTCACTAAATCCTCCCGCGGTATAAGATCTGCCCCTGCGACGAGCAAATATTCGAGGCCCGATGCGGCCTATTCATACGATCTCGAAGACCTCGAGGAAGCCATAGATGAAGAATTTCGGACCGTTTATCAGCCGTCACGGCCTCGATACTCACGGCCTTGTCAATACCGGTGACGTGCATTGGAACTTGCCCGTCGCCCGGCTCTATGAGGCCGCCCTGCGCCGCAACGAAGCCGTGCTCGCTCCCGAGGGTCCGCTGATGGCCGATACGGGGGTCCACACTGGACGCTCTCCCAACGACAAATTCGTGGTGCGCGAGCCGTCGAGTGAAGGCGATATCTGGTGGGGTGATGTCAACCGGGACGTGAGCCAGGAGGTCTTCGACAACCTCCTGAACAAGATCAAGGCCTTCGTCCAGGGTAGAGAACTCTTCGTTTTCGACGGCTACGCCGGCGCCGATCCGGAGCACCGGCTGCGGGTTCGCGTCATCAACGAGAACGCTTGGCAAAACCTCTTCGCGCGGAACATGTTCATTCGGGATGAAGAAGGCACCACCTTAGGTGATTTCGAACCGGAGTTCACGGTCATCAACATGCCGGGACTCGAAGCGGCGCCGGAGGTCGACGGCACCCGCAGCGGCACCTTCGTACTGCTCGACTTCGGCCGCAGGATGGCGATCATCGGCGGCACCCAATACGCGGGTGAGATCAAGAAGAGCATCTTCACGGTGATGAACTACCTGTTGCCGAAGAAAGGCATCATGGCCATGCACTGCAGCGCCAACTACCGGCAGGAGGGTGATGAGCAGCATTCGGCCCTTTTCTTCGGACTTTCTGGCACCGGCAAGACCACGCTTTCCGCGGATCCAGACCGCACGCTCATCGGCGACGACGAGCACGGCTGGTCAGATCGCGGCATCTTCAACTTCGAAGGGGGCTGCTACGCCAAGGCGATTCGCCTCGATCCGAAGAACGAGCCCGAGATCTACAAGACCACCCAGCTCTTCGGCACCATTCTCGAGAACGTGGTCTACGACGAAGAAACGCGGAAAGTCGACTTCGACGACGCCAGCAAGACGGAAAATACCCGCGTGAGCTATCCGCTGGAGCACCTCGACAACGTCGACCTCGGCGGTGCGGCGGGTCACCCCGAGCACGTGGTCTTCCTGACCTGCGATGCCTTCGGCGTGTTGCCTCCGATCAGCCGCCTCAGCGAGGAACAGGCGATGTACCACTTCCTCGCCGGATATACGGCGAAGGTCGCCGGCACGGAGAAGGGCGTCACTGAACCGACGGCGACTTTTTCCGCGTGTTTCGGAGCCCCGTTTATGCCGCTTCACCCGGGGGTCTACGCCCGGCTGCTGGGCGAGAAGATCAGCTCCCACGGCGCGAAAGTGTGGTTGGTCAACACCGGTTGGACCGGGGGTCCCCACGGCGTGGGCTCGCGGATGAAGCTACGCTACACCCGGCGGATGGTGAACGCCGCGCTCAACGGCGAGCTCGACGCGGCCCCGACGGCCGTCGATCCCATCTTCGGCCTCGAGATCCCCACCGCCGTCGACGGCGTGCCGTCGGAACTCTTGTTTCCGCGGCAGACCTGGAACGACGTCGATGCTTATGACGCGCAGGCCAAGAAACTGGCGCAGATGTTCATCGAAAACTTCGAGCCCTTCGCCGACGGCGTCGACGCCGCCGTGCTCGCCGCCGGTCCGAAAGTGGACTGAACGCCTGCGCGGCCTCGACCGCGGTCGAGGCTTAGAAACTCAGCCTGGAGCGCCGGAAGCCCCGCGGGGTCCTGTCCGGCGCCCGGAGCTGCCCACAGGCGGCGGAGACGTCGTCCCCGCGCTGCTTGCGCACGGTCGTCATCAAGCCGCGTCCGCGGAGCCGGTCGACGAACGCGGTGACCTGCTCGGGACGGGAAGGCTTGAGGCGCGGATCGAGCACCGGGTCAGGATTCAAGGGAATCAGGTTCATCTTGGCGCTGAGCCCCGATAGCAAACGGACGAGTAGATCGGCGTCGTCGAGACTGTCGTTGAAGCCGTCGAGCATGAGGTACTCGAAGGTGATGTGCTCCCCTTTATTTAGAGGGAATGCGCGAAGTGCCGGGATCAAGTCCGCCAGCGGATAGCGCATATTGATGGGCATCAGCTGGTTGCGACGCTCCTCGTCCGGTGCGTGGAGCGAAATGGCGAGCTGCGGCCGACGCTCCCAACCCGCCATCGCTTCGACACCCGGCACTACGCCGGCGGTGGAAACGGTGATCCGGCGCCAAGAGATGCGTTCGAGCAGAATCATCAGGGCAGTCTTGAGATTCTCGAGATTCAAGAACGGCTCGCCCATGCCCATGAAAACGAGATTGAGGCCGTGGGTCTCGGGCCGCGGCACCGCCTCGACGGCGCGGACCTGGGCCAAGATTTCGCCGGCGGTCAAGTTTCGGCCGGCTCCCCAGAAACCGGTCACGCAGAATTGACAGGCGAGCGCGCAGCCCGCTTGGCTTGACACGCAGACAGTCCGGCGTTTGCCGTCGGGGATATCCACGGCTTCGATGGTGGCGCCGTCGTCGAGGCGAAAAAGGTACTTGGTCGTACCGTCCGAGGCCTCGTGCCGTTCTGCAATCTCAGGATTCTCAATCCGGAAATTTTCGTGCAGCGTCGAGCGCAGGGCTTGGCTGAGGTCGGTCATCGAGTCGAAGTCGGCGAGTCCGCGCTCGTGAAGGGCCTTGTAGATCTGCTTCACGCGGAACGGCCGATCAACGAAGTTCTCGAGCGCCGTCGCCAGGTCGCGGCGACCCAAACTGAGCACGTCGACACGGGGATCGTGAGCGGCGTCGGGCGCCCTCTCAGTCACGTCCTGACCTTGGCCCATGGTCAGCGCCGCCGTGGACGCGAGCGGGTGGTGTCAATGCCCACGGATTCCAAGAAAGCCACGTCGCGACTGTCGAGTCTGAAGCTCGGTTGGTCTTGGCTTTTATCGGATTGGGGCATGATTTCCATCAGCGCAGGAGCGTCGCGGTGCGGTCGGCGATCGATGGCCAAATAAAGTGAGAGTCCTTCTTGATGGACCCTGCGGATAGCTTCTTGGCATTTGGCCGAAGAGGCAATGGCTTCAGCCACCGCTTGGGTGACGTCGTGAAGCAGCTTGTGGCTCGGCTCGCTCATGGCTGAAAGAGGCTACTTGGCCGGTTCGAGGGTGTCAAACCTCGGCGGATGAGCGCCCCCATAGAGACGCCAGAATGGCGGTGTAGAGTGACAGAATGGCAGTAAATATAGATAGATATCTATGAGTGAGCTTGCTAGACTTAAACCACCGCCGTTCCGCGGCGGTTCTTCCGCTCTTGTCCGCAAGCGAATCCCTTCGTCAAGAAGCCCGGCCGCCCAAGCCAGGCTCGCTATAAGGAGTCCCCGCCATGGGTCTAGGTGTCGCAGAACTCAGCGTTATCTTTCTGATTGTCGTCGTGCTCTTCGGCGCGAGCCGACTACCCCAGCTAGGACGCGGGCTCGGGGAAGGAATCAGCAATTTCAAGCGGGGCTTAAAGAGCGGAGACGCCGAACTCAGCGCCGCTGGGGATGAGAAGGCAGAGAAAAGTTCCGCAGGTTAGCTCGACTCTTGGAACTTTCCGGCGCCATTGGGCGCCGGAAGGGCCGAATTCGGTTTGACGAGATCAGCTCGGCTGATTGAGGAAATCCTCAGCGTGGGCTGAAGCGAGCAGTTCCCCCGGTTCGCTACCGAGCCACACGTTCTGATGGTGTGCAAAGTACCGGGCGAGTACCCGCTCGACGTATTGACGCGTCTCGCGGAAAGGGGGAACGCCGCCATAGCGACGGACGTTCGCGGGGCCGGCGTTATAGGCCGCGAGTGCCAGTTCGAGGTCGCCTTGGTAGCGATCGATGAGGTAACGCAGGTAGCGGGCCCCTGCCTCCAAGTTGAGCGACGGCTCGGCCAGCGCTTCGGGCTCGAGGGCCGCCGTGCTCGGAAGGACCTGCATCAATCCAACCGCTCCTCGATGGGAAACGGCCAAGGGGTTGAAGTGGGATTCGGTTTCCACCACCGCGGCGACGAGAAGCGGGTCGAGACCGTGCCGCTCCGCCGTCCGGCGGATCATGCCGGCGTAGGGGAGGTCGGCTAGAACCGAGTCGCGCAGCTGTGGCTCGTGGTAGCTCCGGAAGACTTCGAAGGAGAGCGGACGCTGTCGGATCGCGCCCGGGATGTCCTGCGGGCCTTCGGCGACCCAGGCGCTGAGCTCCTCAAGCATGCGGAGCTCACTGGCGTCGATAGGGTCGATGGTCGGCGTCGTATTCGAGCCGGAAGGATGGGCGATGAATAGGGCCACGAGCACGATGTGCATCGCAATGGATCTATATGACCACCTGGAGCTTTGCCCCAGGCGGCTAGGCCGTCTCAGCATGATCGGACCTCTTTTTGTATGTGTAAGGTGACGGCCGCCGCGGATAGCGGAGGGGAAGTAGGGAAGGGCGGGGCCGTTCGAGGTGTGTTCGGTGTGGGTCGCGGTGAGCGCCAGGCGCTACCGGACGGACAGATTCAAAGCAATGACCGTGCCAAACGGTCCGTTGGCGGGACCGTAAAGGGCGTCGAGGAGAGAGTTCGGCCGAAGGAAATCAGGCCGTATTTGGACGCTTGACGACGGTCTTGCCGGTCACGTCCCGAGGCTTAATGCCGAGGTCGGTGACCTTGTTGCGCAGGGTGTTTCGGTGGACCCCCAAGGAGCGGGCTGCGCGGCCCATATTGCCTTGGTTTGAGCGGATCGAAGCTTCGATGAGCTGACGCTCGAATTCGCGTCGCGCCTGTGCCAGGGTGATTCCTCGACGTACCAACTCGTCAATGATCGGCGTGAGGCCGTCTTTGAGGGTCTGCCGCGGTCGGCCGACGGCGGTGTTGTCGAAGGTTTTGGGCAAGGTCAGCAACTGAAAATCGCAGCGAGATACGAGGCTTCGCGGGGACGTTCTTTCCGTTTGAGGTTCGAAGGTCGCTGGGGTCCAACAGCTTGAAAACGAGGGACAGCCCTTCGGGATGGGGCCATCCCGTCGGCGCAAGCGCGTACATTAACACCGAGCGTCGGCCCCGCCAAGCGGCGTCGATGGGCGGGGCCTGCGGATCGCGACCAAGCCGCAGAATAGCGGCACGGCTCGTCCGCCCGATCGCTAAGGGCTATTTGATGACGATGGAGTCGCCGACGTAGACGGAGTAGCGGGCGTCGAGGATACGGGCCAAGGCGGTGTCATCCTGCACGGAGAGGATGCCGAGTTCACCGAGGATGATCGGCGGATAGCCGCGGCGGCCCTTCCGATAGATGGTGAAGACATCACCGGGCAGGACATCCTGGCTTTCCCCTTGGTCGACGAAAACCAAGTAGCCGGGGCCGAAGCTGATGAGCTTGTCGAGGCTCGCGATGATGATGGGGGCGTCGTCGAGCTGTTCGTTATCAGCCGGCATGTTGACTGGGCGCATCGGCGTGCGGCGTCGTAGGGGTACCGGTTCCGGCTCGAAAACGCGGAGGCTCACGCCGACGCGGATCGGTTCACAGGTGCGGACAATCTCACCGATTGCGGTGTCGTCCTGCACGGAAAGGACCCGGATCCGCCCTTTGTAGGAGTAGTAGCGACCCATCTTGTTGTTAGTCAGCGGGTGACGCACGATTTCTTGTGGATCGATGGCGGTGAGCAGCTCGCCCGCCGACAGGCCGTCGCTTCGGCCGCCGCTCAGATACACGATGTCGCCGTTGTTCAGACCGAATTTTTCAGTTTCCGTCGATCCGAAGCGGCCTTTGACCTCACGGTCCCGGGTGGGGTCTAGAGTCGGCGTCAAGAATTCATATTCCGACGCGGCGACGCTGTACGGGAACTCTTCATTGTCGGCGCCGATGTAGCCCGAGCAGTAGATGTCCGACTCGAAGCCGAGCGGCACTGGTGCCGAGTTCGAATCCCTGGCGGCGAAGGACGGATCCCATGCGCCGCCGCCGCCCTCTGTGCCGTCGAGC
Source organism: Acidobacteriota bacterium (assembly GCA_038747035.1). Classification (GTDB taxonomy): domain Bacteria; phylum Acidobacteriota; class Thermoanaerobaculia; order Multivoradales; family J023; genus JAUIJL01. The sequence continues at coordinate 330 of JBCDKB010000266.1, read as the reverse complement.
AGATCAGAGAACGCGTCGGAGCCGTCATCAACGGGGAGATCCCCGCCGCTGGCTAGCGTGTCGGCCGCGTCGTCGAGCGGCTGGGAGGCGACGTCCGACGGATTCACGTTTTGGGTCGCACCGGGCATGACCAGTGGATCACCGGGATAGATCCAGTGGGCGTCGGCGATGTAGCTATTCAGCTCCCAGATCTGCGGCCAGAGATTGCCGTCGCCGAGCCTCGAAGCCGCGAGCCCCCAAAGGCTGTCGCCGCTCTGGATGATGTAGACCTCGGCGCCTTCCGGCGGCACGGGCGGATTCCAGGCGGTCCACCGATCTCCGACCTGGCGG
>JBCDKB010000265.1:0-11697 GCA_038747035.1 Acidobacteriota bacterium | reverse complement strand
CAAGCCCCGCCACTACGCCGGAATCAGAAGGCTCGGCTTCATTTCGCGGAGGGGTGAACAAGCTCTAGAAGTAGCTCCAACGCTCTTCGTTTGAGAGTCCATTCTGGCCATCGAAGCCCAGGTCCCGCCGCCAAACTCTCTTCTCCGGCGTAGGGGCGGGGCTTGTCCCCGCCCGCGAAGAAGCAGCGAAGATCCACAGTGAGAAATGACTTGATATCGCGCTTCATGTGGACCGCGATCTCATTGCCCAGTCCCTTCCGTCGGCGCAGGGGCGGGACTTGCCCCGGGACAAGCCCCGCCACTATGCCGGACTTGGAACGCTCGGCTTCGCCTCGCTGAGGCGGGGACAAGCCCCGCCGCTACCCCGGAGGGCGAGGTGGGCTTCGTTCGGCACCCTCGAGAGGCGACTCTGGAATTGACGCTAGCCGGCGTCCGCGGCGACGGCGTCGAGCAGCTGTTGGTAGATCGTCGGCACGGCGCTGACGACCCGGTTCCAGCTCGGCAGGAAGGGCGTCTCGTGGGGATTCTCGAGGAAGCTATCGCCGGCGCGCATCAGGCTTTCGGTGAAGAGCTCGATGGCTTTTTCTTCCCGGTGACGGTCGAGGGTGAGGCCATTGAATTCGGCGTCGCTGAAGTAGTGCTCGGTCATATCGAGCGCGGTCCGGTAGTAGGCCGCCTTGAGCGTGCGGAAAATACCGGGGCTGAACACCACGCCGGTGATCGCGAGCTTGCGGAAGAAGGCCTTGCAGATATCCGTGCTCATTTTGGACAGGCCGGCGTTCGGATTTCCGGGCGAGAGATCCTGGTGCTTGTGGTCGTAGGCGTCGGCGATATCGACCTGGCAGATGCGCTGGTTGGAGTACAGGCGATTGGCCTCCGAGAGCACGCCGATTTCGAGACCCCAGTCGCTCGGGATACGGATCGAGTGGACCAGATCCCAGACCATCGAGAACTCGCCGGCCAGCGGGTAGCGGAAGCTGTCGATGTAGTCGAGGAATTCGTGGTGCCCGAACATTTGCTTCATCGCGCGGAGCAGCGGCGTCACCAGAAGGCGGGTGACGCGGCCGTTGAGCTTCGATTCGCCGGCCCGGAAGTAGTAGCCCTTGCAGAACTTATAAGTGAAGGTCGGGTGGGCGATCGGATAGATCAGCTTGGCCAGCAGACTGCGGTCATAGGTCAAGATGTCGCAGTCGTGGAGCGCCAAGGACTGGCAGCAGTCGGCGGCGAGGAAGTAGCCCATGCAGTACCAGACGTTGCGACCTTTGCCGGGCTCCTTGGGGGCGAGCCCATGGTGGGCGAGGGTCTCGTCGATGGCGCGGAGTCTCGGTCCGTCGTTCCAGAGTACGTGGTGCTCCTGGGGGAGGACCGAAAAGAATTCTTTGGCGTGTTCGAATTGCGCTTCGGTCGCCCGGTCGAGGCCGATGATGATTTGGCGGATGTAGGTGGCCTTGGAAAGCTCCTCGACGATATGGCCGAGGGCCGGGCCTTCGAGCTCCGAGTAGAGGCTCGGCAGCACGAGGGCGATGGGGCGCTCCTTGCCCCACTCGTGCAGCTGGGCTTCGAATTCCTCGAGGGACCGGCCGCGGAGGTTGTGGAGCGTCGTAATCGTGCCGTTTTGTATGAAATCGGCCATCGCCGGATCTCCTATCTTTTGAGAATCGCCAGGATGTTCAGAGCTTTTCGATGGAGCTTGGAACCGGGAGCAGCCCGTCCAGGGCCCGTCGCCAGCCGGCGGCGCCGGGTTCCGGAGCGGTAAGACTACCTGGCACCGGACCGGGCTCGGGCCGTTCGCCCGGGCTGTGGTTGTGGGCGTGGGGGATCCACACCCCGCGGTCGACGGACCGCAGCATTTCGAGGTCGTTGGCGCTGTCTCCGAGGGCGATGGACCGCACGGTGCCTCCGTTCGCCCGGGCCAGCTCGCCGTAGCGGTCGAGCAGGCGACGGGTGGCGACGCCTTTATCCGTCGGGCCCATGGCGTGCCAGAAGCGTCCGCCGGCCACCAGCCGGAGCCCTTCGGCGCGGAGCGCTTCGGCCAAGACGCCGGGGGGATGGCGATCGTCGAGCCAGAGGAGAGGCTCGGTCCCCATGCGATCCTGCGCCAGCTCGGCGCCCGTCCGATCGAGGCCGGTATGGCGAATCACGGCGTCGCTGTCCATGTCGGCGAAGCCTTCGAACTTCCAGCCTTTGTCGGCGCGGAGGCGGTGCAGGAGTCGCAGGATCTGGTCCCGCGGCGGTCCGAGCAGCTCCATCTCGAGCTCTGCGTCGTGCGTCTTTTTGAGGGCAGCATCGATCGGCGTGCCACGGTCGATTTCGCCGCCGGACGGGACCTCCGAAGGCACGGCCTCGAAGTATCCCGGCGGCGTGAAAATCGCGGCGCCGTTCTCCACCACGAAGGGGTGACGATTGCCGAGCTCGTCACGCAGGGCCACCATCTCGCGTCGCGTCTTGCTGGAATTGAGCACCAGCGCCCCGCCGAGCCGGCGCAGCCGGTCGAGGGCAGGCTTCGCGGCGTCCCAGCGGTAGTCGTGGGCGTTTAAGAGCGTGCCGTCGAGGTCGGTGAAGACCACCCAGCGCTGCCGGTTGTCACCTTGCATGCGGAGACAGTGTAACGCAAAAACGATTTAGTCACATTCGAAAGCGCGCCTCCGGCTGAGACGCGCCGACGCTCAGACCGGCTTGCGGGCGGTTTGGATCCGGTACCGCCAGAGTCCCTGGTCGAGGCAAATTTTCTGGAAGAGGCAAGCTTCGACGTGCTGAATCTGGAGCACATTCTTGCCCTTCTCCATGATGTCGCCGGGGTAGCCGTCGCGCCCTCGGCGGTAGATCTCTTCGGCGCTCGGACGGATGCGGTCCGTGATGTCGAAGGCCTCGGGCGTCTGGAAACCGACGGTTTCGAGCTCCTGGACAACGCCGTCGACCGTCAGCAGACCCGGCATCGCCCAGCCGCTGAGCCACCGGCGGAGGCTGTAGCGCTCGATATCGGAGGTCGGCTCGCGGGTGAGGAAGAAGTCGCCGATGACCAGACGACCGCCGGGGCGAAGGAGTCGGTACGCCTCCTCGAGGAAGCGCCGGGAGCTGTCCGCATGGCTGGAGCTTTCGAGGGCCCAAACCACGTCGAAGGACGCATCTCTAAAGCCGGTGGCTGTGAAGTCTCGGATCGAGAATCGAAGGCGCTCCGAGACCTCGCCGAGCTGGGCCGCAAAGCCGCGCGCTTTGTCGACCTGGACCTCCGAGAGGGAGATTCCGTGCACGCGGCAGCCGCGGTGCTCGGCGAGCCATAGGCTGCTGCCGCCGACGCCGCAGCCGGCGTCGAGCACGCGGTCTTCGGCGTTGACGGCCACGGCATCGGCCAAGGCTCGGTTCATCCGCCGCAGGGCGCGGCCGTGGGATTCCCGGAAAGTCGCCCCGGCGCCCAGGTCTCCATCGGCCAGGTCTCCGGGGGCCGTGGCTTCGCACTCGTAATAGCCGTAGTGCAGCTCATAGGCGCCGTCATTGCCCCAATGCTCGTAGGAGCTATCGGTCTGATCGTAATACTCGGCGATCGTGCTGGTAGCGACCGGCTGGATGAGATGACGGGAGAGGGGGCGGGTGAGCGGTCGGGATCGTGGGGTCATGATTTGAGAACCTCGCGGTGGTCACGATGCAGAACGTGGGTGTGCTCGAGGGCGAGCCGGTAGGCGGCCACATCGAAGAGAGTGACGGACCGTCCGGCGTCCGCCATGCGTTCAAGTCGTCGGTCCATGGAACGCTCGATGGACGGCTCGAGGTCGCTTTCATCGAGGGTGTGGATGAGCTCATCGGTGCCCAGGGTCCGGATCGTCCGCGGGGTGAGCACGCCGCGCTCGAGGGCCCACACGAGCACACCGCTCGTAAAGTCTCGATCCGCGATCTCCACGCGCCAGGTCGCCAGCCAGTTGCTCATGGCGAGGAATTGCTCGCCGCAGCGCAGCGTTTCGACGATGGCGGTGCGCTCGGCGCCGACGTCTCCGTCCAGCTGCATGAGGTGCAGGAGGCCGTAGATGAAGCTGTGGATCGGCGCTGAGGTGAGTTCGAGGAAATCGTCGAAGGTCGGCGTCGGCGGCTGGGGCTGGGGCTGGGGCTGATCTTGGGGCCTGTTTTGCCAACGCCGATTCCAGGCGCCGCCGTGGCGCATGGCGACTTGGAAGCGACCGACGAAGAGCTCCAGGTCGTGGCTCCATGTCGAATAAGCGGGCGCGCGGCGGATGCGCGCCAAGATCTCCCGCCGCAGCTCTGCGACCAGGGCCAGATAGGCGGCGAACTCCGGCTTGACGTCGAGGCCCTCGGGCTCGACGCCGTCGAGCAGGCCCAGGGCCTGCTCCAGCGTCGTCGCGTCCTCCGAGACGGTATCCGCCAGGTCGTCGATCATGACGTTGAGCACGATCGCCAGCAGATTGGTCTCGATGAGCTCGCAGGCCCGGGACTCGGGCAGCGGCGTGAGCATCATGGTCTGCGAAGCGCGCCAGCACCAGGGAATCAGCTGGCGATGGCGCAGCGGCAAGCCCGGCGGCGCGACGGCCTCGTAGTCGGCGACGAACCGCCGCAGCGTCGGCGCGGGAAGGTCTTCGAGGGTGAGCGTGAAAGGTCGGGTCATGGCGGCGCCTAGGGGGAGCTTTCCCTGGATTGGGAGGGTCCGTTGATGGCCTCAACGGACTAGTGCCGCGAAGGCGCCGGCGATTTCACCTCGGCCAGATTCTTTTTCGCAGGCGGCTTTAGACCTGCGGCGCCGGGCCCCCGGTCTTCGATACCGGTGTCGCTATCGTGAGGCTCGCCGAGCTCTTCCTTGGTCGACGAGTCGTCGAGGGATCGACTAGTAGAGATCGAAGACGAGCAGACGGGCGTCGAGGGGCCCGTTCTTGACCGAAAGTCGACGCCGCGGGCGCAGCCCGATGGTCTTGCCCTGGTCTTCTCCGCCGGCGACGATGACGGCGGTCTTGCCGGTGAAGCGGCGCTTGAGCAGGTCGCCGATGTGCTTCCAGGCGTCGGGGGCGCTGCGCAGGCGTTCGCCGTAGGGCGGATTGATCAAGACCAGGCCCGGGCCTTCGGGGGGCTGCCAGTTGAAGACGTCGCCGGTCAGGAGTGTGGTTCGGTTGATCAAACGCGCTTCGTCGAGGTTCGACTCGGTGGCGGCGATGGCGACGGGGTCGCGGTCGAGGCCGATGAGCTCGATATCGTTGCTGATGGCTCGGTGGGGCGGGTCGGCCACCGCTTTCTTCTGGGCGTCGGCGCTCCAGCCGGGGAGATTTTCGAACGCCCAGCTGCGACGCAGATAAGACGGCGCCCGGCCGAGGGCCCACCAGCCGGCTTCGGCGATCAGGGTGCCGGAGCCGCACATCGGGTCGATGATCGGTCCCTCGCCGTTCCAGCCGGAAAGTAAGACGGCGGCGGCGCCGAGGGTTTCGCGCAGGGGCGCTTGGACGGTTGAAAGCCGATAGCCGCGGTGGTCGAGGGGGCGGCCCGAGGTGTCGAGCAGCAGCGTCGCCTGGTTCTTGAAGAGCCGCACCCGCAGCTGGATATCCGGGAAGTCGCGGTCGACGCTCGAGCGCTGGCCGTGGCGGTCGCGCTGACCGTCGACCAGGCCATCTTTCACCCGTAGGGCGATCCAACGCGTGTCGGTTTGCTTGGAGACGGCCGTGGTGGCGCGCACCGCGAAGGTCTTGCGCGGCGAGAGCAGGCGTCCAAAGTCGAGACCGGAGGCGGTTTTTTTGCGCCGCCGGACCAGGTTGCGGGCGCCGGCGTAGAGGGCGTCGCCGTCCTGTCCGCTCCAGGTGGCGACCTCGATCAGCACCCGATTGGCGGTACGCAGCCAGTGGTTGGCCCGCCACACGGCGGCGTGGTCGCCTTCGAAAGCGACGGCGCCGCGGGCGCCGGGTTGGGGCTTGAGCCCGAGATCTTCGAGCTCTTGGGTCAGCAGGGACTCGAGGCCGACGGCGCAGGTGGCGATGAGGCGCATTCGGCGAGCTTAGCGCACCGCCGCGGGCAATCGGGCTAGTCGGCGAAGGCGGAGTCCGCCAGGTACTTGAGCAGCAGCCGCACGCTCGAGCTGCCTCGCTCAACGCCCTTGAGCAGGGCGTCGAGCGCCGTCCGGTCGTAGTGGGCGCCGCCGAGCACGACGGCGTCGATCGAGGCGGTGGCGGCGATGTCGTCAAGCGGGTTGGCGCGCAGCAGCACGAGGTCGGCGCGGTAGCCGACGTCGATGTGACCGAGCTCACCGCCGAAGCCAAGAAATGTGGCCGGGTCGAGGGTCGCCGCCCGCAGCGCTTCGGCCGGAGTGAGGCCGGCTTTGACCAGCTCGCCGAGCTCCTCGTGGAGGGAGGAGCCCGGGAAAACATAGGTGTCGTTGGCGTCGGTGCCGGCGAGGACCAGGACGCCCCGGCGGTGGGCTTCGCCGGTGAGCTCGAGGCCGCGGCGGTAGAAGTCCATGAAGACCTGCCGCCCCTCCGGCGACGGATCCTCCGCCACCATGCCGTCGGCGTCTTCGTGCCAGTAGCGGCGCAGGGCGAAGTGGATATAGCGCAGACGCGGATCGTTGCGATAGGCCTCGTCATCGGCGAAGGCGTCCATCTTGCGGGTGAGGTGGGTCGGCACGTAGGCCATGCCGTTCTCGACCATGGCGCCCGTGATCTCCTCGAAGAGCTGCGGGTCAAAGTCGTCGATCATCCGCCGGCGTAGGGCGGTGTCGACCATCGGTCCGTCCACCGGCTCGCCGCGCAGGCGGGCGAGCTGGCGGCCGCGTAGCTCGTCCGCGCCGGTGAAAGCTTCGAAGAGGAAGAGTCGGGCGTGCTCCACGCTGCGCTGCCCGGCGCGGGCGGCGACGACGGTGGAGATGGCCGCCGGCCGGTGCCCCACCACCTCGACGCCGCGCTTCCTCGCCGAGGTCACCAGCGCTTCGTAATGCTCGGGGAGCAGGCGGTTGTAGACCTTGACGAAGCCCCCGCGCTCGGCGGCCTGATTCACCACCCACTCGACCGCCTCGGCGGTGTCCTCAGACGGTAGCGCGTTGACGACCCTCGAGGCGATCGACAGCGTCCTCGGGCCGAGCAGGCGACCGGCGTTGACCTCGTCGCGCCAGAGCGCCTTGGTGGCGAAGCTCGGGTCGCCGCCGAGCTCGCGGATACCGGTGACGCCGTGGGCCAGGAAGAGCGGCATGGTGACCTGCGGCGCCAGCGAGGTCACCCAGTGGGCGTGCATGTCGAGCAGCCCCGGGATCAGGAAGCGACCGTCGGCGTCGAGCCGTCGATAGTGGCTCGGGATCTCGAATCCGGTCGGGCCCACGGCCTCGATCCGTCCGCCGTCGATGAGTACCGTTTGCTCGGTCCGCAGGGTGCCGGTGCGGACGTCGACGACGTTCACCCGGTCGATCGCCAGCGCCTCGGCGGCGTGCGGTTTCGGCGGTTTGGGGGCCGAGAGCACGGCGGCGGCGAGGAGGAAGAGGACCGCCGCCGCTAAGAGCGTCAGACGACGGAAAAAGGTGCGCCACGCCGGGCGGCGGGCCGACGCGGGGGAAGGGGCGTCTGGGGAGGTTTCGGACATCGAGCGTCTCCCGGGGTCGTGGAGGGGCAAGCGGGTCTGCAATGGAATACGCAATCGGAGAAAATATGGCTATGGAATCCGCTCGATTTCTCCCCAGATTTCGTGACCTGCTTCGGTCCCTGGCGGTGACCCTGCTCAGCGTCGCTGCACTCCCCCCGGTCGCGGCGGCGTCGCCGGCCGAGCCGGAGAAGCCCGAGAAGCCGCCGCTTCGTTTGGTCCAACCGGGGGCGCCCAATGGGCTAGATCCCCACCTGATGGACACGATCGTCGGCCATTCGGTGCTGATGAATCTTTTTGACGGCCTGGTGGAGCTCGACCCGGAAGGGCGCATCAGGCCGGCGCTCGCGACGGATTGGGAGTCTCTGGATGAGAATCGGTGGCGATTCCAGCTGCGTTCGGGAGTGCGTTTCCACAACGGTCAGCCCCTGCGGGCGACGGACGTGGTGGCGAGTTTGGAGCGCGCCAAAGACCATCCGCGGAGCCAGCTCGCGTCCTATGTGGCGGCGATCGAGACCGTTCGCGCGACGGGAGACGGGGCCATTGAGATCATGACGCGGCACCCGACGCCGACGCTGCTTCTCAACCTGACCAACGTCCGCATCGTGCCCGCCGGCGCCCCGTCGACGATCGAGCACCCCGTGGGCACCGGAGCCTATCGACTCCTCGACTACGTCCCGGGCCACGGGGTGAGCTTGATCGCCTTTGACGACTCGTGGCGAGGTGCGCCCCCGGAGCGTCGGGTGGATTTCTTTGCGATCCCCGATCCGGGGAAGCGCGCGAAGTGGCTGCTCGAAGGCCGCGCCGACGTCGCCGAGCTGATGAAGGAGAATCAGCTGGCGGCGCTCGAGGAGTCGCCGCAGGTGAGGGTCGAACGTCAGCGCAGCCAAGAGGTCTTTTATATCCACCTCAATCCGAAGAACGCGCCGTTTGACGACCGGCGGCTGCGGTGTGCGGTCGACCTCGCGATCGACCGCGGGGCTATCGCCCGCGATGTGCTCGGCGGCCGGGCGGAGCCGGCGGGGCAGATGGTGGGGGTGAAGAGCTTCGGCTTCTCGCCCGACATCAAAGCGACGGCGGTTGATCGGGTCCGCGCCCGGCGGCTACTCGAAGAGGCCGCCCGTGACGGCGATGCTGTCGTGACGCTGATCCTCTACCACCCACACAACGCCGCCGACGTCGCCGAGGTGCTCCGACAGCAGCTCGAGCAGGTGGGGATCCGGATGGTGCCGCGCAGCCTGGTGTGGCACGAGTTCGTTGACTTGTTGCAGCACGCCGAGCCGCCGGCCTATCTCGCCGGCTGGACCGAATCGACCTTCGACGCGTCTGGGGTTTTTGAGGGCATGGTCCACTCCCCGGATCCGGAGCGTGGTTTCGGCGACATGAATTTCACCGGCTATTCCCGCCCGGCGATCGACCGTCGAATCGAATCCGCGGCCCGGGAAATGGATCCGGACAAGCGCCTCCGCCTCCTCGGCGACATCAGCGCCGCGATCCACGAAGACTGCGCCTTTCTGCCGCTGGTCTGGGCCTTTGAGCACTATGGGGTGGCCCGCGACCTCGAGTGGACGCCACGATTCGACGGATTGCTGCGCGCGTGGGATATGCGCCGCCGAACGCGGTAGGCTTTAGCCCCCCTCATCCAGGAGATCGCCATGACCCGAGTCCTCTTCCTGTCCCCCGGATTCCCGTTCGAGATGCCGTATTTCGCCCGCGGCCTAAAACGCGTGGGCGCCCAAGTCATCGGACTCGCCGACCATCCGGTGCCGGCGCTGCCGGAGATCGCCCGCCAGTCGCTCGTCGACTATCTGCAGGTGCGCAATATGTGGGATGAAGAGTCGACCGTGGAAGAGGTCCGCCGCTACGCCCGGCGGGTGCGCATCGACCAGGTCGAGTGTCTGTGGGAGCCGGGCATGATGCTGGCTGCGCGCCTGCGCGAGGCCCTGGGGCTACCGGGTATGGGCCTCGAAGCGACCCTGCCGTTCCGCGATAAGTCGGTGATGAAGCAGAAGCTCGACGCCGCCGGTATCCGCACCCCGCGTCATCGGCGGGCGCGTAACGAGCAGGAGATCCGGGCGGCGGTGGAGGAGATCGATTATCCGCTGTGCATCAAGCCGATCGCCGGCGCCGGCTCCGCGGACACCCACCGCGTTGACGGGCCGGAAGATCTCGAGCGCGTGATCCAGCTGACCCGTCACGTCCGGGAGCTGAGCGTCGAAGAATTCATCGAAGGCGAGGAGTACACCTTCGACACGATCTGCTCCAACGGCCGGATCCACTTCTTCAACGTCTCCTGGTACCGCCCGCAGCCGCTGATCCAGCGCACCGTCGAGTGGGTGAGCCCGCAGACAATCGCGCTGCGCAGAGTCGACGCGCCGCACCTGCGCCCGGGGATCGAGATGGGCCAGAAGGTGCTCAAGGCCCTCGGCTTCCAGTCTGGCTTCACCCACATGGAGTGGTTCCTGAAGAAGAACGGCGAAGCGGTCTTCGGCGAGATCGGCGGCCGTCCGCCGGGGGCGCGCTCGGTGGACATCATGAATTACGCCTGCGATATCGACGTTTTCACGGGCTGGGCGGAGGCGGTGGTGCACGGCTCGTTTTCGCAGCAGATCCAGCGCAAGTACAACGCCGCGATCATTTTCAAGCGCGCTGAAGGCCAGGGCCGGATCCGCCGCGTCGACGGCCTCCAGACGCTCGCCCAGCAGCTCGGTCCGGCGATCGCCGCCGTCGACCTCCTGCCGATCGGCGCCCACCGGCGCAATTGGAAGCAGACGCTGCTTTCGGACGGCTTTGTGATCCTGCGCAACCAGCGCCTCGAGACCACGGTCAAGATGGCCGATCTGGTCGGCAGCGAGCTGAAGCTCTACGCGGCTTAGCGGCCCGGTTCGCCGGCGGGATCCGTCCGGCGCGTCCAACGACGCGCGGTCGGCGAAGCGTCAACGTCGGTGGGAGGCTCGCCTCCAGCTTGGCCATGCCCGCGACGTGCAATGGCGGAAAGGTTCGAGATGACGAAGAGAAGCTTCAGGCTCTGGGCAATCACGGCGATGTGCATGCTGGTCGCTGGCCCGTCGTCGGCGCAGGAGGTGACGCTCGAAGCGACGCGGGATGCTGCGATCTATGCCGATGGCGGCAACCTCGCAAATAGCACCGGGGACCATCTCTTCACGGGCCGCGGCAACGACTTCAAGCGCTCTCTTATCGGCTTCGACCTGTCGTCGATCCCGCCGGGCTCCACGGTGGAGTCCGTGGAGGTGACGCTTCACCTGTCCCGCACGATCGTCGGCGGCATCAATCAGGAGCTCTTCCGCGTCGAGCGCGACTGGTCCGAAGGCCCCACCGACGCGCCGGGGCAAGAAGGCACCGGCGGCACCAGCCAGACCGGCGACCCGACCTGGCTGCATGCCAGCTTCGACGCCGAGCTGTGGACATCTGCGGGCGGCGATGTCGTCGATGACCCGAGCTCTGAGGTCTTGGTGGGCGACGATATCGGCGACTACACCTTCCCCTCGACTCCGACCCTCGTGGCCGACGTGCAGGGCTGGGTCGACGATCCGTCGAGCAATTTCGGTTGGCAGGTGCGGGGTTTTGAGTCGTTCCTGCTGCGTTCCGCGAAGCGCTTCGACTCCCGGGAGCACCCGGATCCCAACCGTCGGCCGCGGCTGCGGGTGGTCTTCCAAACGCCGACGGTGCCGGTGACCGAGATCCCGACCCTCGGCGCCGTCGGTTCGGGCGCGCTGGCCGTGCTGCTGCTGGTCGGCGGGATCGTCGCGCTCCGCCGTGTGAGCTGACGTCGCCTTGTCCGCGGCCCTTGCCCTCTGATTCCGGGGTAGCGGCGGGGCTTGTCCCGGGATAAGCCCCGCCCGTACGCCATGAGATCGCGGTCCACGTGAAGCGCGCGATACCAAGTCATTTATCACTGTTGATCTTCGCTGCTTCTTCGCGGGCGGGGACAAGCCCCGCCCCTACGCCGGAGGAGAGAGTTTGGCGGCGGGATCTGGGCTTCGATGGCCGGAATGGACTCTCAAACGGAGAGCGTTGGAGCTTGTTCACTCCTCCGCGAGATGAAGCCGCCCCTACGCCGGAGGAGAGAGTTTGGCGGCGGGATCTGGGCTTCGATGGCCGGAATGGACTCTCAAACGGAGAGCGTTG
>JBCDKB010000264.1:0-11697 GCA_038747035.1 Acidobacteriota bacterium | reverse complement strand
GGACCGGGCCTCGGCGCCGAAGGTAGATGGCGCCGACGGCCCGCTGCCGCTCGAAGCCGCTATACGCCGCCGATCGACTTTCCACGCGCTCACGGACCAGCTCCTCGAGCGGGCGCGCAGCACCGACCCGGCGCTGCGGGCCGCCCTCGAGATCGTCGCCGTCCGCGAGCGCGAGCTGCTCGCCGCCCGGCGAGCTTTCACCCTGCCGGAGGTCAGCGCCTTCGCCTCGGCGGAGATCCGGCTGGGGGAGGAAGGCGCCGGTGACGAGCCGCCGGAGCTGCCGTTTCCCGACGTCGGTTTCCCGGAGACTCCGGACTCGTCCTGGACCCTCGGCGTCAGGGCGACGCTGCCGCTCTTCACCGGCGGCGCCCGCAGCGCCCGGGCCGCCGAGGCCGCCCTCGACCTCGCAGCGGCCCGAGTGCTCGCCGAGGACGCTGGACGCCGGGCCGAAGAGCGGGTGCGCCGCGCCCTCGTCGACCTCGACACCGCCTACGCCGCCGCGCACCAGGCCCAGGAGGCGGCGACAGCCGCCGGTGTCGCCTATGCGGTGGTGGTCGACGGCTATCAGAACGGCGCGGAATCGCTCACGACCCTGCTCGACGCCCAGGCGAGCTTGCGCACCGCGCGCCTTTCCTTGGCCACCACCCGCTACGCCGCCCTCACCCGCTGGTACCAAAGCCAGCGCGCCGCCGGAAACTTCCTTGACGCCGAGGCTATCCAGGCGCTCGAAGACCTCTTGACCCCGCAACCCGCGGAGCTCGCCCGATGATTCGTCCACTCCCCCGCCTTCTCTTGACCTCCCTCGCCGTTCTCTCCGCCGTCGGCTGCGGCGCGCCGCCCGACGCCACGCCGACCGCCGAGGCGGAGCCGCGGCCGGTACGCACCGCCGAAGCCCGGCCCATCGATGCGTCCGCCGCCGTCTTCTCGGGTTCTGTCCGGGCCTCGACGCGCTCCCGCCTCGCCTTCCAAGTGCCGGGCCGGCTCCTGGCCCGCCCCGCCGAGCTCGGCGACGTGGTCCGCGGCGGTCAAGTCCTGGCCCGGCTCGAGCCGACCGATTACCGCCTGCGGGTGGAGAGGGCGGAGTCCGCCCTCCAGCTCGCGGAGGCGCGGCTCCGCGAAGCCGACGCCGGCTACGCCCGAACCGAGCGGCTTTACGCCGGCGACAACGCGACCCGCGCCCAGCTCGACACCGCCCTCGCCGCCCTCGAGGTGGCAAAGAGCAGCGCCGAGGCCGAGCGCCGCGGGCTGGACATCGCCCGACGCGACCTCGGCCATACCCGCCTCGTGGCGCCGGACGGCGGCACGGTCGTCGACCTCTTCGCCGAGGTCGGTGAGTTCCTCGCCGCCGGCCAAGGCGTCGCCACCGTCGCCGCCGGCGACGCCCTCGAGGTCGAGTGGACGGTGCCGGAAGGCGCCATCGCTTCGCTTCGACCCGGCCTCGCGGTGGATGTTCAGGTGCCGGCGGTCGACGCCCGCTTCCGGGCGACCGTCACGGAAGTCGGCACGTCGCCCCGCGACGGCGGCGCCACCTATCCCGTACGCGCCCGCGTTGACGGCGAGGTCGCGGCGCTCCCGGGCATGGCCGCCAATATCCGCCTGCTCGGCGATCCGAACGCGGAGCGTCAAGCCGCTGTCCTGCTACCGCCGGAAGCCGTGAGCGGCGACCCCGCCGGCCACTATGTGCTCGTGGTCCTGGCCGGCGACGGCGAGGTTCGCTCCGTCGAGCGCCGCGCGGTCGAGGTGGGGGCCCTGCGGCCGGAAGGGCTCGAAGTGCTCTCGGGTGTCGACGCCGGCGAGCACGTGGTCGCCGCCGGCGTCACTTTCCTTGCGGACGGCGAGCAGGTCAGCCTGCTGCGCAGCGACCCGCTGGCGGAGCTGCCGCCGGCCGTCTCCCCGACGCAGGGCGGGCCCTTCGGCAACGCGACGGCTGGAAGCGCGGAGACCGGGCGATGAACCTCACCCGATTCGCGCTCGACAACCGCACCGCCACCGGCGTCTTCCTCGGCTTGCTGGTGCTCGCCGGCAGCCTGAGCTTCGGCCGCCTGCCGCGCGCCGAAGACCCGGGCTTCGTGATCCGCACGGCGGTGGTCACCAGCATTTTCCCCGGCGCCTCCCCCGAGCAGGTGGAGCTCCTGGTCACCGACCCGATCGAAGAGGCCATCGAAGACATCGAGGAGATCCACTACGTGACCAGCGAGTCGCGGCGCGGCGTCTCGGTGCTGGAGGTGAACTTCCTCGAGTCCCTGAGCCCGGAGCAGGTCGAGGTCGGCTTCGACGAGCTGCGGGAGACCCTGCTCGACATCCGCCCCCTTCTGCCGCCCGAAATCCGCGGGCCGCAGGTCGACGACGATTTCGGCGACGTCTTCGGCACGGTCGTGGCGATCACCGGCGACGGCTTCGACCTCGTTGAGCTCGAGCGCCTCGGCGAGCGGGCCCGCGCGGTGCTGCTCACCCTCGACGAGGTGTCGCGGGTGGAGCTCCAGGGCGCCCCGGACCAGCGGATCTTCGTCGAATATGACCCGGCGCGCCTCAAGGCCCTCGGCCTGTCGCCGATGCTGCTCGCCGAGGCGCTCCGCCAGCGCAATATCGTTCGCCCCGCCGGCGAGGTGCGCAGCGACGCCGAGCGCTTCGAGCTCGAGGTGACGGGGAGCTTCGAATCCCCGGACGAGCTCGCCGCCATGCGCTTCCGGCTACCGTCGGGGGACATCGCCTCCCTGGGCGACGTCGCCCAGATCCGCCGCAGCACGGAGGATCCTCCGCGCTCCGAGATCCGGTACAACGGCCAACCGGCCATCACCCTGTCGGTGTCGATGGACGACGGCGGCCAGATCACCGAGCTCGGACCGCGGGTGCTCGAGACCCTCGGGGCGGTCGAAGCGGAGCTGCCGGTCGGCGTGGAATTCCACGTCGTCTCCTACCAGACGAGCCAGGTGAAAAAGGGCGTCGAGAATTTCCTCGTCAGCCTGCTCCAAGGCATCGGCATCGTGCTCGCCGTGACCCTGCTCACCCTCGGCGTGCGCACCGGCCTGATCGTCGCCGCGGTGCTGCCGCTGACCATGGTCGGCAGCCTGGTCCTCATGGAGCTCTTCGGCATCTCCTTGAACCAGATGTCGCTGGCGGCGCTGATCATCTCCCTCGGCCTGCTGGTGGACTCGGCGATCGTGATGGCGGAGTCCATCCAGGTGTCGATGCGGGAAGGAAAATCGCCGGTCGAGGCGGCGATCGAGAGCGCCGCAGAGCTGCGGCTGCCGCTCTTGGTGTCCTCCCTCACCACCGCCGCCGCCCTGCTGCCGACCTACCTCGCCGAGTCGACGACGGGCGAGTACACTTCGGCGATCTTCGAGGTCGTGACGATCGCCCTCCTGCTCGCCTGGGTGCTGTCGCTGACCATGACGCCGCTCCTGTCGGTGATCGCGGCGCGGTCCGCCGGCGGCGATCGAAGCGCCGACCCGGGCGCCGAGATGGACGACGCGATCTACGACGGCCCGTTCTTCAGGCGCTACCGGCGACTGCTGCTGACCCTCGTGCGCCACCGCTGGCTGTCCCTCGCCGGCTTCGTCGGCCTGCTCGCGGTGAGCCTGTGGGCCTTCCAATTCGTGCCCCAGCTCTTCTTTCCGCGCACCGATAAATCGACGTTCCAGATCGAGCTCGAGCTACCGGAAAGCGCATCTTTCGCCCGCACCTCGGAGGTCACGGCGGGGGTCGAGCGATTCTTGGCGGAGGAGTTGAGGGCCGAGCTCGACCCGTCCGAGACGGAGCGCTGGCTGCCCAATACCGAGAGGGCCTACGCGCGCTCCGGCGTCGTCAACTGGACGTCTTTCATCGGCAGCGGCGCCCCGCGATTTCTGCTCGGCTATACCCCGGAGCCGCCGCGCCCCAACTACGTCTTCATCCTGGCCCACGCCTCGACCAACGGCGAGCTCGACCGCATCATCCGGGAAACCGGCGACTTCATGCGCCGGACCTATCCGGAGGTGCTCGCCCGCGTCGACCGCCTGCGCAACGGCCCGCCGCTGGACTACCCGGTCGAGGTGCGGCTGAGCGGTGAGGACCCGGCGCGGCTCTATGACCTGGCGGCGGACCTCAAAGCCAAGCTGCGCAGTCTCCCCGGCACCCAGCATGTGGGCGACGATTGGGACACCTATCGCAAGACCGTCACGGTCGACGTCAACCACGACCGCGCCCGCCGGGCCGGCCTCACGGAATCGGACATCGCCCTGTCCCTCGAGACCGCCACCGAAGGACTGGAGCTCACCCAATACCGCGAAGGCAACGACTTGATTCCGGTGGTCCTGCGCTCCCGCCACGCCTCGGACGGGGGGCTTGAAGCGCTCCGCGGCCTCGACGTGATGAACCCGGCGGGCCTCTCCGTGCCCCTCGGCCAGGTCGCCGAGCTGGGGGTGTCGCTCGAACCCGGCAAGATCCTGCGCCGGGATCGGCAGCGGACGCTCACCGTCCAAGCCGACCTCGACCCGGACGCGGACCGCTCCGTGACGCCCTTCTCGCTGGCTGCGGCGCTCGTGCCGATCTTGGAGGAAGCAAAGGCGTCGTGGCCCCTGGGGTACCGCTACGAGCTCGGCGGCGAAGTCGAGTCCTCGGGCGACGCCCAGGCCTCGATCCAGGCCAAGCAGCCCATCGCCGTGATCGCGATCCTGAGCCTGCTGGTGCTGCAATTCAACTCGCTGCGCGGGCCCATCATCGTGATCGCGACCTTGCCCTTCACCCTCATCGGCGTGGTCGGAGGCCTGGTGCTCACGCAAAAACCCTTCGGCTTCATGGCCCTACTCGGCGTGATCGCGCTCTTCGGGGTCGTGATCAACAATGCCGTGGTGCTGCTCGACCGGATTGAGACCGAAATGAAACGTTTCGGTCGCTCGCGGGCCGACGCCGTGCTCGAGGCGTCGAAACGCCGCCTGCGGCCGATCCTGCTCACCACCGCCACGACCGTGGGCGGCCTAGCGCCGCTGTGGATCGCCGGCGGTCCGATGTTTAGCCCGATGGCGGTCGCCTTCCTCTTCGGCTTGGTGGCGTCGACCCTGCTCACCCTTGGCCTCGTACCGGTGCTTTATGGCATCCTCTACCGCGTGAGCTTCGACGACGACAACCTGGGGATCGAGCCGGACCCGGCGCCGGCGCCGCCCCCCGAAGTACAAACAGCCGCCGCGTGAAGCTGCCGATCTCCCGCGAACCGACGGAGACCGAGCGCCGCTTGCTCGACGCGGCGCTCGAGGTCTTCGCCGAAAAGGGGCTCCACGGGGCCACCACGCAGGAGATCGGCGCCCTCGCCGGCGTTGGCAAGTCGACGCTGCACTATTACTTCCGGCACAAGGACGAGCTCTACGCCCGCGTTTTCGAAGAGGCTTTCATGCGCATGGGCGCCCCGCTCCGCGAGCGCCTGCGCCCGGGCCAAGGCCTGCGGGAAACGCTCGAGGGCTTGATCGCCTATCAAGTGCAGGCTTACCACGAGGAGCCGGCGATGGTGCGGCTCTGGATGCACGAAAATATGATCGGCGCCCCGGTCGCCGTGCCCATGCTGCGCCGCATCAATAGCCTGCCGGACTCCCCATATCGGACCTTCGTCGAAAACCTGCGGGCGGCGATCGAGCGCGGCGAATCCCGCGACGTCGACCCGCTCCAGACCTTCGTCACCGCCATGGGCGCGAGTCTCTTCCTGCCGATCGCCCGAGAGTCGATGGCCGCCAGCCTCGAAGTCTTCGCCGGAGAGCCCCCCGACCTCGACGCCTTCGTCGCCGAGCGCCGGGTCCACTTGGTCGACCTGATCTACCGCGGCCTCAGGGCCTAGCCAAGGGACCTGGGCTTAGCTCACGGAACCACCGCCGACCAGGCGTCCGCCGTGCCGTCTTCGAAGCCGTCGGCAAAGATCACCTCGGCGGGCTCTCCGACCACGACCTCGTAGCCGATCACTAAATCCTGGTCGGCGAGCGTGGTCATCGTCAGGTCGAGCAGCAAGGAGCCGCCGCCCTCGAGGTTCGCAGGCAGTGTTCCACTCCACGTGCGGACGGACCCGTCCACGGCGGAATGGTCTCAAGGGCCGTCGGGCTCGGGGTCGAGGGAGAGCGTGTCGTTCATGCGCAGGTGGAGCGTCACGAGACCCTGGTCGGTTTCGACCTCCACGAGGTTGATGCCGCGGCGGCCGGGGAAGGGCCAGTCGACGGCGGCGCAGCCGCTGAACAGGTCGCCGAAAGTGTCGTCGAGATCGCAGACCATGTCCGGCCGGCTGACGTCGCGCAGGCGCACGTGGATCTCGGCGCCGGCGGTCGGCGGCAGGTCCGCGGGCAGCGTGCGATTCGCCGTCAGGGCCGAGTTGAACCCGGGGTCGCCGGGGCCCGTCGAATTCGGCAGGTCAAAGAGGCCGCTGGCCAGCGTCTGGGCGCCGACGGCCGGCGGCGTCGCGGCGGTGGCCGCCGCGAGGCTCGCGATGAGGAGGCACGTCCTGAGCATAGATTTCTCCGGGGTCATCCACCCGAGCACGCGCCCTCCCCGCGCCAGATCCGCAGCGCACGATCAGCGGTGTCGCATGACGGGGCTTGCTCTTCGCCCCGAGACGCCTCTTCGGTTTTCGAGATACTCTGCCGCTCCCATGCCTGCACAGTTGTCTCAAAACCGACGTGACGTCCGCGTGGCCCTCGCCGTCGCCTTGGCCTGCGTCGCCGGCTTCGCCGTCGTCCTCTGGCCCCTGTGGCAGAGCGCGACGCGCGTGCTGGCGTTCAACGACGGCAATATCGAGATCGTGCTGTCGCCGGTCTTTGCGTACCCGGAGAGCATCACGCGCATTTGGGACGACCATTTTTATTTCGGCCGCGGCGACGTGGGCTTCGGCATCGCCGGTTTCAGCGCGCTCGAGAGCGCGCTCGGCCCCTACGGCTACCGCCGCGTCGGTCCACTTTTCATCACCGCCCTGCTCGGACTGGCGGGCTTCTGGCTCGCCCGTCAGCTGCGCCGGTCGCGGACGGCGTCGGCGGTCGTCGGCCTCTTCCTCGGACTCTGCGGCTGGACGCTGACCTCGACACTCGCCGGACTTTTCGGGCGCCCGCTGGCGCTCTTGTGGGCGGCCTTGGCCCTCGGCCTGATCGAGCGGGCTGAGGCCGTCGATGCACAGCGCGCGGCGCCCAGGCGAGCGCTCACGATCGCCCTCGCCGGCGGCGCGCTCGGCTTGGCGATCGCCGAAACCGCGGACGTCGGCGCGTTCTTGGCCCTCAGTCTCGCCGCCTGGTGGCTCCTCGGACCCCGCCCGCCGCGCGCACGTCTTCGCCACTGGCGCCGATACGCGCTGCTCTTTCTGGTCCTGGTGTCGGCCAGCGCGCTCGTGTCGAGCCACACGTTGGTGAAGATGGCCGGCACCGAGCTGGCCGCCGGTCTCGACGTCGAGCAGACGGAAGAAGCCGCCTGGGACTGGGCGACCCAGTGGAGTTATCCCGCGTCGGAGAGCCTGGCGCTCGCCGTCCCCGGCCTCTTCGGCTCGTCCTCGCGGTCGGAAACCGCACCGTATTGGGGCGGCCTCGGCCGCACGCCGGGCCACCCCGAGGCCGGCGGCTGGCGCCACTTCAAGCTCAGCGGCTATTACTTCGGCACCGCCGTCGCGGTGATGCTCGCGACGCTCGCCGTCGGCCTCGGGCGCCGTCGATTCCAGTGGAGCACCGGCGACCGGCGCCGCGCCTGGGTCGCCCTCGGCC
Source organism: Acidobacteriota bacterium (assembly GCA_038747035.1). GTDB lineage: Bacteria > Acidobacteriota > Thermoanaerobaculia > Multivoradales > J023 > JAUIJL01. The sequence continues at coordinate 4,003 of JBCDKB010000264.1, read as the reverse complement.
TGCTCTTGATATCGGTGATGCTGGCCTGGGGCCGACACTTTGTGGCGTACGGCGTCTTCCACAGCCTGCCGTTTATGGGCACGATCAGAAACCCCGAGAAGTGGCTCGGACCGGCGGTCCTCTTCGCCGCCGTGGCGCTCGGCTACGCCGTCGACGCACTGCTCGAGCACATCGAGGCGCCCGACGCTGACGGACACGGCTTCGGCCGCGCTTTTGACGCCGGCTGTCTGCTCGCCGCGGTGGGACTGGTCCTGCTGAGCGGCGCGGTCTTCCCCGCCGACTCCGGTTTGCAGCCCGCCCAGCTGCTCGCCGCCGCCGGCGCCGGCGAAAGGGCCGTGCTCGGCGCCCTGCTCGTGCTCCTCGGCCTCGTCGCCGCCCGCCGGCTAGCCGCCTGGCTCTCGATCAAAGGGCTTTCGCCGTCTGTGCGGCGCCTCGCCTTCGGCGGCCCCCTCGCCCTGCTGGTCGCCGCCCAGCTGCTCGTCGCCGCCCGGCCCTACGTCGAGATCCACGACAGCGCCTACCTCGGGGACCCTTCGCCCGTGGTCGAAGCGCTCGACCGCCTCGAGCACGGACGGATCAAGCTGCTGCCGTCCCGCGACGCCGTGCTCAATAACTGGCGCCAAACCTACTTCGCGAGCCGCGCCACGCCGCTCTTCGATCCGATCTCCGTCCGCGCTTTGCCGGGCGAGGAAGCTCGATTCTTCGCCGCCGTCGGCCAGCGCCCCCTCGACCTGTGGCGACTCGGGGCCGTGCGTTACTTCTTCGCGACGCGCCCCGCCGTCGACGAGCTCGCGGCCCTGCCGGACGCCGCCGACGATTTCTACGTCATCGAAACGCGGACCGCCGCGGATTGGGACCCCCGACTCACCGACCCCGTCCACCGCATCAGCCGCACCCTCGGCCGACGCGGCGAAGAAGCGATCAGCCTGCTCGAGCTGCGTTCCGCCCGTCCAGCCCTCCGCCTGCTGCCCACGTGGACGCCGGTCGACGACGGAGAAGCCGGCGACCGCGCGGTGCGGGAAGCCTTCGCCGACCCGAATTTCGACATCCCGTCCGCCCGCTTCATCCACGGCGCACCGCCGCCCCCCGCGGTCCCCCGCGAGTCCCGCGATCGGGACGGCGCCCTCGAGGTCATCTCTCGGACGCCCACCCGCGTCGAGGCCCGGGTCACGGGCCCGGGCATGCTGCTGCGCGCCAGTCGCTTTGACCCGCGCTGGCGCGTCTCGATCGACGGTGAAGGGGCGCCGCTGCTGCGCGCCAATTCGATCTTCCAGGCCGTCCAGGTAGGTGACGGCGAGCACCGGGTGGTCTTCGAGTTCGCGCCGCCCCAAGGCCTCTTCGCCCTCTCCGTCGCCGGTCGCCTCGCCCTCCTTATGCTCGCCGTCGCGGTCTTCCGACGTCCTTCCGAGGCCACCCCGTGAGTCTCCATATCGTCCACGGGTTTGACGACGGTCCCGGCGGCGAAGATGGCCAGCCGAAGATCAAGCCCGAGCTGTCGGTGATCGTCATGCTGCGCAACGAAGCGCCGACGGTGCCGGTCTGCCTCGATAGCCTGGCGCGGCAAATCACCAGCTTTCCATTTGAGGTGCTGTGGATCGACGGTGTTTCCACCGACGATTCCGTGGAGGTGATTCGGAACCATCCGCTCACCGCCCAGCGGCCGACGCTGATCGCCGTCCAGGACCCCGACAACGCGGGTATGGCGGTGGCCCAGCAGCTCGGCGCCGAGGCCGCCCGCGGCGAGATCTTTCTTTTCATGCAGGCCGACGTGCGGGTGCTCGATCCGCACGCCCTCGAGAAAATCCGCCGCGCGTTTGACGACCCGGAGGTCGTCGGCACCAGCTTCATCGGCCTCGGCCCGGACCTCGCCTTCGCCGAATACGACTTCTGGGGTCAGGTCTTCATGGCCCGCTACCTCGGCGATCGCGTGCTCGATGACTTCGACCTGAAGCTCAACGGCGTGCGCCGGGCGGCGTTCTTCGCCAGCGGCGGCTTCGACGTCGAGCGTCTGCCGCTCGGCGGCAATGACTTCGACTTCTCGATGCGACTCGCCGAGCACGGCGCGATCGCCGCCCCCGAGGTTGAAGCCGAGCACCTCCACGGACTCGGCAAGCGCCACTCCGCCGCCGGTTTGCTGCGCAAGTACTGCCGGAACTCCGAGGTCGCCGGCGCGACGGCGCCGCTCTACTTCAAGTACCGACGCCGCGTCCCCGGCTACTGGCGATTCGCGGCCCAGCAATTCGGCCTGGTCATAGCCTGCGCCCTGAGTCTGGTGCCGATGCTGTGGCCGTGGCTGCCCCTCCTGGTGCTTGTCCTGGCGTTCCGCTGGCAGAAGGCGGCGCTAGTTTCGGTGCGCAGCTGGCGGCTGCCGCTGGTGGTGCCCTTCGCGGTGGTCGGACTCTACGCGTTCGCGTTCTACTTCACGTCGGGTCTGCTCGTCGGCCGAACGCGCTACGACTTCGACAACCTGATGCACTGAGGATCCATCGCCGGTGTCCGAGCCCCGAACCCGCGACGACGCTTTCGTCACCGACGACGGCGGCCGTCGTTTCGCCGCCGACGGGGCGCTGCTCATCGTCGCCAACGGCCTCGCCGGCCTGCTCTTCCTCGGCGTGCACGTGGTGCTCGGGCGCACCATGGACGGCGTCGACTACGCGGCGCTGGTGTCGCTGATCGGACTGCTCAACGTGCTTTCCGTCGGCTCGAACGCGCTGCAGGTCGCGATGGCAAGGGTCACCGCCGATCCGGAGGCCGACTCCTCCACCGGCCCGCGGCTTAGCCGACGGGTCTTGCGCCGCGCCGCCACCTGGGCCCCGGCGGCCCTCGCCCTGTGGCTCGCCGCCTCGTGGGCGCTCGAAGGACCGCTCGCGGCGCCGTCGCTGCTCGCCCTTTGGCTGCTCGGCGTGGTGGCGGTGCTCCAACTGATGACGCCGCTGCTCCAGGGGATGCTCCAGGGCCACCGACTCTTCGGCTGGATGGCGGCCGCGGCGCTCGGCGGCGCCGCCGCTCGCCTCGGCTTCGCGGCGCTCATCGCCGCCGGCGGCGGCCGGGTGGCGTCGGTGCTTTTCGCCTTTGTCGCCGGCGCGCTGGTCACCCTCGGCATCTCCACGCTGCCGCTGCACAGCCGCCTGCCGGACTCCTCGCCTGGCCATGCCGGGCTCCGCGACCTCGACGTGCGGCGGGTCGGTCGCTATACGCTCTCCGTCGCCGGCGGCCAGCTCCTGCTCTTCACGCTCATGAACGCCGACCTCATCCTAGCCCAGCGGCTGCTCGACGGCGACGCCCTCGCGGCCTACGGCAAAGCCGCGATGCTGGCGCGGGCGCTGATCTTCCTGCCGCTGCCGGTGGTGCTGGCGATGTTTCCGCGCGCCGTGGTGTCGGCCCGGCTGCGGGTCCTGGGGGCACCGCTCCTCTTCGTGGCCGCGGTCGCCGTCGGGTCGGCGGCCCTGATCTCCGTCGACCCGGCCCTTCCCCTGCGCTGGATTTACGGCCCCCAGCTGGAAGCGGCGGCCGCCGGCCTGGCGCGGACCTACGTATGGGCGGCGATCCCTTTGGTGCTGCTGGAGGTACTGATCCCCTACCTCTGGGCCCGCGACCGACCGATCACCGTTTTCATCATCGCCGCCCCCGCCCTCGGCCTGCTCGCGACGCTTCTCCAGCTCACCGGCCAGCCCGAAGCGATGGTTCGGGCGCTTGGCGTCGCCGGCGCGTTGACTTTCTTTCTGCTGCTCTTCGCCTGGCGCGTCGGCGAGCGACGCGACCGGGGTTGAGTGCGGTAGGCTCCGCCGCGATGAGCGACCTCGGCCCCGGAGATACCGCCCGCGATGCCTGACGCTTCGCCCCAAATCGTCATCGTCTGCGGCGGCAAAGGCACACGCCTCGCGGGCTCGATCGGCGACCTGCCGAAGGCGCTGACGCCGATCGCCGGCCGCCCGCTGCTCGAGCACCTCTTCCGCGACCTCGCCGCCACCCTCGACGGCGCGTCCATCCTGCTGCTCGCCGG
>JBCDKB010000263.1:0-11698 GCA_038747035.1 Acidobacteriota bacterium | reverse complement strand
GTAGGCCCAGGCCATCGCCGAAGACACCCCCGACGTCGCCGGGTCCATGCGCGGCGCCCGTTCGCCGTCGGGGATATTCACCCCGGACGGCAGCACCGGACGCACCGCCACGCCGTCCGCGTCGAAGACGCCGAGGCGCGGCTGCGCCGAGCTGCCGAACTCGCCGACGATCTCTTCGAGCCAGGCGATGTGCAGATTGCCGACGGCGTCGAGCGCGAGGCCCGGACGGACCGACTGGATGCCGTCGAGCTCCGAGAGCGTCTGGTTGGCGACGATGAGCGTCGCCGCCTCGGCGGCGTCGCCGCTGCGGTCATCCCGGCTCGGATCGACGGTCGCCCGCCACAGCTCGGCGGTGCCGGCGACGGCGTCCTGGTAGACCAGCTCGACCCGGTCGCCGCGGTCGTTCACCGCCAGGTCGACGTGGCCGATCGTTTGCGTGGCCGTCGGGAAGAGGTTGGTTGTCGCGATGCGCAGATCGCCGCTGCCGGCGTCCACCAGGGCGTACCACAGTCCCCAGCCCGAGGGGCCGGAGGGACCGCCGCCGGGCTCGCAATCCGGATCTTCTTCCGGACATTCGCATCCCTCTTCGCCGCACTCTTCCTTGGTCCAGTCTTCGCGACCGCTGACTCCGGCGCCAAGGCCAAAGCCCCCGCCGTCACCATCGCCGAAGCCGCCGTCACCATCGCCGAAGCCGCCGTCGCCGCCGCCGTCGCCGCCGCCACCGCCGGACCCGCCGCCGCCGCCGGCGCCGGTATCCTGGCCGCGCCACGCGATGTGCAGGCCGCCGACGCCGTCCGCCGCGATGGACGGATAGCCCTCGGGGCCGTCTTCGGCGAAGGTGGTGTCGAAGAGCAGACGCTCCGTGCCCCGGGGCTGGCCGAAGCGGTCGAGCGCCATGAGCCCGACCTGGTTCGACCAGTCGGCGCCGAAGCCGCCTTTGGTCGGCGCCGCGGTGATGCCCTGCGAGACCACCGCCGGCAGCTCGAGCTGCCAGAGCACGTGCGGACGGTCCGAAGAGTCCACCGACAAGTCGATGCGGAAGTTATTTTCCGGATCGAAGAAGAGCGCCTTTTCGGCGGCACCCCGGGGACCCAGCGCGGCCGGCTTTTCGGGCGCCGGCGCGCCGACGCCGCAGCACGGTCCGTCGCCGCCCCCGTCGCCTTCTCCATCGCCGCCGCCGCCGTCACCGCCGCCGCCGCTGTCCGGACGGGACCGGAAGACCACCGGCCCGGCTTGGCGCAGGCTCAGGATATCGGCGGCGTCGCCGTTCTGGTCGTCGAGCGACGGATCGAGGCGGGAGTAGAGGAAGTCGACGAAGTCGTACCAGACGATATGCACGTGACCCGCCGAGTCGACGGCAACCCGCGGCTGGAAACCGCCGGGGCGACCCGGGTCGACCCGCGTCTCTTCGATCAGCACCTGACCGTCCGCCCCGACCATGGCGTAGGCGATGCCGTCTTCCTCGTCGATCGACCAGACCACGTGCGACGCGCCGTTCGCGTCGACCGCGATATCCGGATCGGCCGGGCGGAAGGCGGTCGTCAAGCGCAGCGGCGGTCGGTCGTCGAGGTCCGAGAGCGGATCCGTACCGTCAAAGAGCGCTTCGTCGCCGTCGGCGACGCCGCCCGTATCGGTGTCGCTCACCAGCGGATCGGTGCCCCACACCAGGACCTCATCGCCGTCCGAGAGCCGGTCATCGTCGGTATCCGCATTCGCCGGATCCGTGCCGCGGGCGAGCTCATCGGCGTTGTCGAGCCCGTCGCCGTCGGCGTCGGTGTTGCCGTCGAGGGGATCGAGGCCGTTGGTGACCTCGAAGCCGTCGGTGAGGCCGTCGTCGTCGGTGTCGGCGTCGAACGGGTCGGTGCCGGCCGCCGCCTCGTCCTCGTCGCTCAGGCGGTCGAAGTCCGCGTCGAGGTACGGGAAGAGGTTGACGATGCGGTCGCGCAGGAAGGTCGGGATGCCGTCGAGCGCGCTGCCGCCCATGCGCTTCAAGCGCTCGGCGGTGGCGATGGCGCCCGCCCGGTCGCGGTCCTGGATGCCGAACCACATCAAGGCGACGGTGGTGTTCCTGGGGATCGTGAGCTCGTAGGTGAAGCTCAAGCGGCCGCCGCCGGGCGCCGTCGTCGACACCGCGATCGGCGCCAGCTCGGCGTTCGGGGCGTGGAACACGTGGCCGACCGCCGGACGGTCGAAGCCGTCGAGGTCATCGGTGATGATCCAGTCGTCGTCGAGGGTGAAGGTGGCGTCGCCGGAGGACGTCGCCGCCAGGATCGTCTCGATGCCGGAGCCGAGGCGACTATCGATCGTCACCTCGATGGTCTGGTCCGAGAAGCCCGGGACCGCTTCGAAGATCTCGATATAGCGCACGAACGAGTCATCTTCGGGGATGAAGATGCGGCGCGACCTCCGCACCGGCGCGTCGCCGATGAAGAAGAAGCTGCCGGTCACGATCTCGCGACCGAAGTTCACGAGGTTCGCCCGCTCCCACTGACTCGGCAGCGGCGCTTCGCCATCCACCAGCTGTTCGAAGGTGCCGTCGGTGACAAACGGGATCCGGCTGCCGGTGAAGGCGCCGTCGGTGCCCTCATACATGCCGCCGTTGCGCTGCACGTCCCAGAAGTAGCCGTCGCCGTCTTCGAAGACCCGCGGTAGCGACACCTCCAGCACGTCGTCCGTGCCGTCGAGCGGGTCCCTGCCGGCGGCGACTTCGTCACCGTCGTTCAGCCCGCCGCCGTCGGTGTCGCGCACCGTCGGATCCGTGCCGAAGAGCTGCACTTCTTCGCCGTCGAAGAGTCCGTCGTCGTCGGTGTCGGGCAGGCTCGCTTCCGAGCCGGCGAGCACTTCATCGCCGTCGCCGAGGCCGTCGCCGTCGCTGTCGAAGGCGAACGGGTCGGCCAGCGTGTCCTGCTCCTCGAAATGGGTCAGGCCGTCGGCGTCGGGGTCCGCCGAGGCGTCGTCCGCCGCCGTCGGATCGAGGGGTTGACCCGCGTCGAGGCCGTAGTCGACCTCAAAACCGTCGAGCAGGCCGTCGCCGTCGCTGTCGGGGTTGGTGGGGTCGGTCCCGAGCGCGGCCTCGCGGGCGTCGGAGAGCCGGTCGAGGTCGGCGTCGGGTACGGCGAAGAAATTCACGATCTCCGCGCGCTCCTGGGCCGACAGGCCGTCCAGCGCACGGCCGGCGGCCGCGTCCAGGGCCGCCGCCCGATCGAGCGCCGTCGCCTGCGACGTCGACTGCGCCGCCAGGTGCATCACGATGCGCCGCTCGCCCGCCGGAATCGTCAGGCGATAGGTCACCGTCGCCCGGTCATCGCCCAAGCCGACGCGGCTGGTCACCCGCTGCGGCAGCTGGCGCGTCGTCGCGCCGGCCCACACCCAGGTCACCGCCGGCGCACCCGACACGTCTTCGTCGTCGACGATCATCCAGCGATCCCGCAGTCCGAGGGTCGCGTCGCCGGTCGACGTCGCGATGCGCTGTGACAAAGCGTCGGCGCCGTAATCGACGTCGATGGACAGATCCACCGTGAGCGCTTCCGCCGCCCGGTTCTCGACGATCTCCAGGTAGCGCACGAAGGCGTCATCCTCAGGCACGTAGATCTTGCGCGCCATGTAGAGGCCCTCCGGACGGAAGACGTCATCCGCCGGCAGCTGCAGCTCGCGTCCGCCGTCCTCCGGCGTGGCGCGGGTCGCGCAGTCGCCGGTCGAGCTCGAGCAGCGGCCGTAGGGGCCGACGCGGCTCGTGAACGCCAGGTCGAAGGCGTCGTTGGTGCCGTCGCCGATACGACCCCGGGACACCACGTCCCACTCGAAGCCGTCGCCGTCGATGAGCGTGCGCGGCAGCGTGACGAGGTCGTCGAAGGGATTGAGCGGATCCGTGCCCAGGGCGATTTCCTGGCCGTCGGAAATACCGCCGCCGTCCGTATCCGCGACGGTCGGGTCGGTACCGTAGGTCAGGACCTCTTCACCGTCCAAGAGCGTGTCATTGTCGGTGTCGGCGTCGAGCGGATCGCTACCGGCGACGAACTCGTCGGCGTTATTCAAGCCGTCGAGGTCGGCGTCGAGCACGCCGTCGGCGGCGTCGGTGGGATCGAAACCCCGGTCGACTTCGTAGCCGTCGGGCATGCCGTCGCCGTCGCTGTCGGCGTCGAGCGGATCCGCGCCGAGGTCGATCTCATCACCGTCGCCGAGGCCGTCGCCGTCGGTGTCGGGGTTGAACGGATCGGTGCCGAGGGAGACTTCTTCCTCATCGCCGAGGCCGTCGTAGTCCGAGTCGAGGGTAAAGAGCAGCGCCTCGGTGGTGACGCCGTTCAAGCCCACGGTCAGCGGCCCGGTGCGGGCGCCGAAGGGCACCTCCACCCGCAGCTCGAATTTCGACGCACCGAGCACCGTCGCCGGCAGACCGTCGAAGTCGACCAGGTTGGAGCTGGCGACGATCGACAGGAACCGACCGCGGATCACGATCTGGTCGCCCGCGGCGGCCCCGGACGGCAGCAGCTCGAAGATCGCCGGCGTCTGGTCGGTGGGGGTCACCGTCGCCCGGCGGGTCTCGGAGCTGACTTCGTTCTCGCCGACGTCTACCGCCGTCGCCGTCACGTCGAGCTCCACCGACCGGCTCAGCGCCGGCAGCGGCACGGCCACGGCGTAGGGCTCTTCCCTATCGACCAGGGTCGTATCGATCGAGCCGTCGGTGGCGACGACCGCGAAGCGCACTTCCTCGAGCAGGACGTCGTCATCCGCCGTCGCCTCGAGCGTGAGCTGCTGCAAGCCGACGTTACCGAGGGTACCGAGCACGTTGTCGAGACCCTCCGCGGTATCGAGCGTCAGGCGGACGCCGCCCGTCGCCGAAGTCACCGCCTCGAGACCCGGACGCTCGAGCTCGCCGACGCCGACGCCGTGCACCACGACGCCGTGGCCCACGAGGCGGGCGATCTCCGCGGCGCCGGCCGCCGGATCCCGGCCGCTCAGCACGATGATGACCGGCAAGGCCTCACGGCGCGCCGCCGGGCCGCCGAGCTCGTCGAGGGCGAGCTCCACCGCGTCTCCGAGGGTGGCGGAGCCAAAGACGAAGGGGAAGGTGACGTCGCGGACGGCGTCGAAGTCGTTGGTCAACGGGACGTTGACCGCCGCCGTGCTGCGGTAGCTCACCACCCCGACCCGGCTATTCTGCGCATCGAGACGATCCAGCAGGCCGTCGATCACCAGCTCCTGGGCCGTCGACACCGAGTCCGTGGTGCCGTCGCCGTCGAGGTCGACGCCGAGGCTTCCGGAGTTGCCCGAGGTCTTGTCGACCACGAAGATCAAGTCCGTATTGCCGGTGGACACCACCGCACCGTCCACGGGCGACGTCAGCTCTACGGTCGGCGGCGCGGTGTCATCCGCCAGTACCGGCGTCACCGTCGCCTCCGTGACGCTGCCGCCGCTATCCGTGACCTCCGCCCGCAGCACGATCGGCGTGCCGCCGTCGCCCGCGGGCACCGGGTAGTCGAAGCGCCACGGTTCGGCGGTCAGGGAGCCGAGGGGCGCTTCCGCCTCCGAGCCGACGGTGACGAAGAGCGTGACGCGGTCGATGCCGCGGTCGTCAGTGACCGCCAGCTCGATCACCTGCTCCGTGCCTTCGACCCAGCTGTCGCCGTCGAGCGGCGCGAGGAAGCTCACCTCCGCCGGGGTGTCCGAACGCAGGTCCAGAATCAGACGACTCGTCTCCGCCGTCTGGCCGGCGCTGTCGCGGGCCCGCAGCCACACCTCGACGGTGTCGCCGAAGGCGTCGAGCGACGGGGTATTCCACCTGAAGCTATAGGGCAACCGGGTCCGGACCTGCACGACGGTCTCGTCGGCGAGCGGTCCGTCGACCACCAGCTCGACCTCGACGTCGAGGTCGTCGGCGGCCGTGCCGGAGACTCGAAGCTGCTCGCCTTCCGTGAAGCGCACGCCGTCCTCGGGCCGCGACAGCCAATCGACGGTCGGCGGCTGGTCGGCGTCGAGCGTAAAGACCCGGGTGGTGCTGCCGCGGTTGCCGGCGACGTCGAAGGCCACCGCCTCGAGGGTGAAGGATCCGGCGGCCAGGGCCGGGGCGGTGAAGCGGACGTCGACGGTGCTACCCGTGTCTTCGGCGACCAGGGCGCCGTCGACCCACAATTCCGTGCGCGCCACGGAGCGGTCGTCCGTCGCGAGGGCGTCGAGGCGCAGGGCCTCGCCTTCGATCACCGAGTCGCCGGTCGGCGAGCGCACGGTCACCGTCGGCGGCACGAGGTCTTGGCCTACGGTGACCGTCACCGGCACCGTCGCCGTCGTATTGACGCCGTTGTCGTGGGCCACCGCCCACACCCGCAGCTGGGTGCCGGCGGGCTCGATGACGCGGTAGTTGACGATGAAGGGCGCCCGCGGATCGCTTTCGATGATCCGGCCGTCGACGATCAGGTCGACCTTGGTGACGCCGACCAGATCGCCGGCCACCGCCTGGATGCGCAGCGAATCGCCCGGGAAGACCGTCGTACCCGGCGTCGGCAGCACCATTTCGACCGCCGGCGCTTCGTCCACCGGCAGCTCGACGGCGAGCGGCACCACGGCGCCGCCTTCGGAGAGGAAGAGCGTCTCTTCGATCACCAGGAAAGGATTCTCCGGGTGCACGATGCGCACCGCCGCGTCGCCGACGGGCACGTCTTCGATCCGCAGAGTGCCGTCGCTGCGCGTTCGGCCGACGGTGCGGAAACCGCCGCCCACCGCCGCCGATTCGACGCGGATCGTCGCACCGGCCGCCGCGCGGCCGTCGGCGATGGTCACGGTCAAGTCGATGGACGCCAAGCCGAAGAGCGGCACGTCGAGCGCGGTGAGCACACCGCCCTGGATCTCGACCGGAATCTCCGTCGGGATGCCGGTCAGCGGCTCGACCACGCGCAGGCGGTAGAAGCCTTCGGGCACGTCGAAAAGTCGATATTGACCGCCGGTATCCGTCTGCATGGAGCGGCGGAAACTCGGGCCGCGCAGCTCGATCAAGAGGTCGACCGCCGGGAAGCCGTCGCCGGTGAGCACCCGGCCCTCGACGCCGCCGGTGGCCGGCAGCGTCAGGTCGGAAAGCACCCGCTGGCCGCCGCCCGTGACCGCTGCGGAACCCGCCGTGCGGATCGGGGAGCCCTGGGGGTGGGGGCTGGTCGCCACCAGCGTGAAGATCTCCGGCGGCAGGCCGTTGAATTCGAATCGACCGTCGTCCCCGAAATCACGCCTCAGGTTGATCAGCTCTTCGCGACCGCGCAAGACGACCTCGCCGAAGCTGGCGACCGCGCCGGAGGCGGCGAAGACCGTGCCTTCGACAATGCTGGTGTCGACAAAAGCGATGTCGGTTTGCGCCGTCGCCGCGCCCGCCAAATCCCCCGGCACCGCCGGCGAACGGCCGCGGGTGACCGGATGGGTGGCGTCGACCGAGTATTCAACCCGCGGCACGACGACGCGTCGGCCGTTGTTCTCAGACGTCGACCGGACGCGGTAGGCGCCGCCGTCATTGGACTCCACCGTGCGCACCCGTTCAAAAAGCGGGTGGGCGCTGCGCCAGCGCACCTCGGCGCCGGCCACCGGGCTCGTGCCGTCGCCTTCGAAGACCTGGCCGGTGACCTCACCGTCGAGCAGCGGCAGCGACTCGAGCTCGCTCACGCCGCCCGCCGGCGGGTCGAAATTGACCAGCGTCGACAGCTCGGCGGCGCCGAGGCCCGCCAGGGCTTCCGGCGGCAGCTCGGACAGTCGCTCGGCGGCCGCCCGGGCGGCGGCGACCGACGTCTGCTGCACGGTGAAGTGCATCAGCGTCACCGTCTCACCCGGCAGGATCGTCAGGGAGAACGAGCCGCGCAGGCGGCTGAAGCGGTCGGCGAAGTCGACTTCGTAGTCCACCGTCGACGGCTCGACCGCCGCGCCGACGCCGCTCCACACCTGGGCATAGGTCGGGTAAAGGGCGTCGAAGACCGCGCCGTTGGCGCTCTGGGAGATCGCGTCGAGGACGACCCAGCGGTCGCCTTCCGCCCCGGGCTCGGCCGGCGCGAGGGCGTCGTCGCCGCTCGACGTGCGGGCGATCTGGACCGGGTCGAAGAACGCCGCGCCGTTGCGCACGTTGGTGAGGAACTCGAAGTGGGTATCGAGGCGCACGTCGACGGCGATCGGCTCGCTCCCCGGATTGCGCAGGGATTCGAGGTGGCGGGCGAAGTAGCCGTCCCGCGGCACCTGCGTCCGACGCTCGACCTCGAGTCCGGACGGGTCATTGCCCGTGATCCGGAGCTCCCGGCCGGCGACGCTCGACGACGAGCCTTCGAAGATCCGGAAGGTGCCGCCGACGCCGATCTCCAGTCGGGCGGCGCCGATATTCAGATCGGAGTCGCCGTCGAAGAGGCCGAGGGTGCCGCCGCGGATATCGCCCGTGGTCCGGGAGAGGCGGTAGAACTGGTTATTGGCGTCCCAGAGGGTCGTAAAGGCCTCGTCCGGTTCATCCTCGATGAGCACCAGATCTACGGTCACCACTTCCCCTTCCGCCGCCAGCGCGCCGCTACCGCGGCCCGAGGCGTCGCGGTCAGAGCCGCGGCCGGTGACGAGGATGCGCCCGGCGGCGACCTCCTCGGCGGTATAGAAGCCGTCGAGGTCGGTGCGCACGTTCCGATTCGGGCCGAAGTCCCTGGGGTTTACCACGATCGACGCGTTGGACGCCGGCGTGCCGTCGGAATAGGTCGCCCGCCCGGTCACCGTACCGACCGGCGAGAGCACCAGATCCCGCCGCACCACGGCGCCGTCTTCCGGCACCACGAGGCCGCGGGCCTCCGCCCGCCGGGTGGAGGTGCGGGCGTTGACGGTATGCGGATTCTCATCGACCTGCACCCACTCGAAGCGGTAGGCCCCGGAGGCGTCGGTCCGACGGCTGCGGTTCCTCCAATCCACCTTTACATTGGGCACCGGCGTCACGCCGTCCGGCAGGAAGACCGTGCCTTCGATGAAGCCGGAAGCCTCCAGCTCGAGGCGTACCGGCAGGGTCTCACCCGCCAGCAGCGTCGAGCTCAAGCGGTCGGTCAAGCCGCCCACCGGCGAGGTGACGCTGGCCACGAACGGCCCCGCCGGCAGACCCGTGAGCACCGCCCGGCCATCCGCGTCGGTGCTGACCGTGCGCGCGGCGCCGCACGGCTCGCCGCCGCTGAAGCGGAACGACGCACCGGCCGCGGGGCGTCCGTCGGCCCAGAAAACTTCCACCTCGAGCACGCCGATGCCGTTGAGCGTCAGGTCGACCTGCTCTTCCTCGAGCGGCGCGTCGATGATGCCCACTTCGACCGCGCACTCCGCGGTGCCGGTGACGCGGGCTGACACCGTGTAGGCGCCGAGGGCGAGGGTGTCGAATCGATAGGAGCCGTCGGCGGCGCTGGTCGCCGTGCGGCCGTTGGTACTCACGGGCACGCCGGCGACCGGGGTGACGCCGTCCGCGGCGAAGACCCGACCGCTGATGGCGCCGGTCTCGGCGACGCGGATCGTCAGCTGTTCGATATCCCCTTCGCGGGTGAGCTCACCGCCGCCGCGGCCGCGACGGTTATTCACCGGGTTGCGCGCCGTGACTGAGAATTCACCGATAAAGACGTCGGTGAGGACGGCGCGGCCGGACGCGTCGGCGGTCACCGCCAGCTCCTGCTCGAAGAGACCTCGGGAGACGAGAGTCACTTCGGCGCCGCTGATCGGCAGGCCCGTCGTACCGAGCACGTCGACTTCGACGGAACCGCGGCCGAGGAAAATCACATCGGCGTTGATTTCCTGCGATGTCTCCTCGATCACCAGCTCGGTCCGGCCGCGCTCGCCGTCCGGCGACGTGGCGTCGATGACGTACCGACCCGGCGTCAAGAAATTGAATCGGTACTGACCGTCGCGGTCCGAGGTCGTCGTCTCGACGGCCCCGCCCGACGCGCTGCGCTTGAGCTCCACCGCGACGCCGGCGCCCGCCGACGTCTCGCCGTCGCGCTCGAGGACCTGGCCGGTGACGCTGCCGAAGGCGCCGAGGCGGACCGTCAACGCGACGTCGCCGGCGACCGCCAGCTGGGTCGACGTCCGACCGCGCAGGCCGGTGCGCGGGTCCACCGCTTCGACCACCAGCGGACCGGCGCCCACTTCGAGGAAGTCGAAGGCGCCGGCGGCGTCGGCGTTGCGCGACCTGATGTCAACGCCGGAGCGCAGCGTCACCCGCGCTTCGCCCACCGGTTCGCCGCGCGGATCGACCACCGTCCCGCCGACGCGGCCTTCCCGCGGCACGACCACGATGTCACCGAGGTCGGTGATGCCGGCGGCGACGGGCGACGCGGTCAACGACGCGTCGAGAATCTGCTGGCGGGTGGCGCCGGTGACCGGGTCCCGCAGGGGGCGAATCGCCCGCGCCGCGACCTCGAGCACACCGCGGCTGGCGGGCACGTGGTCGAGCACGAAAAGACCGACGGCGTCGGTGGTCGCCGCGAGTCGGCCAAAGACCAGCACCGACGCCCCGGCCCGCACCGAGCCTTCGTCATCGAGGATGCGTCCGACCACCGACGTGGTCGCGTCGGGGACGAGCGGGTCGGTGCCGACCGCCACTTCGAGGCCGTCGAGCACGCCGTCGAGGTCGGTATCCGGAGCGAACGGATTCGTACCGCGGCCGATCTCGGCGCCGTCGTCGAGGCCGTCGCGGTCGGTATCCGGGTCCGCGCCGAGCGTCCCGAGCTCCGCCTCTCGGCCGTCGTCGAGGCCGTCGGCGTCGGTGTCGGCGACGAAAATGTCGGTGCCGAGCTCAAACTCCTGGAGGTTGCCCAGGCCGTCACCGTCCGGATCGTCGAAGGCGTCACTCGGGTCGTTGGGGTCGAGGCCGAGGATCTCTTCGAATTCATCGGTCATGCCGTCGCCGTCGGCGTCATTCGGAATCGGCACTTCCACTTCCACCGCCGCGACCACGCCGTCCCGGCGGGCGCCGACGATCACGCGCCCGCGCTCCCGGGCGATGATATTCCAGCGCCGGCTCACCGGGTTGAACACCAGCTCGGCGACATTCGGGTCGCTCACCCAATACTCCGTACCTTGGCTCGAGTCGAACATCGGCACCACCGACCCGTCCGTCAAGAGGCCGTCGACCGAGATGCTGCCGCGCTCGCCCACCCGCACCAGGGCCGGCGGGCTGACCGAGATATCAAGGGCCACCGGAATCGGGTCAAACTGGCTGAAATCGATCCCATCCAGCACCACGGAGCCGCCGGGCCGCATCGAGAAAAGCCTCGACTGGCCCCGGCGCGTCCCGTCGGGGCCCTCGCAGGTCACGCGCACCCGCTGGAAGCCTTCCTCGCTCGGCACGCCCGCGATCGTAAAAGCGTCGTCGTCGATGACCGCCGAGCGATTCAACAGATTCGCCGAGCAGACTTCCTGCGCGTCGACGGACCACGCCCCGAACGCCGACGTCAGCAGCGCGATGATGGCCAAGAGGTGGATGGATCGAAAGTTCATGGGTATCCCCAAATATGTCCCGAAAAGGTGATGTCAACTGTGTGAAGGAAATCTTTTAAAGTCCGCCGCCGCCCAGCCCGAGAAGGGCGACAGGGACTGCGACTTTCAGAAGCTGAGCGCCGCGAAAGCCGTGTCGTCTGGGGGGTCATTCATCGGAGCGCTCCTTCCTGACTTTGTGCAAAGCGATCCCTTCGAGGAGCTCTTCGAGGTCTTCCTCGTCCTCCGGATCCGGCGC
>JBCDKB010000262.1:0-11704 GCA_038747035.1 Acidobacteriota bacterium | reverse complement strand
GCCTGGCAAGCTCCGCACGATGTTGGAGCGAATCTGTTCCCCCGCCGCCCACCGGTCGCCGCCCCCCAAAAACCCCCCCCGGCGGGGCGAGGGGGGCCCCAAGGTGGTGGTTAGCGCCCCCCCCCGGGGGAGTTTTTTAGGCGGCGGCCGCGACCGGTGGGCGGCGGGGGAACAGATTCGCTCCAACATCGTGCGGAGCTTGCCAGGCGACAAGGCTTGGTGCAAGCTGGGCCCCCGGCCCTCTCCACTCCGCCGGATCTCCACCTTTCGCATGGACGAATCACCTGACGCCGGACTCAGCCCGCAGCTGAGCTTGATCCTCCCGACCTATTGCGAAGCGGAAAGCCTGCCGCACCTGGTGCCGGAGGCGCTCCGCTACCTTCGCGACTCCGGTTTTACCGCAGAGGTGATCGTGGTGGACGACGCGTCCCCCGACGGCACCGCCGCCGTCGCCCGCGAGCTCGCCGCCCTCTGGCCCCTTGAAGTTATCGAGCGCCGCGATGAGCGCGGCCTCGCCACCGCGGTGCTCGCCGGTTTCGCCCGCGCCCGCGGCGAGACCGTGATCGTGATGGACGCCGACGGCAGCCATCCCCCGGAGGCTCTGCCCCGCCTCGCCGCGGCGATCCGAGACGGCGCCGAGATCGCCGTCGGCAGCCGCCTGGCGGACGGCGGCGGCTTCCGCGACTGGCCGCTGTGGGGTCGCTTCAAGTCGCGCTTCGCGGCCTATTTCGCCCGCGGCCTGACGCCGATGAGCGACCCCACCACCGGCCTGATGGCCGCGCGCCGCCAGCTGGTGGAGTCCCTGGATCTCGACCCGGTCGGCTGGAAGATCGTGCTCGAAGTCGCGGTCAAGGCCGCGCCCCGGACGGTGGTCGAGGTCCCGATCGTTTTCGGGCCCCGCCTCGGCGGCGAAAGCAAGCAAAGCTTCGGCGTCTTCTTGCAGTACCTCAGACACTGCCTGCGGCTCTATGTCTATCGATGGCGCAGCAAGCCAACATCAGCGGATCGGCAAGCGCCGGAGGAGCTCGGATGAAAGTCTTGATCACCGGCGGCGCCGGCTACGTCGGCTCCGTGCTCACGGAAACGCTTCTCAGCGCCGGCCATGCGGTCACGGTGCTCGACAGTCTTTTCTTTGACCAGACGCCGCTGCTCTCCCACGTCCACCGCGCCGACTTCCACTTCGTGCGCGGCGACGCCCGCTCCAAAGACGTGCTGCGCCCGCTGGTGCGCGACGCCGACGTGCTGATTCCGCTCGCCGCCCTCGTCGGCGCCCCGGTCTGCGCACGGCGGCCGCGGCTCGCCCAGGAGCTCAATACCGACGCCGTCGCCACCCTGCTCGACCTGCGCTCCCCCCACCAGTGGGTCCTGTTCCCGAATACCAATAGCGGCTACGGCTCCCAGCCCGACGCGGAGTGCACGGAGTCGACGCCCTTCGCGCCGATTTCCCACTACGGCCGCACCAAAGTCGCCGCCGAAGCGATGCTGATGGAGGCCGGCAACGCCGCCAGCTTCCGACTCGCCACCGCCTTCGGCGCCTCGCCGCGCATGCGTCTGGATCTCCTGGTGAATGACTTCGTGCACCGCGCCGTGGCGGAAGGCGTGCTGGTGCTTTTTGAAAGCGGCTTCCGTCGCAACTTCATCCACGTCCGCGACATCGCCGGCGTTTTTCTCTACGCCCTCGAGCACTTCGACAGGATGCGGAACGGGATCTTCAACGTCGGCCTTTCCGACGCCAACCTCACCAAGCGGCAGCTCGCCGAGCGCATCCAGCGCCAGCTCCCCGACCTCACGATCCTCGAATCCGATATCGGGCGCGATCCGGATAAGCGCGACTACATCGTCAGCAACGCCAAGCTCGAGTCCCTCGGCTGGCGGCCGCGCTACACGCTCGACGACGGCATCGCCGAGTTGATCCGCGTCTGCGACATGCTGCCGCCCCAGAACTTCCGCAACGCGTGAGCCCGGCCACACTCAAGGCGGCGCTCCGCGCCTTCGCCGCCCGCCACCGCGCCTGGCCCCTCGTCCTCCTCCACCGCGCGCTCTGGTACCTCGGCCGGCGCCTCTTCGGCCCGCGCACCTTCACTTTCCAGGGCCGAAGCCTGCCCTACCGCGTCCACCCCTTCATCCTCGACAACGAGCGCACCGTCGAGATCCCCCTCGCGCTCGACGCCGTCGAGCGCCTCCGCGACCCCAATCCCCGCATCCTCGAAGTCGGCAACGTGCTCGCCGCCTACGCGGACTTCGAGCGCACCGTCGTCGACAAATACGAGCGAGCGCCGGGCGTGCTCAACGTCGACATCCTCGACTACCGCCCCGCCGAGCCCTTCGATCTCATTCTCTGCCTCTCGACGCTCGAGCACATCGGCCACGACGAAGAGCCCCGCGACCCCGGCAAAGCGCTGCGCGCCCTGGATTACCTCAAGACCCTGCTCGCCCCCGGCGGCGAATTGCTCGTGACGGTCCCCGTCGGCTACCACCCCGACCTCGACCGCGTCCTCGCTTCCCGTCACGCAGCCGCCCGCGGTTCTGCCGGCCCCGCCAGCGACCTTCAGATCGTCGCCCTCGAACGCCACGGACGCTTCAACCGGTGGCGCGAGTGCCCGCCTGACGTCGCTTTGGCGAGGCCTTTCGCGTCAAAGTACTCCTGTGCGAACGGACTGGTCGCAATCCTATTCAGGAGCGACCTGGTCTGACCCCGGCCGCGCCTTCACGCCGTCGGGACCGGCGCCCCGTCGAGGGCGGAGCGGATGGCTCGGCGCAGGTCGTTGACGACGATCGGCTTCATCATCAGACCGGCGAATCCCTGGGCGAAGGCGAGCTCTTCGGTGACGGCTTCGGCGAAGCCGGTGGCGAGCAGGATCGGGATATCGGGCCGGAGGTCGCGGACGGCCTGGCCGAGCTGGAAGCCGTTTAAACCGGGCATGGTGTAGTCGGTCAGGACGAGGTCGAAGGCCGACGGCGACGCGCTGAAGGCTTCGAGGGCTTCGCGGCTGTCCCGGAAGGCCGTGACGACGTAGCCGCAGCGGGTCAGCAGGTCGCGGGCCATGTCGACGATATCGGCTTCGTCGTCGATGAAGAGGATGCGTTCGCGCTGGCCCGTGGCCGCCTCCAGGGCCTCGACTTCGATTGGAGCGACGGCGTATGGCGAAGAGTCGCGGGGGAGGTAGATCGTGAAGGTGGAGCCCGCCCCCGGCTCGCTCTCGACGGCGATGGTGCCGCCGTGGCTCTTGACGATCCCGAGGGCGACCGAGAGCCCGAGCCCGGTGCCTTGGCCGACCGTTCGGGTCGTGTAGAACGGGTCGAAGATGCGCTCCCGGACGGCGGTGGTCATGCCGACGCCGGCGTCGGAGACCGCGATCGTCACAAAGGTCGCGGCCGGGTCGAGGCCGAGGCCTTCGGCGCCACCCGAGGACTCACCCAGCGAGAGCCGCAGGGCGCCTCCGGCTCGCTCCATGGCGTGGCAGGCGTTGATGCACAGGTTCATCAAGACTTGGTGGATCTGATTTTCGTCACACAGCACGGGCGCGCTCTCCGCCGGCACCTGCACCGCCACTTCGATCGTCGACGGCGCTACGGAACGGATCATCTCCACCACGTCGTTGACGGTTTCCGTCAGTCGCACCGGCCGATACTCGAGGGTGTGCTGGTGGCCGAACCGCAGGATCTGACTCACCAGCTTTTGCGCCCGGATCGATCCCGACAGGATGCGCTCGGCGTATTCGTGGACCGCGGCGGGGTCGTCCGAGACCTCCTGGATCAGGGCCGCGAAGCCGACGAGGGGCGTCAGGAGATTGTTGAATTCGTGGGCGATGCCGCCGGCCAAGGTGCCGATCGTCTCCATCTTCTGGAGCTGGAGGAGTTGGGCCTCGATCTTGGTCTTTTCGGTCTGCACCTGGACCTGGTCGGTGACGTCCCGGAGGACCCAAATGCCGCCGATGATGCCGCCGCTGTCATCGAGGATGGGGGCCCGACTATCGCGGACCAGGAGCACCGCGCCGTCGCCCGACCGACGCAGCTCGAGCGGCGTCGACGATGCGGACAGGCGGCCCGTCTCCAGCACTTCACGCATCAAGCGACCGGTCGGCGACTCGCCCCCTGGCGACAAGAAGTCGAGCACGTCCACCAGGTCGCGGCCGACCGCGTCTCGATGGTCCCAGCCGGTGAGGCGCTCCGCTTCCCTGTTGATCAAGAGCACCCGGCCACTCAAGTCGGTGGCGATGACGCCGTCGCCGATCGACCGCAGCATCACCGCCAAACGCTCCCGGTCGGCGCGGATGGAGGCTTCGATATGGCGCCGTTCGAGCTCATCGGCGACGCGGACTCCGGCGATCCGCACCAGCGACTGGATGCGCTCCGGCTGACGGAACGGCTCCGTGTCCATGGCCAGCAGCAGGCCGGTCGGCTGCCCCTTCGAATCGAAGAGCGGGACGCCGCAATAGCTTTCGATACCGAGCTCCGCGAGCATGAGATCTTCAGGGAATTTGGCAGCCACGCCTTCGGGGAAACAGCAGAACTCGCGCCCCACCACCTTCTCGCACGGCGTATGGGCGCGGGGATAGATCACCGGCGGTGCAGAACGGCCCCGCCTCGAGATGGCCAGCGTCCTGAGGAACGTCTCATCGGGCTCGGCGATGGCCACCATCTCAAGATCGAGGCTCCGCGCCAGGCGGTTGACCAAGGTCTGAAAGAACGACGCATCGCCCTCGCTCGACAGCACGCCGGCCAAGTCCTGCAGCACCTGTTCCGACTGCTTGCGCAGCTCCAGCTCAACCTCGAGCTGCTGCTCTCGGGTCGTGACCTGCCGACGCAGCGCCTTGCGATCCCTCAGGACAAGATTCACTCCCCTTGAAAAGAGGAGAAGCGCCAACAGCCACGACGTCCAGGCGAGGGCCTGGAAGCGGTCCGAGCGTCGCTGCCGCTTGGCGTCCTGCTCGCGGTAAAGGGCCGCCACGACCTCGGCTCGAGGAGCCAAAGACCGCGTGACGATCTCGTCCACCAAAGCGCGGACCCGCGGCAAACGATTGACAAAGATCTCGACGTGACGCCGCAAGTTCTGGACGTAGGCGATCGACTCGGCTCGGGCCCCCTCAGCCCGGAGACGGTCTTCCCACCGGGCGAGCGGCGCGTCGACCGCCGCCAGCGACTCGGTGTCGGCGGATTCCCCGTGGTAGAGCAAGAGATCCGTGAGCTCGCGCATCGCTTCCGGAGTCGTCGGGGCCCCTCCGTCCCCATCGCGGAGCGAGGTCAGCAGCCACGTGCGGGAATTCTTGAGCACCGCGTTGTGGGCCTTGAAGCGTTCGACCAACCTTCGCTTCTCGTCCACCGCTCGCCGGAGCTCCACCACCGCGTCGTTCAGCGCTTCCTCGGCGCCGGTGGACGACGCCGGCGGCGGGGAAGCGGCCCGGGTCGCGAGGGCGTCGAGCTCCAGCGCGGCCGCCGTGAGGCGATCGTAGTTGTGGAAGTAGGGGCCCGCCGAACGGAGCACGTGCACGTTCAACGCCGAGTCCACCGCGCCGATCCGGCCCAGGGACTCCCCATACCCGCCGGAAGCCTCGCCGGCGGGCGAGGCCCCGAGGGTAAATAAGACAAAACCGAACGCTGCGAAGACCGCCGCGACGGCCGCTCGATGGCGAAGATCCGGAGGATTCATCGCGCCACCGGGGCCCCGGCGCCGGGCGCCTCGCCGGTGAGACTCTCGAGGAAAGCCACAATGTCGCCCACGTCTTCGTCGCCGAGGGCGCGCCCCAGCTGGTAGGTCGCCATGGTCCTCACCGCCTCCTCCAGCGTCTCGGCGGAGCCGTCGTGGAAGTAGGGCGGCGTCTCCGCCACGTTGCGCAGACCGGAGACCCTGAACATGAATCTGTCATCCTCGTTCCCGGTCGCAGCATAGAGACCGAAGTACGCCTCCGGGAAATCCGGCGACGCGATCTGCTCATCGCTGTGGTAATTCCGGATCACGCCGAAACGCTGGAAGAGGTTGGCGCCGACGTGCATGCCCTGGTGACAGCTGATGCAGCCGAAGCTCGAGAACTTTCGGTAACCGGCGAACGCCGCGGGCGACAGCGCGGACTCCTCGCCGCGCAGGTATCGATCAAAGGGGGAGTTCGGCGTCAGCAGGGAGCGCTGGTAGAGCGAGAGCGCTGCGAGGACCGTCCGCTCCGTCGGCCCTTCGCCATGGAACGCCCCGCGGAACGCCTCGACCAGCTCGGCGTCGGCGCGCAGCTTGCCCAGAATCTCCTCCCAGCCGGTATCGAGCAGCGGCGAGCTGGTGAGCAACGCCTCGAGCTGCGCTTCCAGGCTCTCGAATCTTCCGCTCCACAGCAGGCGGGGAAGCAGACCGACATTGAACACCGTGGTGGTGTTGAGCGGCGAGGTGTTGCCGCCAGCGCCGGGCGACCGCACGCGGCGGTCCACGCCCCCGGTCTCGAGGTTGTGGCAATCCCGGCACGAGACGCTGTTGTCGCCGGAAAGGCGACGGTCGTTGAACAGCAGCTCGCCGACTTCGACCCTCCTGGGGTCTAAGTCCAGGGACCGGGGGAGTGGCGAAATCGGCCCCCCCGCCCCGGCGCCGGACTCGAGCGCGGCCGCGGACACGCCGCTGACCACCGAGGTCGCCGGAAGCAGGGTCCCGTAGGGCTTGACGGCGCCTTGCCGAAAAGCCCCGAAGATCAAAAGTGCGACACCGACGAGGCCAAGAAAAATAAAGAGTGGACGAAGCATGCTGTAGACGACGGGAAAGCAGTGACAATTCTAAAAGCCGGTGAGATCGAACGACGTCGGACGACTTCCGGAGGTACTTACGGCGGCGCTTCCCCATTGGCCTCTCCTGGACCCCATCGGAACGACCGGGCATTCTCCTTCTGAACCGGCGGCGCCTTGCGCTCTTGCATCGAAGGGAGTGACGGCCCGGTGATTTTCACCACATCCGACGGCGAGGCCAAAACGAAAACCGCACCATGCGCGCCATGGTGACCCTCTCGCTACTCCTGAATCTGGGCGTCTTGGTGCCGGTGTGCGCCGGCCTGCTGCTCGACTCGCCGTGGACGCGCCCCGCCTACGGCGACCCCACCCCGGCGAGGGATATTCTGCTTTCCGTCTACCTCACCATCGGCTTCTGCTCAGTGGCTTTGCTCTTCCTCCGCGACTTGAAGCTCGTCGCGGCCCTCCTCATCGTCCAGATTCTCTACAAGCTGCTGACGCCATTCATCGTCGGTACGCTGACGAATCCGGTGGTGGTCAGCAACATTTTCATCGCCGCCTTCCACACGGTGACCGTGGTGCTGCTTCTTACCTCTGAAGACGGGCCCTTTCGCTAGCGGTCCTCGTCCCCTTCGCCTTCTTCCTCCTCCCGCTCCCGCGCGTATTCCCGGAGCTCCCCGTCGAGCCGACCGTGGGCGCGGGGCAGGAGCGTGTCGACGATGGCGGCGGCGCCGGCCTCAAGGGCCGCGCGGCGGGCCTCGAAATAGGCTCGGCCTTCGTCGGAATGGGCAAAGGCGTGGAGGTCGGCGATCTCGACGGCGCTGAGGCGACTGGTCCGATAGACAAATTCCCGGACCAGCTGCTCGCGGAACGGCCCGCGGAAGTGGTCCCGGATCTCGGCCGGTGATTGGGCCCACTCCGCCTCGTCGCCGAGGTCGCCTTGGATCCGATTCGCCGCGGCGTCGACGAATTGGAAGAGACGAGCCGTGACGGCGAGGGTGGTCTCGGTCTCGATGGACGCGGCGTCGATGGCCGTCACGTCGGCGTAGCGGTCAGGATTATCGCGGGCGATGCGCGCGGCCACGTCGTTCACGCTCCGCGCCAGGCCGCGCCGTCCGGATTGGGTCGTCGCTTCCTGACGCAGCCAGAGGATCTTCCGTCCGGTTTGGCTCCCCCAGAATTCAGCGACGGCCCCGGCGACGGCGGGGTCGAGGCTGGGGAAGAGGGTGGACCTCAGAATCCCTTCGAGCTCAGACGGGGGCGGTTCGATCTGCTCCACGACTTCGAAGAGCACGCCGCCGTAGCCGCCGAAATCTCCCGCCATATCGAGCAGCTCGGGGAGCTGCTGGCGCGCCAGGCCATGGAGCCACGCGGCCTCCCGGGCGATGAGCTCGTCGGCGATCGGGCGATCCGAGGACTGCGCCCCGGCGGGCGTCGGCGCGGCGACAACCGATAGCAAGGCGACGCACACCGCCAGGCCCAGCGAGAGGGGAACATCAATCATTCGGTTCATTCGGAGACCTCCACTTCTTCGCCGGGCGGCTCCAGTCGGATCGAGCCGACCCGCAGCGGGACTCGACCGAAGCCGTAGTGGTCATCGACGAGGGTCAGCGTCTGCTCCCCCGGCGGGAGCGTGCGCTGGAAACGCAGCTCGGTGAGCTTATTGGCCGACTCCACCAGCCGGCGGTCGTCATGGAGCCGCACCGACTTCAAGCCGAGTGGTAAGTCGATATCGAGCACGAGCTCCATCTCGACGGCCGCGTCGGTCAGATTGTGGACGACGATATCGGCCCGCTCCCGCAAGAGGCGCCAATCGTCGAGCTCGGTGGTCTTGAGGTAGCCCCATCCCCCACCCCAAAGCGCCACGGTCGGTTCACCGGCGGCCTTCGCGCGGACGACCAGGTCTTCCGGGCGGTTATAAGAAATCTCGGTGGTCGTCCGCGTCCCGTAGAAATCTCGGGTCGTCCCGAGGCGAAGCGACCCCAGGTAAATAGCCGGCTCATTGCGCAACACGAGACGCTGGGAAAACGCCGCCTCCGGAAAGCGCCACGGCCCCACCAAAGGATCCCCGTAGTAGTTGCGACCCTGCTGGACGAGGGGTGCGTCGGAGAAACGAAGGAGGAAAGCCTCCGCGGTTTCCCGCCAGCGATTCCCGTGCCATTCCGCGAAATTGGCGTCCGGCACGGTGAAGGTCGGGAGCGCCCGCTCGGGGAGGTGGGGCCGCATCTCGAGCTCGACGACACCCTTGCCATTCACCAGCGCCGGCACGCCTGCCCCCACCAGCCCGTCGAGGGCGTCGGCGAGGCGCGAATACTCCACCGGACTGCCGCGCAGTGCCAGCACCGCCCTGACCGGCCCGGCGACGATCGCGAGCAGGGCGAGCGAGAGGGCGACGGCCGACAGCGGGCGCCACCTCGCCGGAAGCTGGCCGTCGAGGGTTCGGAGTATCGCCAGCCCGCCGAGCCCCACGAGCAGCAGCCAAAGCGGCCCCAGGGTCACGAAGCCCGTGGCCCTGACCCCACCCGCGGTTTGCTGCACCGTCAAGACCATGACGACAGGCACGAGCAGCGCCGCGAGTGGACGGGCCGTACGCCGCGTCGACGCCGCGGCGAGCGCCAGCGCAGGCAGCCCGATCCCGAGCACCCCGCGCCACCCGGCGCCGAAGCCGAAGGTGAAGGGCAGGGTCCACAGATCGACCAGGTCCTGCCCCAGCAGGGACAGTGACGGTCCTGACCACAACGGCACCGAGCCGTCGAGCTGCGGCCCGAGCCACGCCTTGATCCACGGTGTCAGGGTGAGAAACCACACCGCCGGGGCGAGGTAAACCCACCACCCCCAACCGCCCCGCGGGCCCCGCCAGCTGCGGGCGGCGGCCAGCGGCAGTCCCCAGCCGAGAAGCACCGGCAACCACGCCTGGACGTGGCAGTAGCTGACGCCGACGGCGGCGAGGACGGCGACGGCCCAGGGCCCGGGGCCGGCGTAGCCGCGGCGCAGGATCCGCGCGGTGACGGCGGCGACGGCGGCGGCGAAGAGGGCTGAGAGCGTGAAGAGGAAGCTGTAGACCTGCGCCGTCCGGCCCCACGCCAGGCCGAAGGGCTGCGTCGCGGCGAGCAGCGCCACGAGCAGCGCCAGGGTCGCGCCGCCGACTTCGAAACCCAGCCACCAGAGCGCCGCGACGGCGAGGGCGCCGACGAGGGCGGACGCCAGCCGCACCGTACCGACGTCCACGTCCGGCGTCCACGCGGTCACCATCCGCGCCGCCAGTCGGGGCACCGGCATCTGTCGAAACTGGGCGAATTGGACCAGGTGATCGCCATAGATCTCCCCGAACCCGGGGGCCTGGGCGAGGCGAAGCGCCAGACCGATCTCGCTGCTACGGATGTCGTGGGCGCCGAGGTCCCACAGCCGGAGCCCGAAGCCAAGGGCTAGCGGCAAGAGAAGGCCGAGCACGGCGAAGGCGGTCCAGCGACGCTTCGGCGGCGCCGACGCTTCAAAACGCCTGAAGTGCACACGCCACAGGCTCCGCGCCACGGACAGCAGGTTCGACGGCGCAAAGGCTTTGGTGGAGCCCGATTCCCGCTGCCGATTCTCCATCGGCACTTCGACCGCGCTGCGGCCGGCGTCGAGCTCCCGGGTCAAGAGCTCGGCCTGGTAGGCGAAACCTCGGCAGTCGGTGGCGAAGCGCACGACGTCTTCGCGCCGGTGGAGCACGGGGCCGTTGTAGTAGCGCAGGCGGTGGCCGCTGAGGCGGTTAACCAGGCCCGTGAAGAGTCGCGACAGGGCGCGCCGGGCGACGCCGCGCCGGTCGCCGTCGGCGAAGACCGTGACGACGAGGTCCGCGTCTCCGAGGCGGGAAAGCACCGCGTCGAGGGTCTCGGCGCGCTCGGAGTGGTCGCCGTTGACGAGCAGGTAGTGCTCCCCGACGCCGCGGCGGGCGCCGGCGAAGAAATTGGCGCCGAGGCCGCGGGATTCTTCATTGCGGATGAGCTCGGTGCGCACCGACGAGAGGTCGAGGCGGTCGAAGGCCGCCCGCGCCGCCTCCCCCGTGCCGTCGGTGGATCCGTCGTCGTAGACCAAGATCTCCGCCCCGAGGCCGTGGCGCGCCGCGGCGGCGGCGACCATCTCGATGACCGCGCCGACGTTTTCAGCCTCGTTGAGGCACGGCACGTAAAAAGTCACGTCGACCGGCGCGGCCTCGCCGGCTCCGTCGGGGGTCTGCCCGGCTCGGGCCCGCTCTTCGCTCATCCCGTCGGCCCGTCCACCAACATGCGCACCAGCGGGCGACGCCACGCCAGCAGTCGACGGCCGGCGGGGGCCAGGGTGAAGATCCGGTCCGCCGCAGCGACGCGCGGGTCTTCGGCCACGATCAGCCCCCGCTCTTCCATCCACGCCAGACGATCCTCGAGCATCGTCATCGGTGAGTAGACCGCCAGCAGCTCCGCCCGGCGACGGGGCCCGGCCCGCAGCTCACCGAGCACCCGCAGCGACACCGAGCGCAGCATGCCCGTGTATAGGTGCAGATAAAGCGCCATCCACAGGCCGTTCAAGGCCACGACCGCCGGCGCGTGCACGGTGAATCCGGCCACTGAAACCGCGGCCAGGACCGCCACCGTCGCGGCGCCCCATAAGCCAACCATCAGACCGAAGCCGGCCCTCGACGCCCCGCGGACGCGCCAGACAGCCACGTGGGTGATCAGAAAAAACACCCACGACGCCGTGGCCGAGACCAGCTCGGGCAGCGGCTCCGGGAGCTGGAATACCGCGTCAACCACCGGCGCCGATTCCCACCAGCGTCTTGTAGATCGCCGAGATCCGCGCCAGCCGCTGGCCCCGCGGCGTCGAGCGGAGGGCGTCGCCGTCGTCGTCGATCAGCTGACCGGCGTCCAGGCCCGAGAGGCGCTTTTCGAGCAGCCAGTCAACGCCGCGGCCGCCGGCGTAGCGCCCGGCGAGGCCGCGGGCCGAAGACGGTCCCGACTCGAGCTCGACCAGCAGCTGCATCGAAAAG
>JBCDKB010000261.1:0-11736 GCA_038747035.1 Acidobacteriota bacterium | reverse complement strand
TCCTCGCGTCGATCAGCGGGCCCTCGGTTGGGAGGACCCCCGCAACAGCCGAGCTACGGAGCTCGGCTTTTTGCTGCTCGCCAAGCCCACGCAATGCGAGGCGCAGCAGCACTTCGAGGCGTTCGGGGTCGTCCCACAGCGCCGCGGCAACGGCGTTGACCTCTGCGGCGGTTGGGCGGTCGTCGCCTAGTCTGCCGGCACCAGGTGCGCCCCCGAAGGCGGCCCAGAGCGTCTCACTCTCGACGTGTGTCTCGCTTGTGTCCTGCATCACCCCGAGAAGTTACCACCGTGGACGCTTGTGGCGACGACTCGGAGCGCTCGGGCTGCGGCGGAGCGTCGAGGTAGGAGCCGATGTGGTCGTCTGCCCACCACCAGAGCCTGGCTGGCTTCATGTCCATGGAGGGACGGTAACACGCCCCGGTAACGACGAAACCCGCCGGATCGGCGGGTCTTCGGGGTGGGCTGGCTAGGTCGCCCTGCTGACTTTGCGCTGACTTTCGGCCTTTCTTTCGCGGCCAATTATCGGCGTAAGTCCTTTGTTTTCAATGGTACCGATACCCCGACTTGAACGGGGGACCTCCTGATCCACAATCAGGCGCTCTAACCAACTGAGCTATATCGGCACGGGGATCCGCGGGTAGCACACCACCGGCGGGCCCGCGATATTACTCGGGGGTGCCGGCGGGTGTAAAGACCCGGGGCGGGTCTTTTTCGCGGCGGCTCTCGGGGACGCGGGCGCCGAATCTAGGCGCGGGTTGGGTGCTAATCTATCGACTCAACGACGCTTACTGACTCGCGAAGGAGTATGCATGTCCGAAGAGGAACGCGAGATTCTCGATATTGACGTGCTCTTCGTCGGAGCTGGCCCGGCCAGCCTGGCGGGGGCCTATCACCTCGGCAAGTTGATCGAGGCCCATAACGAAGCTGGCGACGGCGAACCGATCGACGCCATGATTGCGGTCCTGGAAAAGGGCGAAGAGATCGGCAGCCACGCGCTCTCGGGCGCGGTGGTGGACCCGAAGGCGTTCCAGGAGCTGATGCCGGACGAGTGGCAGGACGCGCCTTTTGAGGGCAAGGTCGAGAAAGAGGGCTTCCTCTACATGACCAAGAACGGCGCCAAGTCGCTGCCGGTGCCGCCGCCGCTGGTCAATAAGGGTAAGTACGTCGGCTCCCTCGGCCGCCTGATGAAGTGGCTGGCGCCCAAGCTGGAGGACATGGAGATCGATGTCTTCTGCGAATTCCCGGCCCAGCAGGCGCTTTACGAAGAGAAGCCCGACGGCACCAAGCGCGTCATCGGCGTGCGCACCGGCGACCGCGGTCTGGATAAGGACGGCAAGCCGAAGAGCAATTACGAACCCGGCGTCGACATCCACAGCCAGGTGGTGGTCTTCGGCGAAGGCCCCCGCGGCACGGTGGCGAAGCAGCTGGAGCGCGACCTGGGGCTGACCGACGGCAAGAACCCGCAGGTCTACGCCATCGGCCTCAAAGAGATCTGGCAGCTGCCCGAAGGCCGCATCGAGCCGGGCGAGGTCTACCACACGATGGGCGAGCCCCTCGGCTGGTCGACCTTCGGCGGCGGCTTCATCTACGGCATGAAGGACAACCAGGCGATCGTCGGCCTGGTGGTGGGACTCGACTACTCGAATCCATACCTCGACCCGCACAACGAATTTAATCGATTCAAGACCAACCCGTGGATGCGCGACCTGCTCGAGGGCGGCGAGATGCTGATCTACGGCGCCAAGGCCATCCCCGAGGGCGGCTGGTGGGCGATGCCGAAGAACCACGGCGACGGCTTCCTGCTCACCGGCGATAGCGGTGGCTTCCTGAACGGCATGAAGCTCAAGGGCGTGCACCTCGCCATGAAGAGCGGCATGCTCGCCGCCGAGACCATCTTCGAAGGTTTAAAGTCCGGTGACATGGGCCCGGAGCAGATGGCGACCTTCCAAGACAAAATCGAAAACAGCTGGGTCAAAGAGGAGCTGTGGCCGGCGCGCAACTTCCACCAGGCCTTCGAGCGCGGCGGCAATATCGCCGTCATGGCGCAAGCCGGACTCGGCATGATCACCGGCGGACTCGGTTTCGGCGTCGCCAACCGGCTGGACGCCGAGCCGGGCCATGAGGCCATGCAGAGCCTGGCGCAGCCGAAGGGCTGGAACCTGGAGGCGCCGTCGAAGGTCGAAGTGGATGGCAAGCTGACCTTCGACAAGCTCGGCGACGTCTACAACTCCGGCACCGCCCACGAGGAAGACCAGCCGGTCCACCTCCAGGTCCACGACCCGGAGCACTGCGTCACCGTCTGCGCTCAGGAGTATGCCAACCCGTGCCAGCGCTTCTGCCCGGCCCACGTCTACGAAATCGTGGACGACGCCGACCACCACACCGGAAAACGCCTGCAGATCAACGCTTCGAATTGTGTCCACTGCAAGACCTGCGACATCGCCGACCCCTACCAGATCATCAACTGGGTGCCGCCGGAGGGCGGCGGCGGACCGAACTACAGCAAAATGTAAGCTGGTTTGTAGCTTGGGCGGTGTAATCTCCTGATATGCAGGCGGCCTCCACCGACTCGATGGCGACGAATCAAAAAGCTTTTGGTGCTTTTAGGCGAGGGGGTCCAGGTGATCTGGCTCCCCGCCGACGCAGCCACCGTCGGGGGCTGATCGGCGCGCTGGCCTACGTCGCCTCGGCCCTCCTAGGCGCCAGCGCAGAGGCACAATTTCCGACGGCCAGCTCCCTGACCGGCCAAGATGGTTCGGAGCCGTCGCCGAGCCCGGCGACCGCCGCCGTGGCCCCGAACGAGCTGGCGCCGACGCGGGTCTTTCGGGAATTCTCGAAGAGAACCGCCCCGGGCCTGCCGCAGTCGACCATCCTCGACATGCACCAGGACCGCAAAGGATTGCTGTGGCTCGCCACCTTCGACGGCGTCGGCCTCTACGACGGCGTCGAGGTCAAGCCGCTCCCGAGGACCCCCGGAGCGCCGGTGGACGGCGCTGTTTTGTCGATCACCGAAGGTCGAAGCGGCGAGGTACTCGTGGGCGGCACGAAGTCCATCCACTCCTTCGACGGGGAGGCCTGGTCGATTCGGGACGCGCCGGGGATGAGCTTCAACCTCACCGAAGACGCCGACGGGCGCCTGCTCCGCGTTGACGGTACGGGCGCCTGGCTCCGCTCGGTCGAAGATGACGACGACGCGTGGAGTCCGCTCGAGCTCGGGGAGCTCGGCTCCGCCGATGAAGTGCTCGGGCCCGGCGTCGCCATCCAGCGCGGCGAAGGCGACCGTTTGTGGGTCGCCGGTCGACGCGGCGTCGCGACGCGGCTCGACGGCCGATTCGAGCAGCTCCCCGGCGTGTCGGCGCTACTGTCGGCGATGCTCGCCACCGATGTCGGCGTCTTCGTCGCCACCCGCAACGGCGAGTTGCTGCGCCTGCCGCCGGGGGGCGAGCGATTCTCGCCCGTGCCCATCTCGGGCTGGAACGGCGGCTGGATCCGCACGCTCGAGATAGACCGACGCGGGCGCCTGTGGGCCGGCGGCAACCGCGGCGGCGTCGCCGTCAGCGATCCGCAGGCCGGCTTCGGGGACGGCCTCGAGACTTGGGACCTCGACCAAGGCTTTGTGCGCGGCGGCCTGCTCGACATTCTGGCCGACCGCGAAGGCACGGTCTGGTTCTCGATCAACGGCCGCGGCGCCGCCCAGTGGCTCGGGGAGTCCTGGACGCACCGCACGGTGTGGGGACCCGATCCCCTCGATCCGCGGCTCCAGGTCTTCGGCCTCCGCCCCGCCGCTCAGGACGGAAGCTTCTACGCGGCGGTCTTCGGGCGCGGCATCTGGCACTGGGACGGGGCGGAGATGACCGAGATTCCGGAAGGTCCTTTCGAAGACGCCCGGGTCGCGTTCGAGGTCGATCCCGGGACCCTATGGATCGGCGCCCGCTTCGGCGCCTGGCGGCGTGATGCCGCCGGAGAATTCGAGCGACTCTTCGGGCTCGAGAACGGCTTCGTCTGGGATTTTGAGCGCGGCCCCGACGGCCGCTGGTGGGCGGCGACGTCCACCGCCGGCCTCTACGTCGAGGGCGACGGGGGCTGGACCCCGGCCCCGGAGAACGCCAACCTCCCCGACCTCGCCGTGCGCGACGTCATGTGGCGGGGTGATGAGCTCTGGGTCGGCACGATGAGCGGCGCCGCGGTCTTCCGGGGAGGCGAATCCGTGCGACCGGAGGTCGGCGACGCCCTGCCCCAGGCCATCAACGGCTTCCTCGCCGTCGACGACGCGGTGTGGATGGTCGGCGTCGGCGGCGTCACGGTGTGGCGGGAGCAGGGTCTCCGGCACTACAGACCCCAGGACGGCCTGCCCGGCAGCACGATCTATTCCGTGGCCCGCGGCGCGAACGGCCAGATCTGGATCGGCGGCTCGTCCGGCGTCGCCCGACTCGACGGCGAGCGCTGGCGGGTCTACGGCACGGGGGACGGCCTGATCGAGAGCGAGACCAACCACCAGGCGCTCCTGCCCCTGGACGACGGTTCCGTGCTCGTCGGCACGATGGCGTCGCTCGCGCGCTACGGCGGCGGCTTGCCGGATCTCGACGTCCCCGAGCTCCACCTCGCCTGGACGTCTCGCCCCCGCGGCACCCTCGGCACGGACAATCGATCGGTCCGGCTGGAGTGGCGGGCGCCGTGGCTCACCGAGAGACCCGTTGAATA
Organism: Acidobacteriota bacterium; assembly: GCA_038747035.1. Lineage (GTDB taxonomy): Bacteria > Acidobacteriota > Thermoanaerobaculia > Multivoradales > J023 > JAUIJL01. The sequence goes on along the minus strand of JBCDKB010000261.1, from coordinate 7,035 downwards.
TCGAGTGCGGGTCCCCCGCCTCTCCGCCGAGTGGTCAAGCCCGAGGCGGGAGCGCTTCATGCAGCTCGACAGCCTGGGCCCCGGCGGCTGGCGGGCCGAAGTCGCGGCGCGTTTCGTCGGCGAACCGGAGTGGGGCGACTCGATCGTCGCCGGCTGGGAAGTGGCGCCGCGCTGGTTCGAGACCCGGTTCTTCGGACTCTTCTGCGCGCTGCTCGGCCTCGGCGCCGTCGCTTCGGTGGTGCGCTGGCGCACGGCCCACCTTCGCCGACGGGCCCAGAAGCTTCAGGAGTCGGTGGACGAAGCCGTCGCCGAGCTCAAGGTTCTCGGCGGACTGCTTCCGATCTGCTCGGTGTGCAAGAAAATCCGCGACGACGACGGCTACTGGCAGCAGATCGAGCGCTACGTCGACCAGCACTCCGAGGCGGTCTTCAGCCACGGTCTGTGCCCGAGCTGCGCCGATGAGCATTACGGTGAATACGTCAAAGGCGGGGTCGGCGCCGGCGCCTGTGACTGCACCGACCCGACGACGGACGCTACGCCATCGGGTGGCGAAAAGACGCCGAGTACCGCCCCGTAACGTGGTGCTCGAGCTGGCGCTCGATGTCTCCGAGCAGGCTCGACGCGCCGAAGCGGAAGAGGTCGGGCCGCAGCCAGCGGTCGCCGAGCTCTTCTTTCATCAGCGCCAGATAAAGCAGCGAATCCTTGGCGGTGGAGATACCGCCGGCCGGCTTGTAGCCCACCAAGTGGCCGGTGCGCCCGTAGAAGTCCCGAATCGCGCGCACCATCACCAGGCTCACCGGCAGCGTCGCGTTGACTTTTTCTTTGCCGGTCGACGTCTTGATGAAGTCCGCCCCGGCCATCATCGACACCAGGGACGCGCGGAGCACGTTGCGCAGGGTCCCGAGCTCTCCGGTCGCGAGGATCGCTTTGAGGTGGGCGTCGCCGCAGGCTTCGCGGAACGCTTTGACTTCGTCATAAAGCGCCGGCCAGTCGCCGCGCAGCACGTGCTCGCGGGTGATCACGATATCGATCTCCCGGGCGCCGTCGGCCACGGACGCTTCGATCTCCCGCAGCCGCAGGTCGAAGGGCGAGAGCCCCGACGGGAAGCCGGTGGACACCGCCGCCACCGGGATCTGCGTGCCTTCGAGCGCCCGCACCGCCTCACCGACGAAGCGGTGGTAGACGCAGACGGCGCCGGTGGTCAGCCCGAGGTCGGACACGCCGAGGGCGTCGAGCAGGTCGGCACGCACGGGTCGACGGGCCTTGGCGCACAGGCGCCGGACGCGGCCCGCGGTGTCGTCGCCGTTCAGCGTCGTCAGGTCGATCAGGCTGATGGCGCGCAGCAGCCAGCCGGCCTGGGCGTCCTTCTTGATCGACCGACGACCGCCCAAGGTCTTCGTCCGCCGTTCGACGGCGCTGCGGTTGACCTGCACGTGGCGCAGCCATCCGAGCTCTAGGGGCGTGCCGGGGTTGCGCGGAAAATCGGCGTGGGTGCCGGCCGGGGATGGCTGGCCGGAGGCCGCATCAGGGGCGATCGCAGCGGTGTTGAACATGGAGGGATGCTATCGCAAGCGCTGGCCGAGCCACTCCATTTCCTTCGCCGCCGCCCGGGCGAGGGCCCGCAGCACCAGCCGCGGCGGCGACATGGTGGCGAAGGCGCCGGTGATCGCCCACAGCGTGCCGAGACCGAGCCGACGCTCACTGGTAATCGCGTAGATCGGCTCCCAGGACTGGGGCTGGAATTTCGCTTTGAAGGCGTCGAGGCCGTCGAAATTGTAGAAGCGGCGTCCGTGGGCCCGCATCCACCCCAGGAGGAATCGAAGCCACAGGGGCTGTGGCCCCGCCGAGACTTCGGCGCGACGAGAAAGCGGCGACAGGCCGAGGGTCACCCAGCGAGCGCCGGCCGCGTCCAGGTCACGCCAGGCGGAGTCGAGCATCAGCTCGGTGGTGCCGTTCGGGGCATCGTGGCCGCGGACGAATTGCTCGATCAAGTAGCCGCGCCGCGCCGGCACCGGCGACGCCACTACGAAGCCCACCGGCTGCCCATCAAGCTCGGCGACGTAAACCCGCCGGTCGTAAAGCCGTCCGAGCGTCTCCGGCTCAACCAGGAAATGGAGCGGCGGCAGGCCGCGGGTATCGAGCCACTCCGCCAGGCAGCGCTGGAGCTCGGGGTGACCGGCGGCCCGGTCGGTGGACCAGCGGCTGACGGTGACGCCTTTATTGCGCGCCCGGTTGAGCTGGGCGCGCAGGGACGCCTTGCCGTCGAGGATGGCCGGCCACGACGCGGGCTCCCACACCGGCTGGGCTCCGAGAAGAATGCGATCGAGCGGGCCGCGGCGCGCCAGCTTATGGGCCAGGCGATCGTCGGCGGCGAAATAGCACGACCATAAGCCCTGGCGATGGGTTTCCTCCTCGAAGGCCTCGATCACCGGCCCGAGGGCGTCCGGCGCCGCCACCGGCGAGCCGGCGACGACGCGGTATCGGCCGTACGTCACGTAGCCGATCACCGCCTCGTGGTCGTCACTAAACCAGCGCTCGATACCCGGATTGAGGATCTGGTAAGCGGTGGCGTTGAAGCCGAAACGGGTGATCAGGCCGTGGGCGCGGTCGAGGGTCTCCGCCGGCGCGGGGGAGGGCCGGCTCAGGAATCGCCCCCGTCCGCCGGCGGCGTCTCCTCCTCGTCGTCAAAGCCATAGGCGTCGCGACGTTCCAGGTGGGTCTCGATTTCATGGCGGGTCCGCCACACCGGACGCATCTCGCCGCGGGCGAAGAGCGGCAGCTGGTCGCCGATATGTTTCGAGCCGGGCTGGGTGGCGTTGCCGTAGGCTAGGACCGCCTGCGATCGGCGACGCTCGCCGAACTCCACCAGGCTCACATAGGCATCGCCGCGGGTGGCGACGCGGGCGCCGTCATCCTGCTCCTCAAAGGCCAAGACGCGAAAAATGCCGAGCTCCCCGGGGCCGCCGCTCGCCGGCAGGTCGTGCCCGCCGAGGCGCAGGCGGTAGACGTCGCCCCACGGGACGTCGAGGGCGCCGTGGGCCGTCTCCACCGCCGCCGCCGCTTCGGAGACGACCTCAGCCGCGCGTGCCGGGTCCTTGAAGCCGTCCGGCGTCTTCAGGGGATTCTCTTCGTCCCACGCTTCGGCGTAGAGCACCTGGGCCCGCCGGAGGCCGCGGAAAATCTCCTCAAAAAGCACGGCCCCTCGGCTCGACGCGTCGGCCCGGCGGTCCCAGGCCTCGAGCACCGCCAGCGCTTCCCGCGCCTTGGCGTCGCCGTGGGCGCCGACGGCGGCCTTCACGTCGTCCAGCAAGCGCACGGCGGCGCGCATCTCGGTCGAATGCTTGCGCTCGAGCAGCTGCTCGTAGGTGAGCATCTCGTCACCCTGGACCAGCAGCGCCGACTGCTGGGCGCGGAGGTGCATGAATGTCGGCGCCATATAAGCCGGGAAGCGATCAGCCCGCAGGGGCGACGGTAGGCTGGTCGTCCAGGGCGGGTCGTTGGCGTTCTGCAGCCACCCCGACGGCGGATCGACGGCCTTCGGCAGCTCGTTATAGCCGTGGGTTTCTTGCCAGTAGGTCTCCGCCGTGTCGCCTGGAACGACGCCCCGCCAATTCCATTCCCCGGGGGGGCGACGCGGCACCAGACCGCCGAAGAGGTGGAGGATGTGCCCGGCGGCGTCGGCGTACATGACGGTGAAGAGCGGCATTTGCAGCCGGCGAATGGCGTCTTCAAAGTCCCCCAGGTCGGTCGCCTGGGACATGGCCCAATACTGCGCGAAGAGGCCGGAGGCTTCCAGACCCACGACCCGCAGGGCGAGGGCCCGGCCGTCCCTTTCGGCGACCAGCGGTCCGTGGATCGAGCTCTTGACCTCCAAAGTCTCGGTCTCGGTCGATCCGTCGCGCTTGACCTTGAGGTCCACCGTCTCGACCTCCAGCGGCCGCCAGACGCCGTCAAAGCGGTAGTTGGCGCCCCCGTCGTCGAGCTCGAGCGAGTAGAGGTCGGCGCCGTCGTGGGTATTGACGGTGTGGGTCCAGCCCATGAAGTCGTTGAAGCCGATGCCGAGAAACGGCATGCCGACCAGCGCGGCGCCCGAAAGATCCACGGTCGGCGTCACCATGTGGGCTTCAAACCAGGTGAAGATGCCGTCCCAGGGCAGGTGCGGGTTGGACAGCAGCATCGCCGTCTGGGAGGCCGTCCGTCGCGGGCTGATCGCCCACGCGTTCGACCCGATGTCGCCGAGGGATCGCGACGCGACGCCGGCGACCTCTTCGCGGCTAATGACGAAAGTAAAGTGCAAGACCCGCTGGACGTGACCGAGCACGTCGGCGCCGGAGACCGGAAGCACCTGCACGACCTCGGGGTCGAGCGCGTCGCGATTCTCTTCAGTCCACTCGTTGATGCCCCGGGCGAAGGAGTCGAGCGCGGCGCGGAAGGGCGGCGCCTGGGCGTCGTACCACTCCTGGCCGCGGGCGGGGATGCCCATCGTGTGGACCCAGCGGTCGTGCTCGAGGTGCTCTTCACCCCAGTACTCAGCGGCCCGGCCGCGGGACTCGCCGTAGAGCCGCAGCAGCAAGTCGCCGTGGGCTTCCGCCTGGGCGCGGCCGAAGACGTAGCTCAGACTCTGCAGATCGGGCGCAAAGAAATGTGGGATTCCCCACCGATCCCAAAGCACCTCGGTGGGCGCCGAAACCGGCGGCGGCTCGGCGCAGCCGACGGTTAGCAAGAGCGCGAGGGCGGGGGCGAGCAAGCGACGCATGGGGTGATCCTCCACGTTTCGGGACAGGGCAGAAGTCACAGTCGGCGGACCTTCTCCATCCGCCGGACGGACCGGCGGAGCCTACCACCGCCTCTCGATTTTCACTCGGAAAGCGCGGCGTAGAGCGGCAGTTCGCGACTGATGGCGTGCTGGAAGATCAGGGCCGTTTCCAAGTGCGCCACTTCCGGCCGCGTGGTGAAGGCGGTCATGCCGAGCTCGCGGAGCCCTTCGGCGTCCTCCGCGGCGACGTGCAGCAGGAAATCGTTGGCGCCGGCCATGTGGTAGACGCCGAGCACCGCATCGAGTCCGAGGGCGTAGTCGTGGAAAGACTCCACCAGGTCCTTGGAGTGGCGGGTGAGGCGTACGGCGATCATCGCCTGGATGCCGATCCCCAGGGCTTTGGGCGCCACATCGGCGTGGAAGCCGCGCAGGATCTTTTCGTCGATCAGCCGACGGATGCGCTCGAGGCACGTCGACTGCGCGATACCGACCCGCGCCGCCAGCTCTTTATTCGACAATCGCGCATTCTTCCGCAGCAGGCCTAGAAGCTCGTAGTCGATTCGGTCCAAGGGCCTCACGGACGCCTCCTTTCGAATTTTATTCGATCATCAAACATATCGACCTCATTTTACATAGCGTGATCTCGCAATCGCCGCCTTTAGTTCGCCTTCTTCGAACTTCGCCTCGACGAGAAAGTGAGAACCGCATGACCGCCCAGAATTCGAGTCGACCCGACGTCCACTTCGCCACCCGCGCCGTCCACGGCGGCCGCGGCGACCTGCGCGGGCTCGGGGTCCACGCCCTGCCCCTCGACCTCTCGACCACCAACCCGCTTCCGACCTTGGAAAGCGCGGGCGAGAGCCTCGAGACGATGGCGGCGGGCGGCGACCCCGGCGCGGGCGGAGCGGTCTACGGACGGCTCACGAATCCGACGGTGGCCCGGTTCGAAGAAGCCCTGGCGAGTCTCGAGGGCGGCGCCGGCTCGACGGCCTTCGCGTCCGGCATGGCGGCCTTGACCGCCGTGTTGATGGCCGCGACGCTGCGCCGGGACGGACGGCACGTGGTGGCGGTGCGCCCGCTCTACGGCGGTTCCGACCACCTGCTCGCGACGGGGCTGCTCGGCTTTGACGTCACCTGGACCGACGCGACAGATATCGCCGCGGCCGTCCGCGACGACACCGTCCTGGTCGTGCTCGAGACCCCCGCCAACCCGACCCTGGACCTGGTCGATACCCGTGACGCCAAGCGGCAGGCCGGCGACGTCCCGCTGCTCGTCGACTCGACCTTCGCCACGCCGGTGCTCCAGCGTCCCCTCGAGCTCGGCGCTGACCTGGTGATGCACAGCGCGACGAAATTCCTCGGCGGCCACGGCGACGTCATGGGCGGCGCGGTGGCGGCCTCGGACCGGGGATGGATCGCGGCCCTGCGCCAGATCCGCATCGCCACCGGCGCCGTGCTCCACCCGCTCGCCGGCTACCTGCTGCACCGCGGCCTGCAAACGCTCACCCTGCGGGTCGAGAAAGCCACCGACAACGCCGAAGAGCTGGTTCGCCGCCTCGCAGCCCACCCCGCGGTCGTGCGCGTCCACTACCCGTCGGGGCCGCTCGTCGGCAGCCAGATGTCCGCCGGCGGCAGCCTGCTCTCCTTCGAGGTGGCCAGTCGGGCCGGCGCCGCCCGGGTGATCGAGTCGGTGCGCCTGATGACGCCGGCGGTGAGCCTCGGGTCGGTGGATACGCTCATCCAGCACCCGGCGGCACTGACCCACCGGCTGGTGCCCGAGGCCACGCGCCAGACCACCGGCATCTCCGAAGGCTTGATTCGGCTGTCCGTGGGGCTAGAGAACGTCGACGATCTCTGGAATGATCTCGCCGCGGCGCTCGGAGCCCTCGAGGACCGGCCCGCCGACCCCCTGCGCTCCGCCGCCGGAGGTTAGCCGACGTCGGAGGGTCCGGCGTCGACGCGACGACGCTGGAGCCTTCGATGCTGGCAGCCTTCCACCAGAACCCCGCCGGCGACGGCCGGCCGGAAACCAAAGTCGTGGCGCTGGTCGCCAAGCTCGGGCAGGCGCTGCACGCCTACGGCAGCTCCGCCCACCGCTTGGAAGACGCCCTCGACCTGGTCTCCCGCCGGTTGGGCGCCCGCGGCGAGTTTTTCTCGACGCCCACGGCCATTTTCGCCTCCATCGGCGAGCCCGGCGGCGACGCCGACGGGCGCCCGCCGCATACGCTGCTGCTGCGGGTCGAGCCCCGCGAGATCAACCTCGAAAAGCTCTCGGCGCT
>JBCDKB010000260.1:0-11776 GCA_038747035.1 Acidobacteriota bacterium | reverse complement strand
GATGAACATCGCCAGCCCGAGCACCACGCCGGTCGCCGAGTGGAGGTCGAACCAGTCGCGCTGGCGATTGCTCGATCGCTTCTTCTTCGCCGGCCGCTCAAACGCGGGGGCCGACGTTGGCCTCGAGTCTTCGCTCACTCTGTCTCCTTCCGCCTATCCCCAAACCAGGCCCGCGGCGGCCAGCGCCGCCAGCGTGAGGAACCAGGAGCCGTTGATCAGCCAGGCGCGGCGCCCCGTCGGGCTCAGTCCTGCGACGCAAAGGCCCGTGACCCAAAGCGGCACGAAGCTCAAACCGGCGGCGAGCATGCGATCCCGCTCCGAGTCGGGCGCATAGAGAGCGATCGCCATGGTGCCGGCGACGGCGGTCAAGAAACCACCCAAGAGGCCAGCGGAGGCTTTGCCGAACCAAGCCGGCAGCCGCCGCGTCATCGGGCGGCTTTCGACCGTTCAGCCCCAAATGCGAGACGCAAAGCCACCACCAATGGCCCGGCTAGTGTTAGGCTTATGGCCCACTGAACCCAGGCGGCTTCGCCCCCTGTGGAGAGTGACCAAAAGAGCGCCGAGGCGGCGGCCGATATCCAGCCGAGCGCCAGGAGGATCAGGCGTCGGCCGGTGAACACACCCCGGCTCCGCCGCCTCGGCGGTAAAAAACTTAGTGCGGCAACTGAAGCGACGGCCATCGCGCCGGCTAACGTTGCCCAAATTTCTTGGTATCCGGTCTCTGCCATCAGTGCACAGTGAGCCCCGCTGGCTGGAGTCCCATGGGAATCTGGCCCGTCGGCGCGGCGCTCGTCCGGTCCGCGACCCAGAGCGCGCCTTCGTGGAGAAGCGCAGAGACCGAGCGCAGCTCAGTTTCTGTCAACGACAGCAGGATCGAAGCTTCCGAGCGAACGCGGATGCGGATCCGTCCCTGCTCTCGGTGCTCCTGGCTCCACTCCACCGAGCGGAACCAGTCCACGAACGAGAAGAATTCCGATTCCGAGAAGACGAGGTAGCTCGTCCCGAACTCGACACCGATCGACGCACAGTGAAGGCACTGGACAATGCGTCCTCCGGCATGGCTGAAAATCCGGCGGGAGCACATCTGGTCATCCGTTGAATGGCACATCGCTTCGGTCCTTCGGTGTGGGAGTGGTCGAGAGAGTCGATTCGGAGAAAGTCTTTGCAGCCCGCCGGCCGGCCACCGAGGCCGAGACGTTAGGCGGCGGGGAGAGGGAGAGGACGCAGGCGCCTCTCCTCATTTAGATCAGGGCGACACTCAGGGTTCGGTCTCGAGCTGAGCAAGGGCCGGGGAAGCACTCGGCGCCTTGGGCGCGCCGATGCGCAGTAAGCGAGTGCCGGTCCGCACCAGGAATGCGTCCTGCACCGCGGCGACGCCGTAGACGGTCTCTTCCGTCGGCAGGCTGTTGGTCGACACCACCTCCGGGCCTTCAACCCCGGGTCGCATCACGACCGTTTCGCCGTTCTTCGTGAAGAAGTAGACGTGCTCGCCCGCGACGACCGGCGTCGCCCAGATCGACTCCGGCAGCTTGTGCTTCCACCGCTCGGCGCCGTCGTCGAGCGCGAGGCTCGTGACCACACCTTTGCGATTGGTGATCAAGACCGCGTCGCCGACGTGGGCCGGAGAGCCGAAGCCGGAGGTCACGCCCTCCGCCCGCCAGACCGTTTCGACCTCACCCTGGCCCGTGCGACGGATCGCCTGGTTGTGGGACGGGTCGGAGCTCGCCACCACCAGCAGGTCACCGGCCAAGGTCGGCGAAGGCACGTGATTCTTCTCGACGTCGCTCTTCGACCACAGGACGTTGCCATTTTCGGCGTCGAGTGATTCCACACGCCCCGCGCCGCTCGACACGATCTCGTAGCCGCGGGCGCCGAGAACGACCAAGGGGGTCGTCCAAGCGGTGCCGGACTCGCGGTCGGCTTTCCAGCGGACCTTGCCGTCGGCCCGGTCGAGGGCCAGGAAGTAGGACGGGCCCTGGTGGGTCACCTGGATGACCACGAGGTCCTCCACCAAGACCGGCGAGCTAGCGACGCCGTGATTGCCTTTGAACTCGCCATGTTCAGCGGTCAAGGAATAGCGCCACACGGTCTCGCCGTGGTGGTCGAGGGTGATCACGTCACCCGTCTCCATGAAGACGTATACGCGGTCGGCGTCGACCGCCGGCGTCGGCGCCGCGCGGGCAAACATCTCCGTATTCGGCTCGCGTTGGGAGCCTTCGTATCGGCGACGCCAGCGAACTTCGCCGGTGACGGCGTCGAGGGCCGAGATGATCGAAATTTCTTTTTCGTCACCTTCGACCGACGTCACGAAGACCTGGTTATCCCAGACCACCGGCGCCGATTGGCCGTAGCCCGGCAGCTCAGCGCGCCAGCTGACGCCGTCGTCTTCAGACCATCGCACGGGCAGCGCCATCGACGGCGAGGTGCCATCGCCTTCCGCGCCGCGGTAGCCGGGCCAGCGCCAAGCGTCACCGACGGTCACGATCTTGGGCGCCTCGACCTGCAGGGAGTCCATCGCCACCACCTCGGCGGTCCCGAGGTGGCCGCCGCGGGCGGCGCCGGCGATGAAAATGAGCCGATCCTTATGCGGCAGGAGGCGATGGAAAAAGCGGGCCGTTTCCAGCTTCCCGACCTTTTTCCACTCGTCCTCGCCGGGGACGAGCGAAAAGATGACGCCGTCGCCGCCGGAGAGCAGGACCTGCCCGTCGACGCCGAAGGCCGAGACGCCGAAGCCGCGCATCGGGCCCTGGGCGACTTGGAGCTCGGGACCGGAGGACCACTCGGCGGTCTCCGGGTCGTAGATGTCGACACTCAGGCTGGTGCTTTCGGGGCCGAGGCCGCCGCACACGACAACTTTGCCGGCCGCGGTGGCGACGGCGAGAGCACGCCGCTTGAACGGCTGTGGGATCGACTTCCACTCGGGCTCGGCCGAGGACAGGTCGAGGGCGACCATATCGCCGTGCCAGACCGGTTCGAGATCCTTGCCCCGAAGCTGCCATCCGCCGGCGGCGTAGAGCGTGTCGCCGAGCACCGCCGCGTCGTGGGACGAACGCGGGGCGGGCAGCGGCGGCAGGTCGGTCCAGGCTTGGGTGGCGGGATCGAAGCACGCCACGTCGGCGACGGAGACGAGGTCTTCTTCCTGCTCGAGGGTTTCGTTGCGGGCGTCGAGCCCGCCGACGCGGCAGACTTTCTCGCCATAGGGCACCAAGGCGAGGCCCTGGAGACCTTGGACGTTGTCGCCGATGTCTTCCCAGCCCTTCGGATCGTTCAAGTCCAAGCGCTGGAATCGGTGGGACAGATTCTGCGACGAGTGCTTGTGCACGCCGCCGATATGTCCGCCGTAAACGTAGAGGGAGTCGCCGGCGACGGCACCGCCGAAGCTGGCGATGCCCTCGTCGAGGTCGGGGAGCTCGGCGTGGGAAACGCCCACGCCGAGGAGAAGTAATGCGGAGAAGAGGATGAGGGTGTGTTTCATCATCAATTCCAAAGTCATTGGCAATTCAGCTTTCCGTGCAGGGTGCGGATCAGAACGTGTAGCGCAACTGGGCGCCGAAGCTCCGACCCGGATCGGTGAAGCGATCGAGCGTCGCCGACCCTTCGGTCAAGCCGCGGCCGTAGGCCCAACGCCAGTAGGTCTCGTCGGTGAGGTTCCAAGCGGAAAGCTGGAGATTTAGACGATCGGTGAGGTTCACCCAGGCGACCAGATCGAAGACCTCAGAACTCGGCACCCGGAAGAGGGTCGAGCCTTCGGGCAGGTCGCTTTCGCCGCGGGAGTCGTTTGCGGTGCCGATGAGCTCGCCGCCCCAGCGACCGTTTTCCGAGGCGTAGCGCAGGCCAAGCACCAGCTGCGGCGGCGCGATCGACGCCAGCGGCTGGTCGGTGATGTCGTTGTCGCCTTCGGTGTAGGTGTAAGCGCCGCGCAGGGTGAAGCGCTCACCGAAGCGGAACTCGCCGCCCAGCTCGAAGCCGCTGATCGACACCTCGTCCACGTTCTGCGGCTGGAACTCGACCAGGAAGACGACCGGGTTGAAGCCGAGGAAGATCGTGTCGATGAAGTCCTCGTACTGATTATCGAAGTACGTGGCGCTGAAGCTGGCGCGGCGGGAGACGAAGCGGAAGCCGAACTCCAAGTTGTCGCTCGTCTCCGGCTCCAGGTCCGGATTCGGCAAGGTGCGGTAGCCCCCGCCCTGGTTGGTGAAGCCATTGTTGACGTCGCTCATCGGCGGCGCGCGGAAGCCTTCGGCGTACTGGGCGAAAATCGACACTTTCTCCGACACCGAGAGGACGGCGCCTAGCTTCGGGGAGACCCGATCTTCGGAGTAGTCCACCGGATCCGGGGTGCCCGGGTTGCCGGCCAGGAAAATGGCGTCTTGCTGGTCGGCGTCGAGGTCGTAGCTGTCGAAACGCAGGCCCGGAATCAGGCTCAGGCGGCCGTCGAAGAGCTCGATCTCGGCCTGCAGGAAAGCGCCGACTTCTTCGACGTCGCTCTGCGGGAAGTACTTCGTCGGGAAGGCGAGGGTCGTGAAGACCGGTTCGCCGGTGTCGATGAAGAATTCGGAGCGATCGCGGAGCTGGTCGAACTCGTCCTGGAGATAAGACACGCCGTAGGTGAGAAGCGCGCTCTCGCCGATGGCCTTGCGCAGCTCGGCGCGGAGGCCGAAGGTGTTCTGCTCAAAGCTCAACAGGCCGTCGCGGATGGCCTGCCGCCCCTGCGGAGTGCGAATTTCGTCGGTGACCTGGAGGGTATCCGTATCTTGCGTGAAGATGCGCGCGAGCACGGAGTCGGCGAAGGCCGCCGCGGGGTTCGCCGTGTACTCGAGGCTCACCCGGGTCCGCTCTTGGGTGTCGGTGCCCAAGGACTCCAAGACGCCGGAGCCGAAGGGGGTGCCCGGGCGAATGGAGCTCAGGACGGTGGTTTCCGCGTCGGTATCGAAATACTCGACGGCGCCGAGCCATTGACTCGAGTCGCTCGGCTGGTAGGACACCTGGAGCAGGGCGTTGTTCTGCTCGCGGTCGATCGGATTCGGCGCCGTGCGGGTGAAGTCTTGGCTATCGATCTCGCCCTGATTGTCGGTCTCAGAACCGTCGCGGCGCGTGTAGAGCAGGGACGCCTGCACGCGGTCGCCGCCGAGGGCGACGGTGCCGGACAGGGACGCTTCGTCATTGCGGCCGTCGAAACCGCCGCGCAGGCCGACGAAGCTGTTCTCGCCCGCCAGGTAGGAGTTCGGCGACCGGGTCGTCAGCGACACGACGCCGCCGAGGGCGTCGCTACCGTAGAGCGCCGAGCCGGCGCTGCGCACGACTTCGACGGACTCGAGCGTGTCGACGTCGAGGGCGAATTGGAAGATGCTGAAGGGCCCGAAATCGAATTGCTCAGCGCTCGGAACGCCGTCGATCTCGGTCAGGACGCGGTTGCCACCGATGCCGCGGATGGTGAAACCGCTGGTGCCGAGGCGCGTCGGATCGCCTTCGACGTCCACGCCGGGCACGTAGCGGACCAGATCATCGAGGCCGGTGTAGCCGCGTTCTTCGATCTCTTGCTGGTCAACGACATCCACCTGGCCCGGCGTGTCGCGGAGGGCGCGCTCGCTACGGGTGGCGGTCACAGTTACTTCGTCTAGGAAGGTCTGGTCAATCTCCTCTTCGGCATTGTCCTCGGTCTTGTCGGCATCTTGGGCCCACGCGGGTACTGCGAAGAGGATCAAGCCTGCCATGAGGACCACGAAGGGGCTCAAAGCGGAGTTCCGAAGGCGAAAGGTCATGGGGTGCGTCTCCATGGGTTGGCCGGGGAGGGCCGGCAAGTCGGTTCAGGATGGACCCAATCGGTTCATAGCGGGCCCGTCCCTGTGTCCAGAGTCGTCGGGCCCGAAACAGTAAATCTCGCTGCGATAATCTCTTGATGAGACTCCGTCTCAATAAGAAGCCAAGGTTCGCGGCCCTCCACGGCGATACACCCACGGGACGACGGCGGGTGAAAGCAGTGTGGGCATGGGGTGTTTCTCGTCGCGCTAACGGAGGCTCCGGTTATTGAGACTGTGTCTCTCTAATCAGCTTCTAAATACTGGACTAAGTCGGTCTTGTTTGTCAACCGACTTGACGTCATTCCTCGATCCTAACCAGGTGGCCTCTACGACGAGCTTCGGCTTCAACACGAAAAAGCCGCCGAAACCCATCGGGGTCCAGCGGCTTAGTGTCTAGGTCAAACTCTTCGGATCAGAAGATCGAGCGCACCAGCTCCAGCGGCTTCTCAGCCTTGTCCTGACGGGCCCACAAGTAGGCCGAGCTCGCGCGGTCGTCCCAGCCGAAGACGCCGAGGGCCGGACGGTCCCAGCCGGTCGAGAAGGTCAACGACGAACCGCTGTAGTCCGGGCCTTCGAAAAGCGTCAGCCAGGTCGGCGCGCCCGAGCCACGCACGGACGAGATTTTGTTGGCCCACCAGTTGTGCTGGAAGTCGACGCTGGCGCCCGCGGGCAGGAAGTAGTTGGCTTCTTGCCACATCTTCTCGGCGAAGAGCGAGACACCCGGCTCATGGCCGGCGCGGATCTGGGCGGTCAAGGAAGGATCTTCCGAACGGTTGAGCTCGGCGATCATCTTGGCCAGCTGCCGGCGGTCGTCCAAGGCGTAGAGCGCAGAGCTGCCGGTGCCGTCGTCGAGCACGAAGAGGTAGTGCAGCTCACGGCCGTCGAGGGCCTGGACCGCGTCCGGGCCGTAGACTTCACCGCGGTAGGTGACCGCCATCTCCGGCCGGATCGGTTTCGTATCCGCGTTCTTCAGGGCCGGGCCGGCCTCGGGCAGCGTCCTGGTTGTGATCGGCCCGGCCATCAGCGGCCGCTCCAAGAGGGCGCACGTTCCGGCGCAACCCGTCGGAAGGGCCATGGAGTTGCAGCAGGCCGTTGCGATCGGGCCGCTCTCGTAGCCGTCGCCCCACTCGATGCAAATCTTGCCCTGGGCCACGCACATATTCTGCGTAGACGCGGAGCTCAGACGCCAACAGCCACCTCCATCGGCAAAGACCTCAGCCGGAATCAAGGTGATGACGCTGCACAGGGCGGCGAGCAAAAGTAGAGTCTTCTCGAATTTCATGACATCAGTTCCTATGGGAAATGAAAAAAGGGTTTGTGAGACGTCTGGCTCCCAGCGGTGGCCCTGCCGGGGCGTCTCGGCTGCCCCTTCACGCGGGAAACCGTCACGGTCGGGATCATCATCACGACTTTTTTTCAAGATACGCCGAAATACGGCCTCTGATTCCCCGAAGCCGACACCAATATGCCTGGATGTAGGCTCATCCCGACGACTCTTTCTCTGTCAGTCCGGTTTAACCACCAGAGCCGCCGCCGACGCGAGCCACTCCCGACCGGAGTCCAGCCGCCCGATCTACATCGCCTTCAGATTCGGTGAACTCCACGAGACGGCGCAAGGCCTCCTGCAGCTGACGAAGCGCCCGTTCCGACTCTTGGTGTCCGAGCTCCCTGTGGACAGTCCAGAAACTTTGCTCGATGAGGCGGCCGCCCTCCTCACGCCTCCCGAGCTCAGCCCAGGCCGCCCCAAGCGACCCTTCGATGTCCGCGACGACCCAACAGCTAGCGCCGAGGGACAGCGAGCGCCACAGCTCGAGGTGGGGTTCGATCCGCGCCGCCGCCCGCTGCGGCCGGCCCAGCTGAATCAGGCGATTGGCGAGTTGGAGCTCCGACCAGATCGTCCATGAATGCGTGATCCCCGACGTCCTCCCCAACATATCGACGTAGTCGACCTGGGTCACCAGGCTTTCCTCAACCCTCCCCAACTGACGCTGGAGCGTCGATATCAAGCTCAGTGTCCTGGCGATCGCCGGGTGGTCGCCGTCGTAGAGCTCGCGCTGAACCGCCAAAACATCATCATAGATGGCCAGGGCTTCCTCGCGGCGACCGAGCTGCTTAGCGACGGCGGCGCGGACGGTGCGGAGGTCGGCGATGTCCGGATGTAGCGGCGGCAGCAGGCTGGTCTGGATCTCAAAAGCGCGGGCGAAGAGCTCGGCGGCGGTCTCTTGGTCGTCGTATTTCCGCGCCACTTGCCCTCGGTTGATCAAGCTCCGGGCGAGCTGCAAACAGCCGTCGACGTCGGTGCCGTAGGGATCCGAAAAACCACGCTCGCAGCGCTCCCCCATCTCGCGCTGCGCCAGCATCAGCACTTCCGACGCCAAACCGCTCGCTTGCTCGTAGTCTTCCTGCTGGCAAAGCGTGGTGACCAGTCGGTTGATCGGCGCCACCATCACCGCGTCGGGAACGGACTCCCTGCGGAGGGAGGAGATCGCGCGCTGACCGGCGGCCGCCGACGCTTCCGCGTCACCGGCCTCGAGCAGCACCTCGCCGAATTGGCTGCGCGCCAGCGACGCCTCGACGCTCTCCTCACCGTGCAGCTCACTCTCGATCTCCAAGGATCGCCCGAAGAGCGCCGACGCTTTCTCCGCTGAGCCTAGGCTGCTGTAGAGCCGCCCGAGGACGGTGCTGAGCGTCGACTCGACCCGCGGCTGTCCGCCGAGCCGGTCCAGCCGATCGCCGGTGGAATCCAAGACGTCGATCACCGTCAGCGATTCGCCGGCGGTGCGCCCGGGGTCGGCGGACTCGAAGAGCTCGACAATGAAACGAATGACTTCATCCTTGTCATCGCGCTCCCGCTGGAGATCGAGGGAAAGGAAAGCCAGGGATACGCTGAAGCCGACGAGCAGCACCAGGATCGACGCCGCGAGCGTGAGGGGCCAACGGTAGCGCCCGATGAACTTGGTCGCACGGTAGCTCAGGGTGCCGGCGCGGGCGCGCACGGGAAATCCGTCCCGCTGCCGCCGGAGGTCCGAAGCCAGCTGCTCGACGCTTTGGTAGCGTCGCGTCGCGTCGCTGCGCAGCGCCTTCGCCAAGATGCTGTCGAGGTCCCCCCGCAGGCGCGACGCGAGCTCGCTTGGGGTCGCTAGCCGGAGGTCTGCGCGCTCTTGGGAGTCCCGCTCTTCGGCGCCGGCGGAGGCTTCTGAACTCGCCCGGGGCGCTTCCGTCGTCTCGAGATGCCGTGAGATCTCCTCGAGGCTCGAATCCTTGAAATCGAAGGGGGGGCGGCCGACGAGCAGCTTGTAGAGCAATACACCGAGGGAGTAGACGTCGGCGGCGGTGGTGATCTGCTCGCCCCGCACCTGCTCCGGGCTCGCGTAGCCGGGGGTCAGCACCCGCATCCACCCTTCGGTTACGCCGGCCTCGATGCCGGCACTCTCGGGGTCCAGGAGCTTGGCGATGCCGAAGTCGAGGAGCTTGGGCTCCCCTTCCGCGGTGACCAGGATATTCGAGGGCTTCAGGTCCCGGTGCACGATCAAGTTGCGATGGGCCTCCGTCACCGCGTCGCACACCTTCAAAAAGAGCTCGATTCGAGCTTCGACGTTGAGGCGTTGGCTATCGCAATAGCGGTCGATCGCCACCCCCTCCACGTACTCCATGACGAAGTACGGCATGCCGGCATCCGTCGCCCCGGCGTCCAGCAGCTTGGCGATCGAGGGATGGTCCAGATTGGCGAGGATCTGGCGCTCAAGGCGCAGCCGTCGTTTGGCCTGCTCCCCGGCGATGGGGCTATGGAGCCACTTGATCGCCACGTCCCGGCTGAAAGTCTCGTCGTCACGCCGGGCCAGGTAGACGCGCCCCATGCCGCCGCGGCCGATCTCTTTGACCAGTCGATACGCCCCCAGCCGCTCCACCGGCAGCGCGTCGCTCTCTTCCGTCTCGGAGAGGCGCGCCAGCAGCGACCCGCTCAAGGCGCCGCCGGGGCCCGCCTCGGTCGCTTCCGAATCCGATTCGACGAGCCGCCAGACGCGATCCAGCAGATCATCGTCGCCCGCGCACTCGCGGCGCAGGAAAGCCTCCCGTTCGTCAACCGGCAGCTCAACGGCCTGGTCGAAGAGGGCTTCGATGCGGTGCCAATTCTCGGACGTCATACGGCTTTCCTCGTCATCTCGTTCGCATTCTTCGTCATCTTAGGCCCCTTCTAGGAGGACGAGGGGTCGCCCTTGGACGCATCACGGCGTCGCCGGGGCCGCGGCTCATCGGGGAGCATCGGCCTTGAAAAGTGAGCGGCCGCGGCCGCGCCAGAGAGGGGGTCGCCACTTCACGCGGGGAACCGGCGGACGCGGGATCACGGCTCGTCCACTCGGCCTCGTGTCCGGCGACGCATCGGGTGAAAATTCGTCCGGCCTCGTACAATAGCGTGCCGGCCCCGATGCCAGGCCGATTCACCAATGGACGCCAGCGCTTGCCCCGAAGGACATCCCATGTCTACCCCCGATTCCGACAACATCACTGAACTCCTCATCGCCTGGAACGACGGCAAAGAGGACGCCCTCGAACAGCTGATGCCTATGGTCTACGACTACCTCCGCGGCATGGCGGCCAACCACCTGCGGGGCGAGCGCGCCGACCACACTCTGCAAACCGACGCGCTGGTCAACGAGGCCTTTCTCCGGCTGGTGCGGCAAGACCGCTCCCGCCTCCAGGACCGGGCCCACTTCTTCGCCATCGCCGCCCGCATGATGCGACGCATCCTCGTCGATCATGCCCGGGGCCGCCAATACGCCAAGCGCAGTGGCGAAAAGGTGAGCCTGGAGCCTGGCCTGATCGACGCCCTGGTTTCTGAACGCCCCGCCGAGTTGGTGGCGCTGGACGACGCGCTCGGAGATCTCGAGCAGGAGAATCCGGAACTCGCCGAGATTGTGGTCTTGCACTACTTCGGCGGCCTGACGAGCGAGGACATCGGGGTTGTCATGTCGATGGGCAGCGCCACCGTCAAGCGTCGCCTGCGGCTCGCCCGGGCGTGGCTCAAGAGCACGCTGAGCCCTGACGAAGACGGCGAGGGCCCCGGCGAGGAGGGCGTGGCCGGGGACGGAGGCACCGCCTAGTCCGGATAGCGAATGACGATGACCGTGCGGTCGTCCTCGGTCTGGGCGCCGTCGGAAAATCGACGCAAGTCTTCGAAGATCGCATCCAGAATCGCGTCGGAACACCGGTCCCGGTGCTCGTGCACCACCGCCTGTAGACGCTCAACGCCGTATTCCTCCCCGGCGTCCCCCGGTTCCGAGGCGGCGCGGTCCCGGGTCTCGGTGATGCCGTCCGTATAGAGCACCAGCACGTCGCCCGGTTCGATCCGGACGAAACCCCGGTCGTAAGTCGCGTCCCCCAGGGGTCCGAGGATAGGACCGCCTTCCCGAAGCGACATCGTGGGCCGTCGGGGGTCCTTGCGCAGGTGGAAGGGTGCCGGATGCCCGGCGTTGACGTAGATGAAGAGGCCGTTCGACTCGAGCTCACCGTAGAACAGCGAGACGAAGCGGCTGGTGAGCGTGCTGTTGTGGATGATCTGGTTGAGACGCTCGACGGTGCGCACGATCTTCAGGTCACGCGCCATGCCCATACGTAGGCCCATATAGACGTCCCTGACCTGCAAAGCCGCCGGAAGACCGTGGCCGGAAGCGTCGGCGATGGCGACGCCGAGGATGCCATCGTGGATCGGGATGTAGTCGAAGATATCGCCGCCGACGCTGTCGAGGGAGTCGCTACGGCCGGCGATGTCGTAAAAGCTGAACTTCGGCGACTCGGTGGGCAGGATCGAGCGTTGGATCTGCTTCGCCTGGCTGAAGATCTCTTCAACCTCCTGCTCGCGGATTTTCTGGGTCACCGCGTGCCGGATGACGCCGAGGGCGTTGACGATCGCGTCCCGGTGCCCGGGCTCGACATCGAACGCGATGACATAGCGTTCAGAGTCGACCTCGATGGCG
>JBCDKB010000259.1:0-11806 GCA_038747035.1 Acidobacteriota bacterium | reverse complement strand
GCACCATCGAACCCAATGTGGGCGACGTCGCCGTGCCCGATGCGCGGCTGGACACGCTGGCGGGGATCGCCGCGCTGCGCGACGGCGAGCCCTGGCTCGGCGTCGTGCTCCAGCCCGCCACCGGCGAGCTCACCTACACCACGCCCGAAGGCACGACCCGCCTGCTCCAATTCCCCGCCTTCGGCGAAGGCGCCCGCGCCTTCGACCTGCCCCTCGAATCCGTCATCGGCCACGGCGTGCTCGTCGACCTCCACCCGAGCCGCCGCGGCCATGACCTGATCTCCGGCCTCCACGGCGCCTGGGGCAAAAGCCGCATCCACATGCTCCGCGCCGTCGGCGGCTCGCCGACCCTCGCCCTCGCCGAAGCCGCCCGCGGTCGATTCATCTACGTCAACAGCTGGTCCGGCCACGCCGCCTCCCCCTACGACCTCGCCGCCGGCGCCCTGCTCATCCACGGCGCCGGCGGACGGGTCATCAACACCCGAGGCCACGACATCGACCCCCTCCGCCACCAAGGCCCCCTCATCGCCGGCGTCGACCCCGACGCCCTCGAGCGGGTGCGTTCGGTCATCGAGTCTGGAGCCCCTTCATCGGGCTAGAAGGCCCTCTCGTTCGCTAGGCTCCTCTGGTTCCTTCCTTGGGCTGGACGCGGCAGGCCCCAAGAGCCCTAGGACCATCCCAAAGCAAGATTTATTGCCCGAATAAATGGACCACAAGCCGGTGGCGAGACCCGAGCCGCCGTCTGCGAGACTAGTCGCGTCTATTTTTCGGACTCCGGAACCTTCCTGGGCCCGAAGTCAACGATGTCGCTTGAGAACCTTTGAAACCTTGGAGGAGTCTTTCGTGCGTCTTATGTCAACGGCTACCCTCGCCTTTGTCCTTTTATGGCTTCCCGCCGCCGCCGACGGCCAACCCGCGCCGACGGCTTTTGCCACCGGCGGCGAGTTCACCGCAAGCCAGAACGGCTCTGGATTGCTCGGCAGAAACGCCGTCGGCGAGAGCGCCGACGGCTCTTTCGTCGTGGTCTGGCAGACCAGCAATAACGCCGGGGATGTCGACACCGGCATCGCGGCCCGACGCTTTGACACGTCGTCGCAGCCCGTCGGCGCGGAGTTCATCGTCAATAGCGATACGGAGCAGGGCCAGTACCTGCCCGACATCACGGTCGCGCCGGGCGGCGAGTTCATCGTCAGCTGGAATGACGTCGCGTCGAGTCCGAAGGCCCAACGCTTCGCCTCGGACGGCAGCCGCGTCGGCGGCGAGCTGATGATCGCCAGCGGCTTCGGCGGCTATGGCCAAGTCCGGCACGCGGACCCGGGGGACGGGAGCTTTGTGCTCGTGTGGACGCCCTCGAGCAGTCCGGTGGCCGACTCCTCGCCGGTATTGGGTCGACGTTTCGATTCGGGCGGCGTCGCGGTCGGCGCCGTGACCCAGGTCAACGGCGGCACGGCCGGGATCCAGCGCAACGCCGATGTCGCGCCTCTGCCCAGTGGCGAGTTCCTGGTGAGCTGGATGAACCTGGGCGCGCCGGCGGAAGAAATCACCTCGCGGCGACTGTCTTCAGCGGGCGCCCCCCTCGGCGCCGACCTCCAGGTCAGCCAGAGCAGCACGGCGACGCAGCGCGATCCGAGCGTCGCGACCGCGCCGTCTGGCGAGGCCGTGATTGCCTGGACGGACGACGATAGCCGCATCCTGGCGCGCAGACTGTCCAACACCGGCGGCCCGCTGGGAGACGCTTTCGAGGTCTATTCCGGCACCATCAGCAGCTCGTCGCCCCAGGTCGGCACCTTCCTGGACGGCGGCTTTGTCGTCGTGTGGACCGACGGCGACGGGCCGACGCCGGACGAGAGCCTCGGCATCGTCGGGCGGGTCTTCGACCGACTCGGCAACGGCGGCCCGCCCTTCGCCGTCAATGTCCAGACGTCCTCGATCCAGCGCTTCCCCAACGTCGTCACCGACGCCCAGGGCGGCTTCCGGGTGGTGTGGGACGACAACGGCCAGCGGATCGCCGGCCGGAGCTTCGTCTCGGCGACGCCGCTGATGACCCGCCAGGCCGTCGAAGGTCGAACCTTCAGTCGCTCCGTGGGCGAGCACTGGGTGTACTACACCTTCGAAGTCCCCGCCGGCGCGCCGCTGCTCGACGCGCAGCTCGTTGATCTGCCGAGCGCCTTCCCCGACGACGCCGACCTTTACCTCAAGCTCTCGGCGCCGCCGACGGAAACCGACAACGACTGCTCTTCAACGGCGGCGGGGAATGCCTCGGAGCGCTGCACCGTCGCCAGTCCGACGGCGGGCACCTGGTGGATCGGCGTGCGCGGCTGGTCGACCGGCGCCGTGGACTTTAAGGTCTTCGCGGACCTGCCGGATCCGATCTTCTCCGACGGCTTCGAATCGGGGAATACCTCGGCCTGGACCGCCACGATCCCCTAGGCGAGGACCCTCCGCTGACCGCGGGAGCCCGCGGTCAGCTCCGTGGTGGCTAAGGCGTTGCCCCGACGGTGGCGCTCCACAGTCGGGTGTCGCCGCTTTCGAAACCGTCGACGTGGATGCGGCCGTCGACCTGGAAGAAGGTCCTCATGCCGAGCCCGGATTGCTCGAGGACCTGGCATTGGGCCAGCCATCCGCCGCTCGTAGTTTCGGTGGGGGCCTTGCCGCCGGCGTAGACCTGGCCTTCGCGGCCCGCATCGTCGACTCTCATCAAGAGGCGGGTCAGGGTCCAGCTTCGTCCGCGGATAAGGCCCGGCCGGCGGACGATCAGGACGGTGTCTTTATCCTCGATGAAGGTCTCCGGAATGATCCGGTTGTTGTCCGGATTATCGAGGTCGACGAGCTCGGTCTCCAGGTGCTGGAAGACGAAGCCGTGGACGTGGAAGTTGTGGTGGCTGTGGGTGAGATTCTTCACCTCCCAGAGGTACGTCTTGCCGACGCCGAGGGTGTGGACGTCGTCGGGGGTGAGGAGCGGATACGGCATCCCCAGCCCCTGGGCGAAGTAGATCACTTCACCCGTCTCCCAGTCCGGGACCGTATGGCCGAAGGTCAGCGGCAGGACCGGCGCGCCCGCCGGAGAGAGTTCTTCCAGGTCGACCAGCTCAGACGGCGGTTCGTAGAAATCCGCGGTCGAGGAGCCGGTGAGGCGGAGATCGGCGAAGACCATTTTCGGCTGGTCGCCGTCTGGAATGTTGTGGCCCACCACGACCTCACCGTCCGGCCCGA
The DNA here is from genome assembly GCA_038747035.1 of Acidobacteriota bacterium. GTDB lineage: Bacteria > Acidobacteriota > Thermoanaerobaculia > Multivoradales > J023 > JAUIJL01. The sequence continues at coordinate 8,593 of JBCDKB010000259.1, read as the reverse complement.
ACTCAACGCTGTGGCGGCCGCGCTGCCAGTCGTGCCACTCCAGCTGGAGGGGCGAGCCGTCGGGGGTCGGCCGCGGAAAAATGAGTACGTCGGCCCGTTCGCCCGGCGTGAGGAGCAGGCCGGACCGCGGGAGGACGGTCTCGTCGTGCTTGAGGACGCCGCGGGCCCCCGCGGCTTCGAGACCCGTGCCGGCGAGATCCGTACCCCCGAGATCGGTGACCCGGAGGCCCGATTCCGAGAGACCTGTGGCCCCGATGCCCGCGCCTCCGAGATCCGTGCCCCCGAGCTCGACGACCGGGACCAGTCGCCGGGTCTTTTCGAGCAGCCCCTGGTCGCCGCCGATACGCCACATCAAGTGCTCGTTGATCGAGATCCGCAGGAATCGCGAATTCGCCGCGTTGATCAGGCGCAGGCGGTGGGGCACCCGCCGCTCGAGCCCGAGGGCCGGTCGCACGACGCCGTTCACGAGCGGCGTCGCGCCTTCCCGTCCGTTGAGCTGCTCGAGGGCGACTTCGGTCCGGTCGCCGGAAAAAGGCTCGATGATCTGATTCCCGTCGTCGAGGTGGATATCGTCGAGGATGAGGACGTGCTCGCGCTCCACCGGCGGCAGGCCGAGCGCTTCGTCGACCGCCGGGTCCCGCACCACGAGCGCACCGTAGAGGCCGCGCTCGACCTGCCGGTGGGCGCGCACGTGGGGGTGGAACCAGAAGGTGCCGGCGCGCAGCAGCGGGAAGTCGTAGACGAACGTTCCGCCGGGCGGCACCGTGAGCTGGGCCAGGTCTGAGCCGTCCATAGTGGCGGGCGTTTTCACCCCGTGCCAGTGGACGGTGGTTTCAACCGGCAGGTCGTTGCAGAAGTTGACGATCAAACGATCCCCGACGTTCGCTTCGATGGTCGGTCCAGGAACCGTGCCGTTATAGGCGTAGACCGCCGTATTGTGGCCCCGCCGGATCGGCCAGTCGATCTCCGCCGCGGTCAGATTGATTTCGACGATCCGCGGGGCCGGGTTCAGGTCGACGGCGAGGGCCGGCTTGACGGTGCCGTCGAAGGTCGCGGGCCAGGACTCGCCCACGGGGCACGCCGCGGACGCCGCCCCGGCGCCGAGCGCTCCGGCGAGCGTCAGTACCGCGGCCGCAAGGACCGGGGCTAGCTTTCTCGGGTGGTGCATGGTCAGTCTCCCGGTGATCGAAGAAACCGTGTCAAGGGAAAACGGCGGTCCACGCCGAGACGTTGCCGGCTTCGAAGCCGTCCGCAAAGATGTCGCCCAGACCGGCGCCGATCCGCAGCCAGCGGGCCACCGACGGCACGCCGTCCTGGCTCATCAGGAAGACCATGTAGTAATTCGGCGGCAGCAGATTCGGGTTATTCGGCACGGTGAAGGTGACGCTCGAGCCGCTATTCGAATCAAAGTTCACCGGCAGGCTGATCTGGTTGTAGGAGAAGGAGTGGGTCTGACTGCCGGAGCGGTGGATCACCACGTGGGACACCGGAACGGATGAGGTGTAGGGCATCGAGAGCTGGGTGCCATAGCCCGCCTCCGTCGGCAGGCTGTTGATCACCGGCCGCGGCGTCTTGAAGAGGTAATAGGGATTCCAGATTTCGTAATCCGGCGACTCGCCGAAGATCCCCGGACCGCCCTGGCCCTCGCCGCCGGAGACGATCACCCGGCCGTCGGGCAGGAGCAGCGTCGTCGAGTGGTAGCCGCGCGGAATCTGAAACTGGGCCATATTCGTCCAGGTATTGGCCGCAGGGTCGTAGAGCTCCGGCGTGCGCAGGGCGGAGCCCGTGCCCTCGTCGCCGCCGAGCACCAGCACGTTGCCGTCCGGCAGCACGATGGCGTCGATGAAGGCCCGGGCGGCACTCATCGACGCGACGCTCTGCCACCGCGGGTTCGGCTGCGTGAGGTCGATCACCTCCGCCGAGTTGAAATAGAGAATCTTGTCTTCGCCGCCGACGATGAAGATGCGGCCGTCCTGGAGCCGCACCGACGAGCCGTTGCCCCGGGCCCGATTCAGATCGGTGTTATCGACGAAGGCCCACGTCTTGGCCACCGGGTCATAGAGGTAGGTGGCCGGCAGGTGGCCGGACTGAAAGAGCTTGCCGTCCGGCATCAGGTGCAGACGGTTGTAGGCCTCGAGGTACTGGCCCGGAATCCCTTCGCCGCCGACCATCGACCACTGGCCCGTGGCCACGTCGAAGGACTCGATGGTCGGGTCGTTGCTGGTCTCATCGGCGGCTTCGTTCTGGCCGCCGAAGGTCCAGATAGAGCCGTCGCCGAGCTGAAACGTCGACGGATACCAGCGCCGCCGATTCATGGCGCCGACCACCGTCCAGGTCTCGGTCCGGTAGTCGAAGTAGCCGGCCCCCGTGAGCTCATTCGGGGCCAGCGTTTCACCGCCATTGAAGAGCAGCCGACCGTCGCTCAGCATAGTGTGGCCGCCGCAAAAGTAGTTCTCCGGCACCGTCACGTACCGCGCGTTGCCCGGATCGTTCGGATCGAAAACCACCGACGACGTCATGCCGCCCGGATTGAAGCGATGGGGTACGTAGAGCACTTTGCCGTTCGGCAGAACCGCTCCGTGCACGCCTTCGACCTGTAGGCTGACCGGCGCGTCCCACGTTCCGACCACGTTATTTTGGGCGCGGACGGCACCGTGTCCGAATCCCAGACCCACGGTCAGCGCGAGCCCGAGGATCCACGGAGATCGACGGGTCGGCCCACGCCGCCGGTCGTTTTCGGAAGCCCACCCGCTAGACGCTATTCCAATTTTTCCCATGCCTGACCTTTCTCGATAAACCTTTCTCATGACTCGGAATGCTCCACAGAAGGTGGGGCTGGTGTCGCCGAAGCCGCGGATACCAGTGTGGCAGGGTTGCCGGAATTCGTGCCTTAAATAGATTTCATTTGCCCGAGGCACCACAGCTCAGGTGCATAGGCCACCCGCCGACTCCGGCCACCGCCCCTCGCCGCAGATCTGCTGCGCCGCGCCACCTAAAAAAACCGCATGGACTCGGCCTCCGCGCCGCGCGAGGGCACCGCGGATTCCACGATCTTCGACCGGGAACAGGTCTTCGCTGGACGACGTGCTCCCCGAGCCCCGACCGCTGACGATTCATGACATCTTTTTCATCTCGCCACTTCTTCTGCCATCCGGTCCGCTCGCGGGGACCGACCCGGGTCGACCTCGACGCTCCCCTGGGATCTCGACCCGAGGCGCGCTAGTCTTCCGGCGCCTCAAAACCCCGGACGCTGCGCCGTCAACGCCGGCGCCCCCCAGACGGTCCGAATTCCCGGACCGACCTGATCCCAGAAAGGGACTCTCCATGGAGCCGATGACAAGACCGGGCGACATCGCCCTCTGGATACTGATGGCCGTCGCGGTCGTTCTCTGCGGCTTTCAGCCGGCTGCGGCGGAGGCGTGGGGTCCCCGACAAGTCGGGCCGGTCGCCGCCGAGCCCGGCACAAAGGTGTCCGGTCGACTCGACGTTCCGGCGCTCGGGGACGAGACCGGGACCTATATACCCATCACGCTTATCCACGGCGCCAAGCCGGGCAAGACGCTCGGCCTGATCGCCGGCGTCCACGGCTCGGAGTACGCCCCGATCCTGGCCATGCAGCGGCTTCCGGGTCTCATCGATCCCGGGGCGCTTTCGGGCACGGTCGTGGTGGTCCACGCGGCCAACGTCCCCGCCTTCTTCGGACGCACGATTTACGTCGGGCCGGTGGACGGTAAGAATCTGAATCGTTCTTTCCCCGGCTCCGCCGACGGCACCCTCTCGGAACGGATAGCCCACACCCTCACAGAAACGGTCATCCGAGGGTCTGACCTGGTGATGGACATCCACGCCGGTGACGGCAATGAGGGGCTGCGCCCGTCCTACACCGGGTACTACGCCGAAGCCGGGTCGCCGGAAGTCATCGCCACCTCCCGCGACATGGCGGTCGCCTTCGGACTCGACACCATCGTGGCGTTCAAGGGCGACCTCACACGCGAGTCCGCGATCTGGTGCGGCTCGGCGGCGGTGGCGCTGGGTATCCCGTCCATCGATATCGAGTCCGGCGAGCGCGGGCGCACGGGGGATGAATACGTCGACCCGATCGTCGACGGCGTCCTGAGCGTGCTGCGCCATTTCGACATGCTGCCCGGCGAGCCGACGCCTTCGATCAAGCCATTTATCGTGACCGACCGGGCGCGGCTCAAGAGCGAGCACAGCGGCCTCTGGACCCCGGACCCGCGCATCCGGCCCGGCGACTACGTCACCGAAGGCGCCCGCCTCGGCGCCGTGACGGACTGGTCCGGCGAGGTTCTGCAGGAGGTCAGGGCGACCGCCGGCGGAGCGCTCTTGATCCTCATGGAGTCGCCGCCGGTGAATAAGGGCGAGACCGTCGCCGTGATCGCCAAAGTCGGGCAGCCCTAGCGTTCGATAGCTTTCCCTGGGCGCACCGATCCGCGCGGCCTGCCCCGTCCACCGACCGAAGGCCCGATGGAAGGCGCTCTGCTCCGAGAATCCGGTGAGGAACGCGATCTCCGCCAGGCCGTAGTCGGTCTGGCGGAGCAGGCGACTCGAAAGCTCTCTCCGGGCGCCGTCAACCAGCTCCCGGTAGCTCAGGCCGTCCTCCCCCAGTCGACGCTGCAAGGTGCGGCCGCTCATCCCGAATCGCGCCGCCATCTGCGGCAGCGTCGGCACCCCCTCGCTCAGCGCCTGGGCGATCTCCGCCCGCACGCGGTCGAGGTCGCTGGCCTTGGGGAGATCGTCGAGGGCGCCGTCGAGGTGGGCGTCGAAGAACCGGGAGAGCGACCGGTCGCCGAGCCGATTCGGTCGGCGCAGGCGTTCGTAGGTCACTTCGAGGGCGTCTCTCGACGCGCCGAAGTAGACCGGACAGCGGAAGTGCTGCTCGAAAGCAGCAACGTCGCCGGGCGGCGAGTGCGAGAGGTAAACCGACCGCGGCGCGAAGTCGCCTTGGCCGACCTCGCGGCTGAGGGACGTGGCCGCCGCCAGCGCCAGCTCGTTGGTCATCAGCAGCCCCGGCCGGTCGCTGTCCCCTGGGATGACCTCCATGAACGCCGACGCGGCGCCCTCGACGACGCGGAAGTTCGCGATGCTGGTCACGACCTTGCCGTAACGCTCGACGCGGACATACGAGCTCTGAGATCGACCGCCGACTTGAAAGCCAGGCCGAAGGCGCCGTAGTCGTCGCAGCGCATCGAGGCGCCCACCCGGAGCGCCACCTCCCTCCCGCGGTCCAGACGGTCGGCGATGCGCTCCAAGAGACCAAAAAATTCCGTATCGCTGATCAGCTGGCCCGGGTCCACGGCACGTGGGTCCGCGGAAGCCTCCGGAGACCCGGAAGTCCCTGGATCGAGGCCCACCGAACGCAGCAGCCGCCCGCGCCGGGCGACGGCGTCGGGGCCACCGCGGGTCGCGACGTCGATCACTTTGTGGGCGAAGACGACCGAGATCCATCCCATGGACAGATGGTATCTCGGTCGTCAGCCCCTCAGATGTCGAGCCCGCTTCCCGGAGTCATCCCAGTTTCAGTCCACCGTCACGGACCGGCCCGTGGCGTATCGATAGGCCTCGGCGAGGGCGCGCTGGGCGAATCTCAGCTCGCCCGCATCGCGCGGCGCGTAGAAGAGCACTTCGTTGACGCCGTGGTCTTTGAGCGGATGCGGCTCGCCCCAGGCTTTGGCGACGATCTCCGCGATGGCCGCGTCAGACACGCAAAGGTGCATGCTGCCGTCGAGGTGGACATGGGCGAATTCCCGACCGCCGGCCGGCGGCATGAAGGCGTCGTCGTGCCGGACCGGTACGTGTTCCGCCAGCCAGAAAGCCCGCGTGCTGCGCACCGAGATCTGGGTGTCTTCCTCACGCACGTCCGGCAGGTTCTCAATCGCCCAGGCCTTGAGGGCCTCCCGGACGGGGTCCGGGCTCTTCTGGGAGAGCTGGAGGTGCGGCAGCGCGCCTCCGGTCTGCGGACGTTCCCCTTCCCGAACCGGGAGCGAAAAGACGTCGGATGAGCGATCCACAGCGGCCGTCACGACTCTCCCAGCCCGATCTGTCGGTTCCAGTCCGCGTTATCCCAAAAAAGATACTCCTCCGCGATGCGCCCGTCTTCCCAGCGCGCGATCGTCGCCACCTTGATCTTGATCTCTTTGCCCGTCGGCTCCTGCACGGTTCCGTCGGGGAGCGTGATCGGCTTGATCCACGAGCCTTCGCAGATGCTGATCCCCGCCGTCCACTCGCCGTACCCGAACTGCACCAGGTGGACGGGGATCTTGAGATCAAATGTGTCAAAAAGGAATTGCAGCTCTTCCTCATGGTGCGGCGTCATCCCGCGAGTGATCGTCCCCTCCGGGTTATAGACAGTCACGTCATCCGCGTGCAGCTCCGCCAGGCGCTTCATGTCCCGATCGTTGAAGGCCACCAGGTCAAGCTCGTCAAAGCGCGCCAAATGGAAAGCCGTCGCCGCCCGTTCCGCTTCAAAGGCGGTCACTTTCTCGCGCAAAGCCACGTTTTCGCTCCGCAACCTAGCGAGTTCTGCGTCTTCCCCCGAGGCCGAGGAATCACTACCGGACAAGGCCGAGCCCGCGGAAAGTACCGACAAACCACGAATAAGGTCTTTGAACATCTATCTTCGCTCCGTATTTCAGTGTGTTTCATCACGAACGCCGTGGGGCCCCGGGCGCTTGTCTGAAATACTCGGCCGGCCGGTACGGAAAGTCAACTAGGTTACTTTTTGTCACCGAGTTCACTTATTGTGACCTGAAACACTTAATGTTACTGAGTACGAAAATGCCGAAAAAGATCATTCGCCACGACGGCTTTTGCCCGATCGAACGGGTCCTCGACGTCTTCGGCGGCAAGTGGAAGCCCGCCGTCATCAACGCGCTCGAGGAAGAAGGCGTGCTGCGATTCAACGAGCTCCGCCGGGCCCTCCCGGACGTCAGCCAGCGCATGCTCACCAAGCAGCTGCGGGAGCTCGAGCGCGACGGCATCGTTTCGAGGAGGCACTTCCCCGACATCCCGCCGCGGGTGGAATACTCCCTCACCGAGCTCGGCGAGAGCCTCCGCCCGATCGGCCGAGCGCTCGACGCCTGGGGCGCCGAGAAAATGCCCGAGGTCGAGGAGGCCCGCCTAGCCTACGATCGCACCCGGGTCGAGTCGCCTTAGTCCCGGCTACCGGAGAGTCCGGGCTACCGAAGCTCAGACAAGATCCGCTGAAGAGCGAGCTGCAGCGCATCCCACGCCTCTGCGGCCAGATAGACCACCTCCGGGAACTGCCGCTCCACGGCCCAGTGCCGGAGGCGGATCCGCTCACCGTCCGGATTCACCAGCTCGCGCCTCCAAAGAGCGAGCCGCACTTCCAACTTCCCGTCGCGGGCCCCGATGTGGTCATCCGGGTGGGCCGGCAGATGCGCGAGACCGGACCGGACCTCGTTGACAATCAAGGTGTCGGGATCCAGGCCGGCGAACCATTTCGCCTCCAGACGCGGTTTAAGGTCGACGGTAAATTGCACCATACCGACGTCGATTCCGTGGCTTGTCGGTTGACTCTCCCGCACGGAGAGGCCCACGCGCAGCCCTTGCCACCCTCGGATCTCTTGCTCCTCCGGGGTGGCGGTGAAGGCCCGCCGCCGGAAGTCCGGGTGCTCCTCGATGCCAAGCATTTCGGCGATCACCGTCGCGGGCTTCACCTTGCCGTCGCGCTTTTCGCCGCCCCAGATCAGTAAACATAAAAGACCGACCGTCAAGAGAGCGCTCACCACCACCGCAAACACCAAAGAGTGGTCGGCTTGGAGCTGATCCAGCTTGGATGACAACCAGGCCACGACACCGGCCATGACCAAGAGCCCGGCCACGAGGGCGGCGGCCCGTAGATCGACGGCGAAGAGCCGAGGCCGCGGCAGGTCGTACCGATCGGCGTGTTTGACCCGCATCCGGTGACTCAGCACCGCCAGCACGGCCACAAAGGCGACCGTGAGGACGCCCATCAGGAGCGGATGGTCGTTAGGGTCCATTAATTCTTCCGGAGGGAGAACCCGTCATGTCGGCATGGCCCATTCCTGAAAATGACCACCGCACGACGGGAGACACCGTAGCCAAGGGGGCCCTAAAGCCAGCGCTGGAGACATTCCTCGAGCAGATCCGACGCATAGGGTTTCGAGATGTAGTCATCCATCCCCGCCGCCAGGCACCGTTCCCTGTCGCCGGCGACGGCGTGGGCGGTGACGGCGACGATCTGCAAGCGATGGCAGCCGACCTGATATAGAGTGATGCGCCGCGTCGCTTCGTAGCCGTCGAGCCCCGGCATCTGACAGTCCATCAGCACGAGATCCACCGGATTCGACCCCAGGACCTCAATCGCCTGGAGACCGTCGTTGGCGTCCAGGCTGGCGTAGCCGAGATCTTCCAGCAGATCGCACGCAATCATGCGATTGATGGCGTTGTCATCGACCACCAAGATGAGCTTCTCGTGCCGATCCAGGTCGGATCCATTTCTATGCCCTGGCCCCTTGGCTGGAGGGGTAGATGCGGCCCGTGAGGCGACGTCAAACGGAAGCTCGACCACAAAAGTTGACCCTTTTCCCGG
>JBCDKB010000258.1:0-11832 GCA_038747035.1 Acidobacteriota bacterium | reverse complement strand
GGGGCAGCCGCTCTCCCGGCATTCGAGCGAATCGAGCACCGCCCCTTTCCGCGCTTTGAACTGGCCAGTCGGCGAAATCCAGTCTGATTCGGTGAGCTCAGCCTCCGGATCAGGGCCTGGGGAATAGGGGCAGCAGTGGAGCTGCCAGAGGCCGCAGTTCTTATTCCCGCAGAAGAGGCCGGACATGGCCGTGCCGCTGCGGCAGGAGACCAAACCGAACCTTTGGGCGAACTGATGGGTCCAGTAGCAAGAGCCTAGGGAGAAAACAACATCAACCGTCTCCGAGGACGTCGTCTCCACCTGCGGCGCGATGCTTTGCTCGAGGATCACCCCCGCTTCATATCGGTCGCTGAGCTGGTAAGTCACCTTGTCTGCCCAGATGGCGACCTCGATGAGGGCCTCTCCCGCCTCCTGTTGGTCCATGCCCACCAAATCTGGCATTTCGGCCGAGTATTCGAAGGACGCCGGGTCCCCCGGAGCGATGGGCTGCCCAGGCTGGGGGGTCTGGCCGGAGACCGTGAGCTCCGAGCCGCCGACGCCGCTCCAGGCCTCAAAGGCCAGGCCGAGCTCAGTGGCTTTGCCCTCCGCTTCGCCCACCGACAGCCCCATGAGATTCGGCATGAATGTGTCCGAGGGCTCATCGGAACCGCCTTCAGGAGCACCTTCGCCGTCTGCAGCCGCCTCCGACGTCTGGCCGTCTTTGGCGCTCGCGTCGTCTTTGCCGCCGCCGGCGACCACGACCGCCACCACGACGACGATGACGACAAAAAGCACCGCCAGCAGGATCCACAGCCACAGCTTGGAGGCCGGCGCCGGTTTGATCGTGATCTCGGGGCCTTCGGAAAAATCGTCGTCCGGATTCTCCTCGGAGGCGACGTCGATTCTGAACTTGTGCTCCCCCTCCGGCGCCTCCTTCGGCACTTCCACAAGAATTTTGAATTCCTCGGGGGTGCCGGCCAAGAGCTCCCTTTCTTCCTCGCCGTCGATACTCAGCCAGGCCTCATCCGTGTCGCCGAGGGGGACGATCAGCGCCCGCGCGCCCGCCGACTTCCCGAGATTCGTCACGGTCACGGAGAGCTCTTCCGACTTGCCGTCCTTTCCGAGCTGAACAGCGTCCGCCGACGGAACGATCTGGAAAATATTTGCCACGTATGGGTCCTCCGCCCGAGCCGGGCTTCAAGCTTCCGGATCTTCGAAACGCAGCTCGAAGGTCACATGAGCGGGTTTTTCTTCCTCGACGATACGCCGGATCAAGGCTTGGTGAAGTCCTTTGCCGGGAACGCGAACGCGGATATGAAAAGGAATCGGTCGGCCGTCTGGGCCGGATACGGATTCATCGATCTGAAAACCTCTCCGCCCCGTCGCAAGCTCCAGGAGGTGGATCAGCCCGCGGCCGGTGCCCCGCCACTTCGAGAGCTTGGCCGCCGCGGCGATCAGGTCGCGGACCCGACCGAGGCCACAGGAGAGATTCCGGATCTGATCCCAAGCGTCCAAAGGTCTAGTCGGCGAACGCCCCTCCACTTGCCACAGCCAGTCCAGGTCGACCCAGGTCGCGAGCAGCGGCAGGAAAGGATCCGGCGTCGCGTAGGGTGAGAAATACCTCGGGAGTTCTTCGAGCCGACGCTCCGCCGGGGCGTGGAACGCCTCCATGACCTCGAGGGCGGTCCACAGAACCGTGCCGGGTTGGCAGGTGCTGCGGAAGACCCGGGGCAGCAGCCACTCGATTTCACTGCGCTTCATCCTCAGTCACCACTTCAATCTCATGTTGCCCCGAGCAAAAGAGCCAGGTCTCGGGGAGGGTTACCTTGTCAAACTCCTGCTTGGAGAGGGGCTCGTAGCGCTCGGCGTCAGCGCTGCGGAATACGCCCTCGGGTCCCCCGGCGAAGACCCAGTCGCCCGCCGGGTCACAGGCGACGGAGAAGACCGGCACCAGCCGCCCCCGGTCGCGGGGCGGAAGGCCGGATGTCGCCGCCGAGGACGGCTGCCACGCCGGTTTCTCTGCGCTCGAGTCGAGCCGCATGACGCCGGCGCGGTGGGATCCGGCCAGGACCCGGGCCCCTTGGAAAGCGAGGCTGTGGCAGCTGCCGGCGGTCCAGCCCTTATCGAAAGCCCGCCAGCCCTCCGGATTGAGCTCGGATAGATACCAGCGGTAGCAGCCCTGACCCTGCTGATTGCCCGCCGCCGCGACGGCGGCCCACAGCCAGGCGTTCGGCCCCTCTTCCTGCATCGCCAGGTAGCGGATGTCTTCGCCGCGGAGACCGAGGAATTGGAACGACTGCGGTCGTCCCCCTTGACGACTCAGGTAGACGCCGCCCTTGCGCTGGGAGGCGACGGCCACCAGCACGTTGCCGTGGACATCCACCAGCGTCGCCACCGAGTAGAAGCCCTCGGAGTCACCGTCGGCCTGGACCGCCACTTCCGCGAGCTCGGGGCCGTGGCGTTCGAGGGAGAGCTGGAAAAGACCATCGTCAGAGGCCAGCATCAAAGTCGGCGTGGTGCGCCCCGGGAGCCAGGCCATCCCTTCCACCTCGAAGCCGATCTCCGCCGCCGGACGCCACGACTCTCCGCAATCCTTCGACATGTAGAGCGCCGCCCGACCGCCGTCTGGAGGCCGCGTCGACACCGCGACCCGCCCCTCGAATTCCGGATGGGAGCACACGTCCCGGATCTTCTCGTCGCCGAATTGGGCGACCAGCTCCCAGCCGGCGCCGTCATTGATAGACCGCAGCAGGGACTCGCCCCCCGAGACGTACCAGGTCTTTGGCTGAAATTGGTCCGCCACCAAGGCCCGCACTTCACTGGGCACGTGGTTGACCTTGAGCCGGATGCTGTCGGCATATTTGACTCCGGCCTCCGACAGGATCATGTCGTAAATATGGGAGGCCCGCAGGGTCTCGCCGAAGCCCCACCCGGTCGGCACGTGCTCGCTGGCGAGCGGCTGGATGGTCTGGTAGAGACGTTCCACCACGCGTTGGCGCAGGGCGATCGGGTTCTCTTCGCGGTAGACCACGATCCGTGCGAGCACGCTCACCGTCTTGTAGCGCCCCCACTGCACGACGCACGCCGTGCCCAGGGGCCGTCGATCGTTCAGGGCCTGGAGGATGCGGGATCGCGCGTCATCGGTCTCGTGCTCCGCCATCACCTCGGCCGTGATGCGCGCCTCCGCCTTCGTCACCGCCGGCAGGTCAGGGACCAGCACGACCTGCACCGTGCCCGCGGTCGCGTGGCGCCACAGCCGCGCCATGGTCAAAGCCCGCGCGCGGGCGACGGCGCCGGAGCTGCGGATCGCGACCCGCTCGAAGTCTTTCGATTTCACGACCCGCTCCAGCCCGTGCAGCTGCTGCGGACCGCGGACCAAAGCATTCTCGAGGCTCTCGACGTCCCGGCCGCCCGTCGCGGGCTTGGGGTTGGTGACCTCGACGCCGGGAAGCGGATCTTTCAGGGCGGTCAAGGTCCCCGCCGCGACGTTCCCGCCTTCGCCGCCGCCCCGCCGGTACCAAATACGAATTTCGCGATCCGCTCCGGGCACGGCCGCCAAGGCCTTCGGGACGGACGCCAGGCGCTGCTCCTCATCTTGCCAGCGCGCCGCCGGGGCAAACTGAATCAAACCGGAGGCCCGGTCCGCGACGTAGAGGTGACGCTCCGCCCCGAGGTTGGCGAAGTTATCGACCTCGGTCCAAATGCGGTAGACGCGGTCCCCGAACGGAACGGCCCGGGCCCGCTCGTCGAGCTCATGGGGGAAGGCTTCGACGGCGACGACCAGGTCGGGATCCGAGCCCGCCGGCGCCGTGATCGGCGGCTGGTGGACCCGCAGCCTCTGCCCGGGCAGCCCGGTCCCCGTGGCCGCTAATTCGCCAGCCACCATCTCGCCCTGGAGGGCGACCACCTCCACCTGCCCCTGCTCTCCCTCGAGCGTGACCGCCCGCGAAGTGACGAAGATCGGCGCCTCCTGATCATCCGCGGCGCGCTCCGCTAGGACTCGGGTGCCCCGGGGAATCTCGATCGCTTCCGTCGAGTCCTGGGCACGGGAGAATCGCAGCGTCACCGACGCCGACGACGGCGGAGCGACCTTGGCGCCGATGAGACGCAGCAGCTCGACATAGACCTTTGCCGGCAGGCGATTGAGCCGGTAGATCATTGTCTCCGTCAGGTGGGCGAAGACTTCCACCAGCGCCATCCCCGGGTCCCCGGGCGAAAGATCCGTCCAATCCGGGCAGTGTTGGGCGATCAGCCTTCGGGCCTCCTCCATCAGATGGTGGAAGTCCCGGTCGTCCAAATTCGGGGGTCTTAGCTCCATCAGTCCGACTCACCGGCCAGGTCGATGGAGAGGGAAAGCGTCTGCTCGGAGCCGCTTTCCACCACCACGTAGTCGAGGGCGATCTCCAGTCGGAAGGCGTCTTCCGGATGCGGCGTCGCGTCCAACCGAAGAATTTCGACCCGAGGCTCCCAGCGCTCGAGGGCCTGGCGGACATAGTGAATCGCCAGACCCGCCGTCGTGACGTCGTTGGGGAGGAAGACCAGGCGATCGAGCTCACAGCCGAACGCCGGTCGCATTACCCGTTCGCCCCGCCGCGTCGACAGCAGCAAGAGAATGGCCTGGCGGACCAGGGCGTCCGAACGGACCCTCTCGACCCCGCCGCGATTGGAGAGCTGGAGCCCTCCAGGTCCACTTTCGTGCAGGTCCGGATGGGCGAAGAGCCACCCGGCCGAGCCCTGGTCATTCATCGGAGCTCCTCACGTCTTCTCCATGTCGATGCGACCGCCGCCCATGCGAATCCTCTTTCCCGGCGCCTCCAGAATCAGGTTTCCGGCGGCGTGCACTCGGATGCCGTCCGGGGTCAGCTCCAGGTAGCTGCCCTTCTGGTTCTCCAAGCGGATAGCGCCCTTTTCTTCGTCGAGGATGACCTGCTGATCACCGGCCCGGAACTGAAAGCGTCGGACGCGGCCGCCTTCGACGCCGGCATCGAGGGAGCCTCGACCGTCAAAGATGCCGCCGAGCACGAGGGCCCGCGCCGGGTCCCCGTGGGTGAGGGCCACCGCCACCTGGTCGCCGACGTCGGGGATCGCCACGAAGCCGCGATGTCGACCCAGCCCAGGACTGATGACCCGCATCCAGCCGGTCTCTAGGCCGGCGAACGTCGGAAGCGTCGCTCTGACCCGGCCCTGCTTCTCGGGATCCTTCACCGAGGTCACTTCCCCGGGAACGACCGCGGAGGCCGTCGGCGCCTCGACTGGCGCGGGCGGAAAACTGGAGATTTCAGACACGAAGCCGTGGGCTCGATCCAGCCGATGGCGGACCGAGGTGAGCACGAACGTCCCCTCGAGCGTCGGATCGACGCCGCGGACATCGACGCAACACCCCGGTCTCAGTCGGGCGTCGCCGTGGGCGACGCCCCAGAACGTTAGCTCGCGGCAGGTCGCGCGATCGAGCGCCCCTTGGGCCGCGTCTTCGAGTTGGCGGGCGTCCTCGAGGGCGAGATCTACGAGTGACAGGGTCTCCGCGTCGCTCGCCTTGCGACTCCACGGCTTTTTCCGCCCGGCCCTCGGCCGCCGGACCTCTTGCTCGGCGGCGGTGCCCGTCGCGGGATCCCAGGCGTAGGCCACCGCACTGTCTTTCGTCGACGCCGCCCCGACGTCGAAACGCGACTCGAGCAGCGTTTGGCCCTGTTCAAGGCGCATGACCTGCCCTTCACCTTCGAGGGTCAGGAGGCTCAAGGACCGTCCAGCCACGTAGGGATACACGCCGGCCAGCTCGCACTGAGCTCGGAGGAGCTCCAGGTCGGTCTGCCGGTGCTGCATCGTCCATCGGCGAGCGGCCCCGGATTTCTTTTTGACCGACAGTCCCAGGTCAGCAACCAGCTCCTGGGCGAGCTCGCCGACGGACATCTCCCGCAAGCCTCGGACGCTTTGTCGACCGTGGAGCCTGAACAGCGGATCATAGGCCCGGAGGCCGACGATCTTGCCGCCGCCGGGTGGATAGGACTGCTCGATCGCCACCAGCTCTCCTTCAAAAAGCGAGGAGTCACCTTCGGGCGCGGACACTGAGACCTTGAGCGGGGTTCCGATCCGCCACTCCCGCGGTAACAGCTCCCCGAGCCGATCGCCGTCCAGCTGCAGCTCACACTGGGTGGGCCAACCCAACCGCCCATTGACCGTCACAGACTCGAGGGCCCGAAGTCGGCCGCGGTCAAAGGGCCTGCCCCCAAAGTCGATGCGGACGGACGGCGCGACGGTCCACTCCCGGATCATGACACGTTCCCGGCGTCCGGCAGCTTGAGCGCTGCGCCGGCGCGCACCCGAAGCGGCTCCGAAATACCGTTCGACGACGCCACGAGCCGCCAGTAGGCCGGGTCCCCGTACTGGCTTTGGGCCACCTCGTCGAGGCGCTCGCCGGCCTTGCCGCTGCCGTCCCCCGGCATCTCGCGCAGCACCGTCGTCTTGCCGCCGCTTCGGGCCGACGGGCTGCGCAGGAGCTTATCCGGCGCCGGGGGACTGGCCCCCGCCCCCCCTGCCTCGGGCTGTTCCTGGACCCGCAAGAATCGGACGGATAGCCACGAGCGTCGGGGGGCGCCGCCGGCGTCGAACTGCCCCAGGCGCTCCGCGACCGCCGTCACCACGCCCGGGACATTCCACGA
The DNA here is from genome assembly GCA_038747035.1 of Acidobacteriota bacterium. GTDB lineage: Bacteria > Acidobacteriota > Thermoanaerobaculia > Multivoradales > J023 > JAUIJL01. The sequence goes on along the minus strand of JBCDKB010000258.1, from coordinate 5,197 downwards.
CTTCCCCCAAATGAATCGGACCCGCGGCACCGCCCCCTCGGCCAGGTTCCACAGGGGACGGGTGAGCTGGCGCACATCGCCCCTCGAGCGCTCCCCCCGCTCAACGGCGAGGTCGAAGAGGAGGTGTAGGCGCAATTCGGTGTGCCCCCCTCCCGTCATCTGCAGCGGGTCGTCGGCCAGGCCCTCCGTGCTCACCGGCCTTCTCATCGAAGCCCGCCTTCGCACCCCGGCGAATCGCCGCACCTCGATGGTCTCCGGATTGAGCAAACACCGAATCCGCTCCCCCGAGTCTTCCACTAGAAAGGCCACGCGTTCCATAGGTCTCCCTCCTGCTCATCGTCGAGCCAACGTCGTCTGGCGCCTCCCCAACCGTCACCGCACCACGTCGAACCGTGATCTTCAGCTGCCGCCCCATCCGGGAGCTCCGGCCAGCCTTCTGGACCGGGCCCCGCGGCTGGCCGGCGGGCGGGCTGCGCAGCGAGCTTCCCGGCGGGTCCTCGGGGTGACTTCGGCGACGTCATTGCAGCGTCAGTCGGCTGTAGGCCAGCGTCAGCGACTCGATATGCACGCCATTATTTTCAGCGTCGAGGGGACCGATGCGCAGGCTGCATGGCCACGCATCGTCCAAGTTCCAACGCATGGCCTCGGTGCCGCCCTTATTGTTGAGTACGATCACCGAAACATTTTTCCGGGCATCCTGGTCGTTCATCACCTGCTCCACCCACTTCCACAGCTCTTTCGCCGCGGGCGTCACGCCGTAGGAAAGCGTCACGGGGGAATAGGTCACCGAACCCGGCAAGTACTTCACGTCCTGTCCGCCTTCGCGGAAAGTGAGGACTTCCATATCCATGCCTAGGCCTTCGCAGGACACGAAATGACCTTTGAAGTCTTGAATATCCAATCTAAAGTTTGCAGCGCGGTACGGATCGGGGGTTTTCGAGTCCTGAGTCATCGTTGAGTCCTCTTCGAGCAGCCGTTACCCACCCGCACCCGGAGCCTGCTGGCTGATGCGGAAGACGACGAATTCAGCGGGTTTCACCGGAGCCAGGCCGATCTGCGTCGTCACGATGCCGGCGTCGATCTCCTCGGTGGGATTGGTTTCTCCGTCACATTTCACAAAAAAGGCTTCTTCCGGCGTCGTGCCCATCAGGGCGCCGGTCCGCCAGACCCGCTTGAGGAAGGCGCCGACGTCACGCTGGATCGATTTCCACAGCGAGGAGTCGTTGGGCTCAAAGACCGTCCAGCGGGTGCTCCGGGCGATCGACTCTTCGATCATGATGAAGAGTCGCCTGACGTTCAGGTAGCGCCACTCGCTACTCGACGCAGCCACGGTCCGCGCCCCCCAGACGCGGATCCCTTCGCCGGTGAAGAATCGGATGCAGTTCACGCCTTTTTGATTAAGCACACCCTGCTCTTCTTCCGTCAGCCGGTATGACACATCGAGGGCCCCGCGGATGAGCTCATTCGCCGGCGCTTTGTGGACGCCGCGGATGCCGTCGGTCCGGGCCCAAATCCCGGCCATGTGCCCCGAAGGCGCCACCCAATCCAGCTCTCCGCCGAGCGGGTCTTTAACCCCGATATGGGGGAAGTAGAAGGTCGCGTAGCCACCGTCGCTCGCCCGCGGTCGCAGCCCCGGTTCGCTCCCCGCGTCATCGCCGTCCCCGCCGTCCCCGTCGTCGTCACCGTCGCCGCCGACGACGATCGCGCCGGGGGTCGCGATCCTGGTCAGCTGGTCGATGCTCGCCAGCTCCCGCGGAGAGTCCAAAATGGCGACGCGGTTGCCGAGCTTTTCGCAATGCGAGATCGCCGCGTCGTAGGACGCCGCGTCATAGAAACCGGGAATGGCGACGATCGAAACCTCCTCGAGCTCTTCGAGCACCTGCAGACCCTGCCGGCGCCGTCCGGTCCCCGACACCGATCCCCCCTCTCCGACGTTCACGACGTAGCAACGCCCGCCGCCGTTGAGGAAAAAACCAAAGACCGAATGGGATAGGGCCGTGCTCTGGTCACCATCCGACATGAAGATCTTGGTGAATTCGGTCCAATTGTTGACCGCCACGGCCTGGTGGGTGCGGGCTTCACCGCGGGGCGCGACGCCGACGAAGGCCGCCGTGCTGGTACCCACCATCTCGATGGGACGTGCGCCCCCCGGCACTTCCTCCACATAAACACCTGGTGTCATATAACTTGGCATGTCTTCTCCATCACAGCTCGAAAGGGACGAGCAGAGGCTCCTCGGGGTTTAGCGATCTCTTGACGGACAGCTTCCTGACGGTTCCCCGGGCGTGGACCCGCAATTCGTAGCTCGCCGTTTCCCCGGCCACCGCCGGGAAGCGAAAGTAGCCGTCGGCGTCGGTGTAGGTCGAAAGACTCATCGCCGGCAGTTCCACCCGCGCCCGCATCAAGGGAAGACTCCCCGGCCCGATGACCTTCCCCACCAGCGGCACGGCGACGGAAGAGAGCAGCCGCGGCGGCTCTTGGATGCGCGGCGCTATGAATTCCTCCCGGGTCCTCTCCACGGATGTGAGTAAGAAAAAAGATGGACGGGGCGGAATTCCGAACGTCTGCCAAAGGCTAGAGTCATGACCCGACAGATCCACGTCGAAACCCGCCTCGTCCATGGCGGAAAACAAGAGTTCCCCCAGCAGCTCCTGGGCCTGGGGGGCCGTCGGCGCGCCGGTGGCGACCACATATCGAAATCGAAAACCTTGCGGAGCGCGACCGCGGGTGGTCCCGTGGCGGTAGGCCAAGTCCTCGACGCCCACGGCGTAGAGGAAGACCGTCGGTTCGGCGGTCCGGCCCGAGGATGGGACCTCAAAGCTCATCTCGACCTCTCCCAGGGCTTCATTGACCCAGGTCTTGAGTCTTTCGCCGCAACCTTCCAACGCTCCCATCACTGACGGCTCCATAAGGTTATTGTTCCCGGGGAAGGAAGGCGCACCTAGCCGGGAAGGCGGGACACCTTTTCTCGATCAACGGCCGCTCGGTGAGCCGTCGAGGCACCGCTTTCGGTGACGCGAAGCCAGTATTCCGCCCGGCGTCCGGACCGACAATGAAACTATTTCTTCCAAAAACAGCTGCCCCCCCGAACACTGCGGCCGGCGCGGGCCGCAGGGCCATCGCCATGGTCGTCCCACTGAGGATTCCCTAGGCTTTTCGACCTATGCCACCGCGTCCAGCCCGTAGCAGTCCGCCGTGAACGGCAAGGCCTCCGGAATGCTCTTCCTCAAGTCGGCGGGATTTCTTATCCTCGCGTCGGTGACGGGTGTCGAGCTGGGCCAGTGGTGGTCGAGGGGCCCCGGCCTCCAGGGCAGAATCGAAGTCACCACGGACGCACCGCGTCAACCGGCGGGCGCCCCGGTGCGCCCGCGGCCTGGACGCCTCTGCCCGGGGCCCGGGCTGCGCCCCGGCCCGCGCAGACCCGGCGCCCTGCCACTTTCCCCCGCGCTGCCGAGGTTCCGCGGCGACACGCTGTGGATTCACCGGCGCGAAGGGCACCGAGGCCGACCGTACTGGCCCGGCGGCTCGTCGGGCGTCACCCTCGATCCCGGCATCGACCTCGGACACGTCGAGCCCTGGCTGGTGGAGGAAGCCTTTGGAAAGGGCCTCTCCAGGCGGCAGCTAAAGGCCGTACGCGGGGCCCTCGGAGTCCAAGGGATCGAAGCCGACGAGCTCTTGAGAAAAAGCCCGACGCTGCGCAGCATCACGGTGGACCGGGCTACCGCCGCCGGAGTCTTCCCGTATCTTCTGCGCCCCTACTGGCGCTCGCTGCGCCTGCGTTTTCCGACCATCGATGCGCCCGATACGCCGTCGGAAGTCCAAACCGCGCTGCTTTCCCTGGTCTACAACCGCGGCGTCTGGAATCCGGACCTCGGGCCCCTCACCGCCCCGCTGGTTGCCAAGCGATGGAGCGTAGTCGCGGAGCTCCTCCGGGGGATGCAGCAGGATCATTCCCTCGAGGGCATCCGCCGCCGTCGCCGTTCAGAGAGTCTCTTGATCTCCGAAAATCTTTCTTTTAGACCCCAAACTCGCCATTCGGCGGTCTTCACGCCCTGCTACCGGCCCGGCCCGCTATCGCCGCTCTTGATGCGTCGGCCCCAGGGGGAGGTCCAAGACACCGCGCCATAGTGGTCCCCCCGAAGCTGAATCATGCTCCGATGGATTCTTTAATCCCACCTACCGAGCATGAGGAAGTCATCCATGGGTCAGTCCAAAGCGTCCATCAGTTTAATCTTAGCCTCTTTCATCTTTCTATTCCCGACCGCCGTCTGGTCCGAAGATTCAGCGGGTCTCGGATGGTCGAGCGGCGGCCGAATCTCGTTCGTCCATTCCGAGGGGAACGGAGACTTCACCGCCGCGGAGCTCGAGCTGGCTTTCCACCGCCAGTGGGCGAACTCGGGATTCGATTTCGGCGTCGGCGCCGTCTTGGCCCGGAATCAGACGCTGACTCGGGAGGCGACCGGCACCCCTGACGCATTCGTCGTCGCGGACAATAAGGAAGAGGAAACGATCGCGGAAAACTGGTCGCTCTCCTTGGGATACGAAAGAAATCTCTCCGAGCCCTACATCTCGGTGACCCACGCCGGCTGGGAGCGCGACGAGCCCGGCGGCATCCGCAACCGCTACAGCTTCGGCATGGGGCTCGGGATCGAAAAGAACGACGAGGAAGGCCGCTGCGTCAAGAGCGTCTTGAGCCTCACCTGGACGCGGCAGGAAAACCTCATCGCGCCCGCCGGTAGCGATACGGATTTCCCGGGCTTCCGGGTCGCTTTCAGCTACCGACGCCCGATCAACCCCTTCGCACACTATGAAAGCGACCTGAAGCTCTACGGCAATCTCCAAGACATCGACGACTACCGGAGCGACTGGACCCACGCGATCAACGTCTCGATCACCGACTGGCTCGCCTTCGAGGCGGCGGCCCAGTGGACGTACAGCAGCCGTCCGCCGCTTGAAGAGATCCCGCTCCTCGGCCCCGACCGGGAAGTGCTGGGCCGAGTCACCGCGCCGCTCGACGAACACGGGGCCCAGATTTCGGTGGACCTCGTCTTTCAAAACTAGGCCCCCCGGGGGGCCACCTGACCTCACACACCGGGGCGGACCCGGGGCGCAAGTGAGACTATAGCGTTGGGAAGCGGAGTGGAGGCGTCCTCCAGAGAGGAGCGTGCAATGGCAAGTAGCACCTGGGCACGTTCCT
>JBCDKB010000257.1:0-11879 GCA_038747035.1 Acidobacteriota bacterium | reverse complement strand
TGCTGACGGCCGCCGAACTCGTGCTGTGGCTCGCGCTCAACGTCGCGCAGTGGGCCGTCGGACTTGTCCTGGGTCCCCTCGCTTGCTTCGGCTGCATCGCCTTCCTGATCTTGGGCGTCGGGCAGCTGGTGCTGCACATCATGTGCATCGTCAAAGCGCTGAACGGCGAACGACTGCTGATTCCGGGCGTGAGCCAATACGCCGATCAGTTCTGATCGGACCGCTCCCCTGGGTCTAGACGCCGACGCGGCGGACCGCGACGACAGAGCGACAGGGCCGGCGCCAGCCCCAACAGGGCGGCGTCGGCGCTGGCGACTCTTCCTCGTCGCCGCCGCGGTGATCCTGGGCCTCGACGCCGCCCAGCCGCCCCATCGACAGCCGAGCGCCTTCTTGGTGCTCGGCGCCATCGATGCCTACCAGGCCACCCTTTCCAAGCTGATGCCTTCGATGGGCGTCAGCTGCCGTTTCGAGCCCACCTGCAGCCACTACGGCGAAGGCGCCATCCGCGCCCGCGGAACCTGGGTGGGCGCCGCGCTCACGGCGAGACGCCTCGTGCGCTGCGGACCGTGGACGCCCGCGGGCACCGTCGATCCGCCGCCTGAACCGCGCTCGGACCCGCACTCTGAAGCGGAGCGGCATTGAACCGGCGGGCCTGCGGACAGCGCTCCCCACGTTCGCGTGGACTCACGTGTAAAGATTGCGTGAATTCCCTGGGTATGCAGGTCTTGCGACGCCCCTGCGGCGTAATCCCCACCGACATCTTCCAAGCCTGAATTGTCGGTCTGATTGCGCCTGCGTTTCTTAAAGATCGCAGCAAGGTGCTAGCCTCTCGGGCCGCCGCAGGCCGACCCTGCGTGGAGTCCCGCATTGAGAGCTACCCCTATCGCCATCGTCGCCGCACTGCTCCTGACCCTCGGTGCGTGTAACGCCTCGGGCCCCGGGCACAAGACGGAGACCCTGGTGGTCACCGGATCGAGCACCGTGGCGCCGCTTGTCTCGGATATCGCCCGGCGTTTCGAAGGCGAGAATCCGGGCGTTCGCATCGACGTGCAAACCGGCGGTTCGTCCCGCGGCCTCTCGGACGTCCGGCGGGGCCTCGCGAGCATCGGCATGGTCTCAAGGTCACCGAAGGACGGCGAAGATGACCTCCAGTGGACCGCCATCGCCAAGGATGGCCTGGCGCTGATCGTTCACGCCGACAACCCCGTCGAAGCCCTGTCGGCCGACCAGGTGGAGGCGATTTATCGGGGAAGGGTCGAGGATTGGGGATTGGTCGGCGGCCAGCCGGCGCCGATCACCGTGGTCAATAAGGCCGAGGGACGCTCGACGCTCGAGGTCTTTCTCTCCCACTTCGGACTCGGGTCCCGGGATGTGCGGTCGAGCGTAGTGATCGGCGACAACCAGCAGGGCCTGAAGACCGTCGCCGGCAACCCCGACGCCATCGGCTACGTGTCGATCGGCGCCGCCGAGCTGGAGGCCGAGCTGGGGACGCCAGTCAAATTGCTGCGGCTCGGCGACGCGGTCCCATCGACCGACGCCGTGCGCAGCGGCAGCTATCCGATCGCCCGGACGCTGCACCTGGTGAGTGGAGAGTCGCCGTCAGGGCTCGCTACGACCTTCCTCGACTACTGCCGGTCACCCGACGTCGCCGACCTCATCGAAGGCCAGTATTTTGTTCCCCTCGCGGGGTGACCGCCTGCTGCTCCCCGGCCTGCGGACCGCCGCGCTGCTCACCGGCGGCGTGGTGGTTCTGCTCCTGGCCTTTCTCATCGTCGAGGCCTGGCCGGGCCTCCGCGCCGTCGGACTCACGCGATTCTTCACCGACCCGTCCTGGCATCCTGCGGGTGAGGAGGGCACTTTCAACCTCGCGCCGATGCTGGTCGGCACCCTCGCCGCCGCCGCGGGGGCGTTGGCCTTTTCCTCGCCCTTGGCGCTCGGCTCGGCCCTTTTCTGCCACTACTTCGCCGGCCAGGCCCAGGCGACGCTCTACCGCCGCCTGATCGAAGTGCTTGCGGGGGTCCCGTCGGTAGTCTACGGCTTCTGGGGCCTGGTTGTGCTGGTGCCGCTGATCCGTCGCCTCGAGCCGCCGGGGGCGAGTCTCTTCGCCGGTATCTTGGTGCTCACGATCATGATTCTGCCGACCCTCATGCTGAGTGCCGATGCGGCCTTCGCGGCTATTCCGGAGGACTATTTCAAGGCCGCCGCCGCCCTCGGCCTGTCGAGGCCCGCGGTGATCGCCCACGTTGTTCTCCCGGCGAGCCGCGGCGGCCTCGCCACCGGCCTGATGCTGTCCACGGGGAGGGCGGTGGGCGAAACCATGGCGGTCTTGATGGTGTGCGGCAATGTCGTCCAGACGCCGGATAGCCTCTTCGACCCGATCAGGACCCTGACCGCCAATATCGCCCTCGAGATGGCGTACGCGCTGGGCGACCATCGGGCCGCCCTCTTCGTCTCCGGTCTGGTGCTGATGGGCCTGGTCATCGCGCTCGTGCTCGCCGCCGCCACGGTCGTTCGGGAGCCGGCGTGAACGGCGCCAATCTATACGCGAGCGGCTTCGGACGAACCCGAGGCGACGTGCTCCTCTCCGGCGCCGTCTACGCCGCCGTGGCCGCCGTCGTCGGTCTTTCCGGCTGGCTGCTCTACGACCTCCTCAGCCACGGCCTTGGACCGCTGTCGATGACTTTCTTGACTGCGGAAGTCGAGGCCAGCGGGCGCGCCGGCGGCATCGCGCCGATCCTACTTTCGACGCTGCTCATCCTCACCGTCTGCCTCCTCTCGGCGGTTCCGCTGGGACTGGCGAGCGCCATCTGGCTTTCCGAGTACGCCGACCTCTCCCGGGGGCTCGGCCGCGCGGTGCACCACAGCCTGGATGTGCTTGCCGGCGTGCCCTCGATCGTTTTCGGCCTCTTCGGCAACGCCTTTTTCTGCGTCTACCTGGGGCTCGGCTTCTCGATTCTTTCCGGCGGCCTGACCCTCGCCTGCATGGTGCTTCCGATCTTCATCCGAGAAGCCGAGGAGGGCTTGCGCGCCGTGCCCCAAAGCTATCGCCTCTCCGCGGCGGCCCTCGGCTTTTCACAGACGCGCACCCTTTTTTCTATCCTGCTGCCGGCGGCGCTGCCCGGAATTCTGGTGGGCCTCGTGCTCGGCGTCGGACGCGCGCTGGCCGAAACCGCGGCGCTGATCTTCACCAGCGGCTACGTCACAAGGACGCCCGAGTCCCTGCTCGACTCAGGTCGCAGTCTCTCGATCCATATCTACGACCTGTCGATGAATGTGCCGGGCGGCGAGGCCAACGCTTACGCGTCGGCCCTGGTGCTGGTCGCGCTCTTGGTGGTCATCAACACCACCGCTTCGTGGGCTTCGGCCCGTTTCGGCCTCGTCCGGAGGGCGATCTAGCGTGACGACCGTCGGCGATTTGGCGCAGGCGCCACCGGCCTTCTCCACCGAGGGCTTGAGCTGCTACTACGGCGAGAAACCCGCGTTTCTGGACGTCGACCTCGAAGTGGCGACGGGCGAGATCACCGCCCTGATCGGCCCATCGGGCTGCGGCAAGACGAGCTTCCTCAACACCCTGAACCGACTGACGGACCTGATCGCGGGGTGCCGGGTCGAGGGCCGCATTCGGCTCTTCGGACGCGACCTCCACGGCCTCGACGTGAATCCCGTGGAGCTTCGTCGACAGGTCGGGATGATTTTCCAAAGGCCGAGCCCCTTTCCCCTGTCGATCCGCCGCAACCTCGAATTGCCGCTGCGCGAGCACGGGGTCAAGGATCGTCAGGAGCGCGAATCTCGCTTGGAGCAGGCCCTGCGGGAAGTGGGACTATGGCGAGAGGTCAAAGACCGACTCTCCGCGCCGGCCCTCGACCTTTCCGGCGGCCAGCAGCAGCGCCTCTGCATCGCCCGCGCCCTGGTGCTGCGACCGGAAGTCATTCTTTTCGACGAACCGTGTAGCGCCCTGGACCCCCTCTCGTCGGGTGTCGTCGAGGATTTGATCGCTTCTTTTCGCGGCCGCTACACCGTCGTCATCGTGACCCACAACCTGGCGCAAGCCCGACGCATCGCCGACACCACCGCCTTTTTCTGGATGGTCGACGGGGTCGGAAGGCTCATCGAACACGCGAAAACCGAGATCCTCTTCCAGAATCCCCGGAATCCGTTGACCCGCTCCTACGTCGACGGCGCCCGCGGCTGACGCGGCGGGCCGGCGGGAGGCGTGCCGCACCGCGGAAGAGATGCCGGCCCCGTGAACTCGCCAGGCGCCAACTTAACGCCCCAAAAGGGCCGTCTCAGGTCCCGTATCTTGCCGTCAGCACTGGAAATTTGATCAACACGACGCCGGCTGTGCCGATCTTGCCGCGCCGCGGCAAAATCGATTGACACCGAGACAGAGGCACTGCGATAATTCTCTCAAGCGACCCCGTCTAGATCGGTTTTGTCATTTTGTCCAAGCGACCGACATCTCGACCCGGCCCTTAGTCCATCGTCCCGGCGAGGATCTTTCGGCTGACGATCGACGGATATTCACAGACACCTCAGCAACGAACGGCTTCAAAGATATGGGTGGATGCGGCGGCTGCTCCTTCAAAGGGATGTCGACGGCGGTGGAGGACACCTTCGTCGGCGTGCGCTTTGGCGATGAAACCAACCTGACGCTCTGCCGTACCGACGGTGAGCTCTACGCCAAAGATGAGCGGGTCATCGTCGAGCTCGAGCACGGGCCAGCTTTCGGTCGCATCGAACGGTCGCCCATGCCGGTCTTCAAGCCATGCCAGAAGTCGAGCGCCATTGCTATCTTGCGCCGGGCCTCCGACGAGGACCGTCAGGCGTACGAGCGCAAACTAAAGAACGAAATCGTCGCGCGTGCTTTTTGTCGTCAACGCTCGCAAGAGCTCAAGCTCGAGATGAAGATCTCGAAGGTCGACTTCAACCTCAGCGGTCGCCACGCGACGTTTTATTTCACCGCCAACGGCCGGGTCGATTTCCGCCAGTTGGTGCGCGACCTCGCGCGCCGCTTCTCGACCCGGGTCAAGATGGTGCAAGTCGGACCCCGCGACGAGGCCGCGCTGCTCGGCGGCGTCGGTATCTGCGGCCGCACCCTGTGCTGCTCGACGTGGCTCAAAGACTTCAAGCCCATTTCGATCCAGATGGCCAAGCGCCAGAATCTGAGCCTGAACCCGTCGAAGATTTCAGGGCAGTGCGGGCGCTTGTTGTGCTGCTTGGCCTACGAAGACCCTCGGTACCAGAAGCCCAAACGCCGGCGACCCGCCGGCAAGCCGGGTTCCCATGTTAAATCCACGTCGCCGCGCGACGAAGGCGGACGCGAGCGCAGCAAGAATCGCATCGCAGGTGGTGCCCGATGAGCAATCGAAAATTGATCCGTCCCGACGTGCAAGATCAGCGGGGCGGACGCGGCGTCCGGCGCAAGCAAGTGCCGCCGGAGCAAACCAACGCCGAAGAGTTCTATTACCTGAAGCAGATGGCGGCGAAGACGCCGATGGTCGTTGTCTTGAACAACGACGAAGAACTCACCGGCTGGATCGAGTGGTACGACAAAGGGGCGATCAAGCTGAATCGCACGAACGGCCCCAACCTACTCGTGCTGAAACGCAACATTCGCTATATGTACAAGGAAGAAGAGGCCAAGAGATTCAAACGACGCGAGCGTCCGTGATCTCTCTCCACAGCCTCCAGTCCCGCCCCATTTCCTTCTCGCCGGGCCCACTCCCGAGGGCCCGGCCCCGCCCGCGGCAACGGCCGCAGACCTCTGGCCTTCAACTCGACCGTCCCTCGGTCACCCCCAGATGATCCCGGTGCCCAGAAGACCTTGCGTCCGCGCTGAGCGCCCCAGGGTCGGCTTCTAAACCCGCCGCCCCCCACAAGGAGAAAACCATGTCTAAGCTTCGCAACTATTCGCTGGCGTGTTTGCTACTCGCCGGCTCCGCCTCGGGCGCCTTCGCCTCGGGCTTTAGCATCTTCGAACAGGGTGCCAAGGCCTCCGGCGTCGCTGGCGCCTTCACCGCCATCGCTGACGACGCCTCGGCCAACTGGTACAACCCCGCCAATCTGGTGTGGATGGAAGGTCGTCAATTCCAGGCCGGCATCAACGCGATCACCGTCGGCGGCGACACCGAGCTGGATGTGCTGGATCCGGCCTTCGGCGTCTTCACCTCGACCACCTTCGAGCCGGAATCGTCGATCGAGACCCCGGTCCACTTCTACTATACGCACAAGCTGAACTCGAATATCGCCTGGGGCATCGGCGTGACCACGCCTTTCGGCCTGGTGACGGAATGGGCGCAGCGCCCCATCACCTTCTCGGCCCGCAAGTCCGAGCTCACGACCATCGTGCTGAACCCGAATATCGCTTTCCGCATGACGGAGAACTGGAGCCTCGCGATCGGCGTCGACTACATGTTCGCCGACGTCGGCGAGTTCTCCCGCGACGTGCCGATCGACCTCGACGGCAACGCGCTGAACGGCCCGGAAGTGATCGGCGCTTCAAACCTGACCGGCGACGGCGACGACTTCGGCTGGAATGTCGCCGCGTCCTATCGCAACGGTGGTTTCTCCTTCGGCCTCACCTACCGCTCCGAGCTCTCCCCCGAGATCGAAGGCGGTATCGAGTACGAAAACTTCGGCCCGTTGAGCCCGTTCTTCATCGACTCCCCCGGCTCGACCCCGCTGAACCTGCCGGCCCAGGCCGCCGTCGGCTTCGGCTTCCAGCTCAGCGACTCCATGCTGCTCTCCATCGACGTCGCCTACGCCGAGTGGTCATCGTTCCAGGAGATCGCCGTCGACATCGACAACGAGACGGCCTTCTCCCGCGACTTCTCGATCCTCGAAGACTGGGATGACACCTTCTCCTACCGCGTCGGCCTGCAGTGGCGCACCTCCAACACCAACGAGTGGCGTCTCGGCGCCGTGCTCGACGAGAGCCCGGTGCCAGAGGAAACCCTCCGCCCGTCGATTCCGGATGCCGAGCGCACCGGCCTGACCTTCGGCTACGGCTACACCGGCAACCGCAGCACGGTCGACTTCTACTACATGGCCCTCTTCTTCGACGACATCACCGCGGTGACCGGCGAAGAGGGCGTGATCGCCGGTACCTACGAGTCCTTCGCGCACCTCGCCGGTGTGTCGGTGAATTTCGCCTTCTGATTTTCGCCCGGCGAAGCTTCCGAAGCCCGGGTGACCGAAAGGTCGACCCGGGTTTTTTTGTGCCTTCTACCGGGCCCACAGACGCGCCACAATAGGCCCATGACGACCACACCCCACCTTACTCTTACCGCGGGTGATCCGGCCGGCGTCGGCCCGGAGATCCTGCAGCGGTTGGCTGAAAATCCCCCCGATGACGTGCGCTTGACTCTTATCGTCGAGCCGCCGGCGCTCGACGTCCTCCGCGGCACCGTCCCAGACGCCGCTTTTGATCGCCTGAAGCAGGATGACCGGCTCGAGATTGTGGATCCGAGCCTGGGCCAGCCGTGGGCCGATCGCCCGATTGTCCCGGGAGAACCTTCACCCGGTGACGCCCGCGCCTCGCTCGCGGCCCTCGACCTCGGAGCTCAACGGGTCCGGGAGGGGCGGGGCGACGCACTGGTTACCGCGCCGCTCTCGAAGGTCGAGATCGCCCGGGCGGTAGACCCGGCATTCCGCGGCCATACCGACTACCTGGCGCAGCAAGCGGGCCTCGAACGCTACGGCCGGGACTACCTGATGGCCTTCCTTGCACCCAACCTGCGGGTGGCCCTGCTCTCGACCCACGTGCCCCTCCACAAAGCCCTCGGCCTCGTCACCGAAGAGCGACTGGAGGAGGCGCTGCGCCTGATGGCGCGACAGGTCGATGGCCCGATCGCCGTCGCCGCCCTCGACCCCCACGCCGGGGAGAACGGCCTGCTCGGCACCGCCGACGACGCGATCATCCGTCCGACGGTCGACCGGCTCCGCGCCGAAGGACTCGACGTCCATGGCCCGTCGAGCGCCGACTCCCTCTTCGCCCGCGCCCAGCGCGGCGCCTATCGGTGGGTCCTCGCGCTCTATCACGACCAGGGACTCATCGCCGTCAAAACAGCCGCATTCGGCGACGCCACCAACTGGACCCTCGGACTGCCCTATCTCCGGACCTCGGTGGACCACGGCACGGCCTATGACATCGCCGGACGCGGCCGAGCCGACGCCTCATCCCTCTTCGCCGTCGTCGATACGACCCTCAGCCTGATCGCCGAACGCCGTACCGCGGCCTGACGGCCTGACGTGAAAAAGCCCCGCCGCGTTTTCCAGCTCGGATCACGCAGCGGGGCTCTCTCCGCATCACTCGCCCCTCAACCCCCGAGAGACGGTTCTAAGGCCGGGGCCTCTGGTGTCGATCAGGGCACGGTGATCGTCCAGGCCGTCGTGCCGCCGGACTCGAACCCGTCGGCGAAGATCACGCCGTCGCCGACCGAAATCTCCAGCGGCGCAGCGCCCCAGAAGGTCCGGCCGACGATGGTGCTGGTCTCGTTTGGATCCACCGTATTGGTGATCAACAGCCCATTCTCGGTCCGGGACCGGGCGAGCCACGCCGCCGGTGCCACGTTCGGGTCCGGTGAGTTTTGCATCAACAGCGTATTGTCGACCTGCGCCACCGGCGTCACGAAGATCTGGCCGGCGTTCTGGAAGGTCACATCCGCCGTGAAGACCCTCGGCGTGAGCCAGCACGGGTCGCCGGTGGTCTGCTGCTGGGCCGCGGTCTGATCGTCGAAGGTCGTGAGCGGATTCGCAGCGGCGCCGAAGCGAACCCGGGTCTCGTCGACCTGGAAGCAGCCCCGGACGCTCCACTCGAGGGTAATCGTGTCACCGACAGCGACGGAGGTCGGGATCGCGTCGCGGTTCGTCCACTCGATCCACGGCTCGATACTGTCGATGGCGGCGAGACCGATGCGCACGTTCTTGGGCACGTAGCCGTCCTCCGAACCCCCAGGGGTCAATAAGTCGGCGTCACCTCCGAGCGTCGACACGGGCGGACGCTTCTGGTTGGAGATCTCCACCGTATAGGACAGGGCCCGCCAACCGGGCACCTCCGCGGCCTCGGTGGCGGCGTTCGCCGGGTCCCAGCCGGTGGCGTAGGCAGTGTCATCGAGGGGCGAATTGACGGGGCCGAGCAGGTCGTTGGAGGTTCCCACGGGGTAGGCGCCGTTGAAATTGCCTCCGTAGTCAGACATCCGCTGACCGAGCAGATCATGTCCCCGGTCATCGGGACTTTCTGTGTCGCTAAAATGCAGCGGAGAGCCCCAAGGATGAATAATCAGCTCGATGCCACCGTGGTAGTCGAGCATCACCCGGAAGTTGTGGCGGCGCGCCAGCTCGTGGATCGCCTGGGCGCCCACCGTCGACAGCGCCTCATCATCACCGCAGAAGCCGCCGCCGTCGCACCGGTCATAGAGGTGGTCACGGTTCATATCCTCAGTGCCTTCAGCGCCCGGAGATCCGCGGACCCCCCGCCGATGCCCCCACGGGTTGGCCATCGGCATGATGTAGATCTCACGCCGGTCCACCAGGGTCTTCAGCCACGGATTTGGAGTGGCCGAGGCGTGATTTTCAAGCAGCAGGCGGGCGATCTCCAGGCAGACATCCAAGCTCACCACCTCGTCGCCGTGCTGCACGCCGACCAGCAGGATCTCGGCCTTACTTTCGGACTCCATTTGCTCATTGGCGATGCGCAAGATCCACGTTTCGAGGTCGTCGCCGCCTTCCGGGATGGTCGGCAGGCCGAAGCGATCCTGGGCGGTATAAAGGTCGGTCAGATTCGGATGGGCGGCCGCCAGCGCCTGCAGATCCGCGACCATGCTGTCGTAGGTGCTGAAAGTAAAGGGAGTGGCCGACGCAGCTCCAGGTAGCAGGAGCAGGGCCGGCGCCAGGTAACGGAGCGCGCGCATCATTCGTAGATCCTCAAGCGGATTGTGGCCGTGACGCCTTCTACGGCACCACCAGGACGCACCACGGCGATCACGTGGAGGTGGCGGTGGACGATGTCGAAATTCGCCGGCAGACGCGGGCCCTTGAGGTCCACGTGCAAAGAGCCGTCGTCTTCGCGCCCCAGCACCCGAGCCTCAAATGCAGGCTCTTCGGGAAGCACGAAACCCTTGGTGGGCTCGATATGCCAACGCGAGAGCTCGACGAGATCGAGGCGGCGGAGCGCCGGCCACAGCGACTCGGCGTGGCGCGTGGCGGCTTCAAGCGCCGGAGCCACCGAGGCGTCCTTCGCGAGCTGGCGCCGATCTACGGCCTTGAAGGCCACCACGTCGGGCAGCGGCGCCATTTCGGGAACGGTAGTGAAAGCCCCTTCGGCCCCGGCCACCGGCGCCGAAAGAAGGAGGGTAATAAAGAGAGCGGGCAGCCAAAGAGGCCGTCGGGCGCTACGGCCCTTGATTTCGATCATTTTGAACATAGGTATCTCCAGAGAAGAACGCGGGAGTTCCCTCCGGGAACCGCAAATAGACATCGACCGTACGGGCCGTTCAGCGAGTCGACCCTGGGGGCAGCTCATCGGGCGGCTAGGTGAGGAACCCCGGGTCGGTGAAGAGGCTCCGAGAAGACAAGGACGGAGACTCCATCAACTCGCGGTCTGGGGCCCGGAACTCGTCCCGGTCGACGACACCGGGCGGTCAAGCCAGGCGAGCAGTTTGCCGACGTCCCGCAGGCACTCGAGGGCTCCCGCTTCCCGCAGGACGGATTCCCCGTGGGACCCTGAGAGCACGCCCACCACGTCGACTTCAGCATTCCTGGCCATAAGGACGTCATGGGTGGTGTCGCCGACCACCAAAGTCTTATCCGGCCGCACCCCGAGCTCATCCATCAGCTCCAGCACCATGCCCGGACTCGGTTTCGAGGGCGATTCATCGACGGTGCGCGTGGCGGCAAAATAGCGACGGAAACCCGTCGAGTCGAGGTCGGTCTCGAGTCCTCGGCGGCTCTTGCCCGTCGCTACGGCCATCATCTGATAGCGATCCGCCAAGGCCTGAAGCACCGCCCCGGAGCACGAGAGCGGGAAGAGCTGGCCACGGAAGGTCGTCCGCCAGTGCTGGCTATAGATCTCGACGAAGCGAGCATGGAGCGAGGGATCATGACCTCCGATAAGGCGCTCGGCGATCGTCAGCAGCCTCAGCCCCACCAAGTCGCGAATCTGGTGATCGAGAACCGCCGGCAGTCCTTGGTCAGCCAGGGTCCTCTGGGCGCAGGCGACGATCGTGCCGATGGAGTCCATCAGCGTGCCGTCCCAGTCGAAAACAATCAAGTCATAGGCCATGACGGTCCACACCTTTTTAACGCGGAGCTCATATTTGCTCGACCAAGCATTGACTTCTCCGCGGAGCCTTTTCTACAATCAGCCGCCCGCCGACGCCCCTGCGCGGCACGCTTCGTTCCTCGGTAGCTCAATGGTAGAGCAATCGGCTGTTAACCGATTGGTTGGGGGTTCAAGTCCCTCCCGAGGAGCCAACATATTCCGATCGAGACGCCGTCGGCGCTCTCTCCGAAAACAGCCCTCAAACCGAGGGCTGTTTTCGTTCCTGCCGCAAGGGGCGCCCCGTCCGCCGGCCTTATGCAGACGTCGCCTGCTAACCGTGTGCGCACGGGGCCGTATCCTGGACCTTCGAGGCCCAGCACCATCCAAGCGGTCCCGCATCAGCTGGGGGGACGCGATCGCCACTGTCCGATGCCGCGCTCGAACCAAGTGACGGGGCCGACGGTGCGTCAAACGCTGTCGTTCTTCCCTTCCCCTGGTCGCCTTAAAGCGCTCTTCGGGTAGCCCTCGCGAGCGCCTGTGACGGACGGGCGTGCGGTCTAGCGGCAGACCTCCTCAGGGCGCAGTTATTTAGTCTATATTTTTAGATCAAAAACAGCAC
>JBCDKB010000256.1:0-11904 GCA_038747035.1 Acidobacteriota bacterium | reverse complement strand
GCCGCGGGAGCCGCCGGGAGACGTGGCGCTTTTGGGGCCCTGGGCGGCTTCGGCAGCAGCTCGATATGCAGACCTCCGGTCCCACGGTCGAGGGCACGGTCGAGCGGCAGGGCGACGGGATCGAGCCACTCGACCGAGCGCTCGCCGCAATCGGCGACCAGGGGCAGAATCACCGGCTTCTCGAAGGGGATCCAGGCCAGGTGCAGCCACTGGTCGAGCCCGGCGGCGACGCGCGCGACCGGACTGGCCCAGGTGAAGCGGGCGTCCGTCATCACGCGGATCCTGGAGGAGCGCTGCTCGGTGTCCCGTGTGTTTTCGAGGTGCAGTCCGACTTCTACCGGCGCGCTGCGTCGGATCGGGAGCGCTGCGATCGGCCGCCTGGCCGGGGCCAGTCGGAGGGTCTTCTCGTCGAGTCGCCAGGAGCAGTGGAGGCCCAGACACAGGGTGTCGGCGAGGTTTTGCCAGGTCTGACGCGTGCGACGATTCTGGACGGTGCCGTCGGCCGTCCAGCCGGGGGCGAAATCCAGCTCGACCCCGGCCGATTGCGCCAGCGTGCGGGCGAGCTGGGCCGCGTCGACCTCGCCTTTGGGGATTTCCAACTTCTTTTCGACCCTTTCGTCGCGCACGCGCAGTCGGAGCAATGACGGTTCGCCGAAGACTAGCTGCCACGTGCAGCCGAGCTCCTCGCACGCACCATCGAGCGTGCTCGCCCAGGAGCCGCCTTCGACCCTCTGGCGTAAGACCGCCGGCAGGCGGTCGTCGACCACCAGCTCGAGCGGAGCCATCGGCCCGAGGGCCCGGGACCCGGCGAGCCTTTCGAAGACGTCTTCGGTCGCCGAGAAAGCCTCGAGGGCGGGCTCTTCAACCCGGCGGGACGGCGCCGGCGTGATGCGCGGCGGGGTGGCTCCCCAGTCGACGGCGCAGCCGGAGATCTGGCAGATGTGGTCGAGGGCTAAGGGCCAGGGCACGTTGGTGAGCTTGATGTCGACGGGGGCGGTGAGATCCGGCGCTTGGTCAAGGGGCTCGCCGCTGATCGCCGCGAAGGCGTCGAGTACCCGGTCGAGGCGAGCCCCCATGAGTGCGAGACTGATGGACTCCGCCAGGCCCGAGAAGCCGACGTCCGATGGACCGACGCGGAGGGCCGGCGGCGCACCGGCGACCCAATAACACGCGAGGTCGTGGGCTCGGCAGATGGAGTCGAGGGCTTCGGACCACGGCGTGGCTTCGAAATCGGCGGTCACCGATCCGCGCACCTCGGGGTCGACTTCGATGGCGCCGCCGCCGATCGTGGCCAGACTCTTGAGGGTCTCCACCAGGTCGGCGCTTGAAAGGTGGATATCGACGGCCTGATCCCAGTCCACCTGCGGCGCGGCCGAGGCCGGAGGGGCAAGGGGGGCCGAGGCGGCGAGGGCGGCCAGTAGGAGGAGGGCGAAGCGAAAGCTGCTGCTAGCGATCATTGGGTGTCTCCGGGGAGGACGATCCATTGGCTGCCGCCGGCTTGGACGGTCACGAAACCACTGGCGTTGCTGATGACGAGCCTGGGCCTGTCGTCGGTGGCGTCGCCTTCGGCTTCGGTGACGGCGGCGGACGTCTCGGCCGCCGGATCCAAGTCAACGGGGGTAGTGCGGGGGGAGAACCTCCAGAGACCGACGGCGAGGAGAAGCGTGAGGGCGGTGGCCGCCGCCACGCGCGCCGCCATAGCCCGGGGTCGGCGGTGCGGATCCCTTTCGGGGCGCGCGACCTGTCGGGCCCGCAGCTTCACGCGCTCGACGCTCGCACCGTCGGCTTCGAAGGCCTCGGCGATGCGGGCGAAGAGCTCGTCCTGCGCAGGGGTGCGTCGTGGTTGGGGTGGTGGAGTGCGCTCGCGGTCAGTGGTCATAGCCAACCTCGTGGATATTATCGAGCAGCTGGGCCCGGGCCCGGGCCACTCGCATCTTCAGGGCGGAAGGGGAGATTCCCAGGACCTGGGACGCGGCCGTCGTATCGAGCCCGCCGGCGCTGACCAGCAGCAGGGCGTCCCGAAGCTTGGGGCGAAGCCTCTTGACGGCGTCGGCGGTGGCCCGGAGCTCCTCGCGGATCTCCAGACGATCGCCGGGGTCTTGGGGGTCCGCGCCCGGGCGAGGGCCTGTGCCCAAGGCCTCGAGCGGAGCCCAGAGTCGCCTCGCCATCAGCCGCCGTCCGAGCCGGCGACGGGCGACGGTGAAGGCGAAGGCTGAAGGCGAGTCCGGCGGGCCGAGGCGTCGCCACCGGTCCACCAGCGCCATCAGCGCCTCTTGCGCGGTGTCCTCGGCCAGTCCGGGGTCTCCGGACCGTCCGCGGCAGTAGCGAAGAAGCGCCGGGGCGAGCTCGTCGAGGGTCGTGTCCAGGTCCATACGGTGGGGGTGTACCCGCAGCGTCGATCTGGTCACATTTTCGACGAAGAAATCCCGCGATGGAAATCGAAGAGTGGCCGGCGGCCCTTAGCAGCCCGTGGCAAATGTCCAGCCGCGCTGCGAGCGGCCCGCTGGCTTTTCGTTGAAAAATCTCAAAATACAACCAGTATTCCTGGGATTTTTCATCTCAATCCAGCGAAAAATGGCTCGCTCTCGCGTTCGGCTGACTTTCACCGCGGGCTGCTAGACCCACCCGAGGTCGCGGGCGCGCAGGGCCGCTTGGGTGCGGTCGGAGACCTGAAGCTTGGCCAGGATCGACGACACGTAGTTCTTCACCGTGCCGTCCGCCAGGTGGAGCCGCTCGGCGATGGCGCGATTCGGCAGACCCTGGGCGATCAGACGCAGGATCTCGATTTCCCGGCTGGAGAGTGCATCCGCGCCGTCCGCCGGGACCTCGCCGCCGCCGGGGCTCACCGGCGTCTCGGGGGCGCCGGTGCGCTGGATTTTGGCCAGGACCTTGGCGGTGATCGACGGTTCGAGGAACGACTCGCCCCGGGCCACGGTGCGGATGGCTTCGACCAGGCGCTCCGACGGCGAGTCCTTGAGCAGGTAGCCGGCGGCGCCGGCGTGGAGGGCGGCGAAAACGTCCTCGTCGTCGTCGAAGGTGGTCAGGACCAGGATCTTGGGCTTGGTCCCGACCTCAGGCTTGGTCTCGCCGCCTTCGAGCAAGCGGCGGGTGGCTTCGGCGCCGCCCATTTCAGGCATGCGTAGATCCATCAACACGATGTCGGGGGCGAGCTCCACGACTTGTCGGATCGCGTCATGGCCGTTGACCGCTTCGCCGATCACCTGCAGGTCGTCATGCACGGAAAGCAGGGTCGCCAGGCCCTCGCGGAAGAGGTTTTGATCGTCCACAAGCAAGATTCGGATCGGTCCGGTCACGGCGACTCCTCCAGCGGCGTCGGCAAAGTCAAAGTCAGGCGGGCGCCGTCGCCGGGTTCCGAGCGCAGGTCGAGCTCGCCCTGGAGTTGGTGGGCCCTTTCGCCGAGGCCGATCAGGCCGAACCCGCCGTCCGAGGTCTCGCCGCTGAAGCTCGCCGTGCCGACGCCGTCGTCCTCAACGACCAGGGTGACACCGTCCCGGCTGGTGTCGCCGTAGTCGAGCTCGAGCACAACGTGCCGGGCCCGGGCATGCTTCTTGGCGTTGGTCAGCCCTTCCTGGGCCGCGCGGAAGAGTGTCAAGGTGACCGCCGGCGAGAGCGGCCGCTGGGCGCCGCGGATGGTGAAGCGCACCGGCAGACCGGCCGAGGAGCTGAGGTCGGCGGCGTCGCTCAAAGCGGCGTGGAGGTTGCGGCCGTCGAGCGGGTCAGCGCGCAGGGCGGACACCGAGTGGCGGATGTCATTCAATCCGTCCTGGGCGCAGCGCCGGGCTTTCTCGAGGGCGTCGCGAGTGTGTTCGACGTCCCGGTCGAGCATCGCCTGGGCCGCCTGGAGCTGCATGTGGAGCGCCGTTAAGGAGTGGCCGACGCTGTCGTGGATCTCGCGGGCCATGCGCGTGCGCTCGCGGGCGGCGGCGAGCTCTTCAGCCTGGACGGCGTAGGCGCTCAGGCGTCGATTGGCTTCCTCCAGCTCCCCGGAGAGGCGCTGGGCTTCATCGCGGGCCGAGGACTCGCGCATGGCGAAATCGGTGAACACCAGCACGAAGGCGGTCGCCGTGGACAGGGCGAAGAGACTGCTCGGGACGTCCGCCCAGCTGGTCAGCGTCGCCAGGTGGGCCATCAAGAGGCCGAGGCTCGAGATCGCGACGGAGGCCGTGCCCGCGGGGCGCAGCAGCATGCGGGCTTGGGCGATGAGCGGCATATGGTAAAGCCAGAGGGTGCCGAAGACTCGGTGCTGGGTAAAGACCCACGCCAAGAGGGCAAGGAGGCCGAATTGGGTTGTGAAGTAGAGGACTTTCGCGCCCCGACCCCGCAGGTCGAGCCGCTCGCCGGCGAAGATCGAGACCAGCGCATAGAGAGCGCTCAGGATTCCGGCCTTGAGCGCGAAGGAAGGATCCCAGCCGTGGTCGAGCAGCGTCACGAGCAGCCCCATGCCGACCACGAAACTGGTGATGGCGATGCCCTTCCGGGTCCGAAAAGCTTCGCTGCTTTTGATCATGGGCCTGAGGCTACTGGATCTCGGTTGGCTTTCCGATTCGGGAGGTCGCCGAATTTTCGCTGGTAGTGGCGCTTCCACAGCACCAGGCCCGGGATGCCGACGACGGAAGGCAGAATCCACGGCAGCACCCGGAGCAGGCCGTCGGAGGGGACGCCGAAGAGTCGAGACGCGCCGAAGACCGCGAAGGCGGTGTGGAACGCGATGCCGGCGGCGAGGGTCGCGGACAGGTGTTCGTAGAACCAGGCCTTCTTCGACTCTATGCGACCGGCCATGTAGTAGAGCATCGGGAAACCCGTGCCGAAGCCGATCGGGGAGAGGGCGTAGAGGATGATCGACCACGGGCTCGGGATCAGCGCGGCGTAGGCGATGATGGCGGCGCTCGCGGCGATCGTCGAATAGGCCAGGAACCGCCAGCCCGGCGTATCGAGCTGCGTCGGGTCTTTCTTGGTGTTCAGCACGCCGAGGGAGTAGCGCAGCATGGCGAAGGTGACCCAGGCCAAGTAGGCGAGGAAGGCCAAGGATGCGAGCGTATTTGTATTTTCGGCGACCAGGTCCCGACTAAAGATCTTGTAGGTCATGAGCGTGCACGAGAGGGCCGCGGAGCCGGTGACCCAGTAGCCGCTCAGCATGAAGACTCTGCCGGCGCGGCGGTGCAGGGGGCCGCCTTTGCGGGCGAAAACGGGGAACCAGAAAGCCGCCAGGCCGGTGAAGCCGACGATGACGTGGGACCAACGGGAAAACTCGCGCAAAAGCTCCATGGGGACCTCCGGTGGTGGCGCTTCGACGACCTGGTCAGGCGCGTCGAAGCCCGGACAGTGTCCGCCGCCGGGGGTCATGACCGCAGGTGCCAAAAGTCACCTTTGGGGTCATATGTCATGTCTAGTGACCCGGTTGACAAGAACCTTCTAGAAATCTTCGAAGATCTCGTGGTGCTGGCGAGGCGCGCCGACGCAGGAATAGCCCAGCTCTTTCGAGGAGGCGCAACGCAGCCAGCGCCGCGAGAGACCGAAGAGGGTGGAAGGGAATTGTCAAACGGGGCATTTGGGCCGGGCTCAAGCGGCGGAGGCGCCATGGGGAACGCGCTCCCCGCTCTTCCCCCGTCTTAGGCGTCTCCCCCGCCGGCCAGACCGCCGCCGTCGTCGGCGACCCAGACGCCGTCGATTTCGGGCTGGGTCTTGCCGTAGTTGAGCACCACGCCGATCACGAGTTTCGGGTCGTCGGGGTGGCGGAAGGTGACGAGCTTCGAATCGTCGCCGGCGAGCTCTTTCGGTGCCCGGCTGACCACGGCGTCGAGGCGAACCTCGCGGGCGTCGTCGAGCCGCTCGCCGTCGAAGACGTAGCGCAGTCCGTCGGCGTCGTGGTCGATCGAGACCGGGCTCCCGAGGCCGGCGATCTCGTCGACGGTCGTTTTAGCCACGCGGCCATTCGTCACTGGGATTAAGGGCTTGGTTTGATCGCTCATGGTTGGGTCTCCTCTAGTCTCAGCTCTCGCCGTTCGGGTCGTCCTTGCCGCCGCCGTCGTCGGCGACCCAAACGCCGTCGATCTCCGGTCGCGTATCGGGGTCCACCAGCACGACGCCGACGACTTGCTTCTCGGGGTTGCGGGGGTGGCGAAACGTCACCAGGCAGCCGGTGCCGTCGGGGTTGTCGCACACCAATCCCTCGAAGGTCCTGACGCTGAGGCTTTCGACCTCTTTGCCGCGCACGCGGTAGCTGACGTCGGAACTCTTAGCGTCGATGGAGATCACGGCGTTCTGGAATCGCTTGAGGGTCGTGCGCTGGATGGGTTTTGACGTGAACTCTTTCGGAAGGTCGAGCTTGGGACTGGACACGGGCGGTTCTCCTGGCGTGGCCTCGCGCTGCCGAGGATCCGTGACAAGCGCGGCGGGCGGACATCAGCGACGGATGTCGAAGGCGGTGTGGAAGGTGGCGCCGTCGTCGCCCGTCGCCCGGAGGCGGTGGCGGCCGTCGGCGAGCTGGGGCGAGTAGAAGCTGAGGGTCAAGGTGCCGTAGGCGTCGAGCTGCACGGCGTCGCCGGTCCACACGGTGGCCCCGTCGCCGTCCTCCAGGGCGATGGCGTAGGGCGGCGCCAAAGGCTCCGGGGGCTCGACCACGAGCACCACCCATTCCGGGTCTTCCCCGGGGCGAATTCGGTAGGGCGCCTCGGCGTCTGAGCGCACCGGCGACAGGCGGACGAGCGGCAGGTGGGCCCGGGGTCGGGTGGCGTCGTCGAGCTGTCGACGGAGCGCATCGACCTCGGCGGCGGCCTGATCCGCGGCGCGGGCGGCGTTTGTGAGCGGGGCGTTTTCGCGCATCAGAAAGAGCGCCGGAAGCAAGGCCAGCGCGATCGACGCCGCCCAGGCGAGGGGCTGCCAGCGCCGCGGCCGGCGGCGATCGGCGAGGTCACCGCCGACGGCCGGCGCCGGCAGCTCGCCCGCATCGCCGAGCGAGCGCAGCGCGTCGGCGAAACGGAGGTCGGCTTCAACGGCGTCCTGGAACGCGGCGTCGGTCAGCAGGAGCTCTTCGAAGCGCTCTTCGTCTTCGGCCGTCAGCTCGCCGCGCCGGTAGCGCTCGAGGAGCTCTGGGTGGTCAGTGTCTGGAGAATGCATGGTCTCGATCCTCCGGCGCCGCGGCGGGGGCGGCCGGTCTCATGACCCCCAGTGTCTCGATGGTGGGATTCATTGCAGGTTTCATGATTTTTTTGACTCGGAGCGGCCGCCGGTCAGCACCTCGAACCTTCGTGGCTCCTTCTCGATCAGGCGACGGAAGCGCTGCCGAGCCCTGAAGAGCACGAGGTTGAACTGGCCCGTGCCGATGTCGAGCTGGCTACAGATCTCGCCCTTGTCTTCTTCTTTGAGGTAGTGCCGATAGAGCACCTGGCGATCCCGTTCGGAGGGCATCTCCTCGAGCACCCGCCGCACGTGTCGGCGATCCTCCGCGCGTCGCGCCTGGTCCCACTGGCCGGGGGCCGTATCCGCCAAAGGAACGTCATCGATATCGTCGTGCGGGCCCCGGCGGTCGCGCTTGCGCCATTCCGACCGCAGCAGGTTCTTGGCCGTGCCGCGCACGAAAGCCGCCAGCTTGTCCGGGTCCTTCAGCTGACCCTTGCGCAGGCCGACGATGACGGTGCGGAAAGTGTCTTGGTAAAGGTCCTGCGCCAGCTCCGCATCTCCGGCGAGCCGGCGGAGCAGGAGCGCGGTGCCGCGTCCCATAGCCTGCACGAGCTCCTCCTCGGCCTTGGGGTCACCGGCCTCGATCCGCCGGACCAAGGAGGCGGGATTCATCGGGGCGCCGGCTCCGTCTGCACGCGCCAATCCCCTTGGATGAAGAATGCGGCCCAGAAAAACGGATGCCGGTAGCGGCGATCCCGACGGAGCTCGAGCTGCGCTCGGCGCAGCGCCGCCGTCGGCGTCAGGTCGTCTTGGAGCAGGTGTCGGTAGAAACGGGTCATGAGCTCGGCGGTGGCGTCGTCATCGACGCGCCAAAGGGTCGACGCGACGCGGGCTGATCCGGCGTAGAAGAACGCCCTGGCGAGGCTCTGGAGGCCTTCCCCGTCGACGTCCCGGCCGAGTCCGGTGTCACAGCCGGAAAGTACCACTAGCTCGGCGCCCAAGGACATGGAGACGATATCGGTGAGGCGTAAGTAGCCGTCGAGGGGTCGGCCTTCGGCGTCGGCGAGGCTCAGGGCGAGCGCCGAGAGCTCGGGCCGTTCGCCGTCGAAGGTGGCGTGGGTAGCGAAGTGGACATAGCGGTAGGGACGCAGGGCATCGCCGAGCACGGCACTTCGTCGGGCGCCGGCGCCGAGGTGGGCGTCGACGGTGATGCCGTCGAGCGCGCGCAGGCCGTCGGCTTCCCGTCGGCTGCCGTCAAGTCGCGCGAGCTCGCTGCCGGCGTAGAGCGGATCCGCGATCAGGGCCATGTCGGCGGTGGCCGGGGCGCCGCGGGCATCGCGGCTTCCCCGACCGCGAAGTCGTAGGGCCGGCAGGGCCGAAGCCGACGGCAGGTGGACGATCTCGAAGCGTTCGAGCAGCGCTTGGCCGTCGGCGGGCAAGACGGCGAAGGGCAGCCGCAGCAGGGCGCCGTCGGGGACGAGCACTAGCCGTTCGGGTGTCTTCGGGCCCTGAATGGCCGGCGCAACGAGCACCCGAGCGACCTCGGCGGCTTCGGTGTGCACCGCGTCGAGGCCCCGAGGGTCGAAGACGGACACCGAGTCGAGCATTTCGGCGGCCTGGAGCTCGATGTCGCGTCGGGCGGGCAGCCGGTGGAGCGAGGCCGAGTCGGCGTCGATCTGCCACAGGAAGCTGCGGCGCCGGCCGAGGAAATAGACCAGCGCGCGGGTGTCGCGGTCGAGCGCCCCCTGGAAGTCGTCGAGGGTGAGGGGGCCGTCTCCGCCGGGCCCTGACTCGCCGGGCCCTGATTCGCCGAGGCGGAGAGGGGGGCCGCCGTCAATCCCGCCGCGGCCGGCGTGCTGTAAGCGATCGATCGACAGGGTCAGCTCTCGCCACGCCGCCACATCGGCGTCGTCCGGGGGGCGCCCTCGGCGGCGCTGGCGATGGAGCCGGTAGCGCAGGCCGGCGAGGTCTTCCACCAGCCGGCGGTGCTCTTCGCGATGGGCTTCCGGGACGTGGGCGTCGCCGGCCCCTTGCAGCACGTCGAGCAGGGCGCGGGCGCGGGCGCGTTCGGCGATGGCGAAAGCGCCCCGCCAGTCGCCTTGGGCCACCCATAGGTCCACCGCCTCTTCATAGACCTCGCGGACCACGCCGAGCAGCGCACCCCGCAGCTCCGGACTTTCCACTTCGAAGCGTAGGGACTCCACGAGCTCGAGGGCGCGCTCGGCGTCGCGGCGGGCGAGCGGCAAGGCGCCGCGCCGGCGATGGATGCGCAGGCGCACCAGTCGCGCCCGCGCCTCGCCGCCTTGGCTCCCGAGTCGACCGAAGGCCGCAACGGCTCCGCTCGCCTGCTCGAGCGCCTCGTCTCCGAGTCCGAGCTCGAGGTACGCCCGGGCCAGGGCGGCGGCGCTCTCCGCTTCCCCGAGCACGTCGTCGAATTCCCGACGGGCGAGCAGCGCCCACTCGAGCGGGTCGCGCGCCGCTCCGGGGCGGCCCCGCGCCAGCTCGAGCTGACCCAGCTCGTGGAGGGCCCGAGCTTGGCCGCGCGGGTCGTCGATCGATTCGCGGAGGGTGCTCGCCTCATCGAAAAAGCTGGCGGCGCGGTCCCAATCGCCCATCGCCCTGGCGGCGCGGCCGAGGTTGTTGAGGGTGGTGGCGACGGCGCGCCGGTCCTCCGCAGCGCGGCGCCGCCCGAGGGCGTCCTCGAGCCGGTCCACCGCCCGCGGGATGTCGCCGAAGGTGAGGTAGGTGAAGCCGAGGTTGTTGAGCACGGACGCTTCGAGTCGAGGTTCACCGACGCCCTGGAGGACGTCGAGGGCGGCGTCGTAGGCCTCGAGGGATTCTTGGTATCGCCCGAGCTCCCGGCGGGCGGAGCCGAGGTTGATCAGCGTCCGCGCCTCGGCCCGCGGGTCCGCGACGCCCAGCTCGAGGCGGCGCAGCTCTTCGAAGCGCGCTGCGGCTTCCCGCAGCTGTCCCGACTGGTAAGCGAGGCCGGCGAGATTGTTCAGCAGCTTTGAGCGCAGCGGGACGTCTTCCGTCGCCTCGAGGCGCAGGAGGGCGCTGCGATAATGGGTCCGCGCCGTGGCGAAGTCGGCGGACTGCTGGGCGACGAAGCCGAGGTTGAGTAGCGCCCGCGCCTCGGCGCGCGCGTCCCCGAGCTGACGGGCGAGCGCCAAGGATTCTTCGAGGGCTTGTTTCGCGTCTTCAGACCGTCCGGCGAGGCGGTGGATATGGCCGACGAGGTGCCAGGAATCGACCAGGCCGGCGGCGTCCCCGGCGTCTTTACGCCGCTCGACGGCCCGGCGGGCGAGCTCGAGACCGCCGTCGAGGTCGCCGACGTCGGAGGCCAAGTGGCCGGCGACAAAGAGCGCCCGGCCCTCGGCCGCCCCGAGGCCCGCCTCGGCG
Organism: Acidobacteriota bacterium; assembly: GCA_038747035.1. GTDB lineage: Bacteria > Acidobacteriota > Thermoanaerobaculia > Multivoradales > J023 > JAUIJL01. The sequence goes on along the minus strand of JBCDKB010000256.1, from coordinate 1,362 downwards.
TAAGCCTGGGCGGCTTGGTCGAGCAGCGGCACAGCGGCGGCCAGGGATCCTTCACTATCTTCAGCCACGAGGTGCGTCGCGGCGGTCCACGCGAGGTCGCCCGGGAAGCGATCGCCGCCGGGGTCGGCCGCGGCCCACTCAACCCGGATCTCACCCGGGGACCGCGCGCGGATATCCAGACGATAAGGCGCGGCTGTGACCACCAGAATTTCGGGTTGGTGGGTGCCGAGGGGCTGGTCGGCGAGGTGCTCACCGGTCGCACTGTGGAGCCGCACAATGACGTCGCTGGCGATCTGCTGAACCCGCAGGCGGGCGTAGCCCGTCGTCGACGGCGGTACCGCCAGCTCGAGGCCGAGGGTCTCGCCGGTGCCGAGGGTGTAGCGTCGGTCCTCGCCGAGGGAGAGCCTCGGCTCCGCGTCGGCGGACGCCGTCCCACCGATGGAGCCGAGGCCGACCAGGCACAGGAGGGCCCCGGCGAGGCGGTGGGCTAAGGAGGGGCGCGACATCGTAGGAAATTCGGGAAAGGACTCGATGACAGAGCTTATGCCGACGGACCGTCCGAGGTCAGTGGGGAGACGAATGGTCGAATTCTCCCGAGGAGACCGCGGGGCCGAGTCGTCCGTTCTTTATCACTCGGTGCTCCGACAACTCGGAGCCACGGGCTCCGTAAAGGGGGAGGGCGGGCTGACGCCGCCTCTCCCTCGCTATCCCTTCCGGTCGACAAGGAGCTCGCATGGTCTCCCACTCAGAACGCCGCCCGAATCAAATCGCCGTCGCCCTCCTCGCCGCCTGCACGCTGGCGGCGAGTCCTCGGCCGGCCGAGGCCTGCTCGATCTTCACGTTCCGCGATGCGGACACCGTGCTCGTGGGCAATAACGAGGACTGGCGGGAGCCGGGGTATCTCTGGTTCGAGCCCGGCGGCGAGGGGCGCTATGGGCGTGTCAATGTGGGATTTCGCAACCGCTTCAGCCAGGGGAGCATGAATGAGGAGGGGCTGGTTTTCGACGCGGCGGTGGTCCCCGAGGTGCCGTGGGAGCCGGATCCGAGTAAGGAGACGCCGGACAACCTCTTCGAAAAAATCATGGACGAATGCGCCACCGTCGAAGAGGCCCTGGCCTATTTTGAGACGTACAACACCAAGTACCTCGCGGTCTCCCAATTCCTTTTCGCCGACGCCACCGGCGACTCGGCCGTCGTCACCTGGCGGGACGGAGCCCTGTCGGTGGAGCGCATCGACGGGCGGTACCTGGTGGCGACGAATACCCGGCTCCAGGGCACCGGCTACCGATGTCAGCGCCACGCCAAGGCTGAACAGGTGCTCTCCGGCGAGGGCGCAGTGACCGTCGACGCCGTGGCCGAGGT
>JBCDKB010000255.1:0-11937 GCA_038747035.1 Acidobacteriota bacterium | reverse complement strand
CGCTGTGACGTTTTGCTCACTTCTCGTCTCCGGCACCGACGGTCGCGAGGAGATCCGCCATCTCGACGGCGGCCTGGGCCGCTTCAATCCCTTTGTTGCCGACCTTGCCGCCGCACCGCTCCGCCGCTTGCGCCGAGGTGTCGGTGGTCAGGACGCCGAAGCCCACCGGTAGGCCATGTCGCCGCATCACCGAGGTGATGCCCTTGCTGCACTCGCTGCAGACATAGTCAAAATGGGGCGTTTCACCGCGAATAACCACGCCGAGCGCCACCAAGGCGTCGTAGCGTCCCGTTTTGGCAAGCCCGTCGAGGGCCAGGGGGAGCTCGTAGGCGCCGGGCACGCGGACGACGGTGATGTCTTCCGGCCGAGCCCCGAGGCGCTCGAGACAGTCGACGGCGCCGGAGAGCAGCAGATCGACGAGGCGGGAGTTGAAGCGGGCGGCGACGACCGCGAAACGCCGTCCGCTGGCGTCGAGCCGGCCTTGCAGCGATGGATTAGAAATCATGATTGGCTTCCTCGGCGGCTGCCGGGCGAGGAAAATTGACCGCCGGAAACGAACGCTCGTCGTCGCGTCGCCACCTCGGTCTGCCCGCCCGCAGCGCCTAGCGATTGTGAGGGCTTATGGGTGGGGAGGAGCGCCGTATTCGAAGCTCTGGGAAAGTCGCTGGGAGACGGAAAGCGCCTCGCGAGAATTGAAGTTCCGGGTGGGGAAAGGTCCGGAAGGAGATTAATGGTCGGGACGGCGAGATTCGAACTCGCGACCACCTGAACCCCATTCAGGTACGCTACCAGACTGCGCCACGTCCCGACGTAGCTCACGTCGACTTCGGGTCGATCCGGGCGAGAATTTCTCGGGCTTGCCCGAGGGCATCCTCAACTCCAGAGCGGAGAGTCTTAATCTTTTCCCGGGCGCTGTCAAGCTCGGTTTGCAGCTCATTCGAAGCCGGTGCGTCCGAGGAAGAAGGCGTCGGCGTGGCCAGCTGCGGGCGCCCCTCGGAGTCGTCCCTGAGTTCGCCTTCAAGCTTCTTTTTCGCCCCGGCGATCGTATAGCCCTCTTCGTAGAGCAGCTCCTTGATGCGCCGGACGATATCGAGCTCGCGCTCGCTATAGACCCGTTGGCCGGATTTGCTCTTGTCGGGCTTGAGGAAAGGAAATTCGGTTTCCCAATAGCGCAGCACATAGGGCTGGATGTCGACCTGCTTGCAGGCCTCCCCAATCTTGTAGAACAGCTGCTTTTTTTTCTTCGCCACGCTCTGCCAGCCGGCGCGGCGGCGCTCAGCTGTCCTCTTCGTCAGTCAAGACAGTCTTGAGGAATCGGGACGGCTTGAAAGTCAAACCGGTCCGCGGAGGGATGAACATCCGCTCGCCGCTCGCCGGGTTGACGCCGGTGCGCCCACCCCGCTCGCTCACTTCGAAGACGCCGAAATTTCGAATGCGGACAGAACGTCCATCCTGGAGGCTATTTTTTACGGTCGAAAAGATGGCCTCCACGGCGGACGTCGCTTCCGCCTTGGTCAGCGCCCCGTGGCGCCGATAAACCGCGTCCACGAGGTCAGCCTTGGTCGTTCCGGGTTGCTTCGGCGTTTTCCGACTCACGATGCCTCCGAGAAGGGACACTTCATCGACGGCCCGGGCTCGAGAGAGCGTCGCGCGGTCAGGCGCGGCGGGCCGTTCGGCACTGGATCAAGACGCCCTAGAGGTTGGATGTGCAGGGGGTTTGGCCCAGCGCGCGGATGGGAACAACACGGCTCTCATGACTTGCAAGTCTTGCAACGGAACCGGTTGCGGCGCTGAATGAATCTGAATTATAGGAGAAGCAAGCCTCCGCCGACAATACCGCCGACATTGATGGCGGAGCGAATTTAGCCCCTTCCGGTCCCTCCGAGACCGCCGCTAGTGACCCGGTTGACAAGAACCTTCCAGAAATCTTCGAGGATCTCGTGGGGCTGGCAAGGCGCGCCAACGCAGGAATAGCCCAGCTCTTTCGAGGAGGCGCAACGCAGCCAGCGCCGCGAGAGACCGAAGAGGGTGGAAGGGAATCGTCAAACGGGGCACTAGGTGCGCTGTCGGATGACCAAACGGATCGGCACACCGCCGACGTCGAGCTGATCACGGAGCCGGTTTTCAAGGTACCGGCGGTAGGTATCACTGCGCGCGAGCTTGCGATTCGCAAACAGCATAAAGGTCGGCGGGACGCCGCCCACCTGGGTCGCGTAGTAGAGCTTCCAAGGACGTCCCTTAAGGTGCGGGGGCTGGTGTCGCCGGATGGCGTCCTCGAAGATTTTGTTGACGTCGCTGGTCGTCAATTTGATCTTGGATCGCTCAAGTACGCGCAGGGCCGCCGGCAGCAACTTATCGATGTGCCGCCCGGTCAAGGCAGAGAGATTGACTCTTTCGGGATCCGAGAGCAGCTGATCGAGCCGGGGCCAGTCCTCGTCAAGGGCTTCTCGCTTCTCTTCGTCGAGCAGGTCCCACTTGTTGACGGCCACGACCACCGCTCTCCCGAGCTCCCACGCCATGCCCGCGATCGACAGGTCGCCCGTGGTGATGCCTTGGGCCGCGTCGACCATCAATACGACCACCGACGCGCGCTCGATCTGACGCCGGGCGAACATCACCGCGATGTCCTCGGCGAAGCCGGTCACCTGGCTCCTCCGGCGAATACCGGCGGTGTCGATCAAGCGAATGCGCTGCCCTTCCCATTCCAGCAGACTGTCGACCGGATCGCGGGTCGTGCCGGCGACCGGCGACACCAGCGTCCGGGCCTCACCGAGGAGTCGGTTGACCAGCGACGACTTGCCGACGTTCGGTCGGCCGACGACGGCGAGGGCCGGCAGCTCTTCATCGTCGAGTTCACTGGGATCCGCCGTCGGCAAGTGCCGCTCAATCTCTTCGTGCAGCTCGTCCATTCCCCGGCCGTGCTCGGCGGAAACTAGGACGACATCGCCAATGCCGAGGCTGTAGAACTCGTGAAAAGCGTCCTCGGCCGCCCGCGTATCCCCCTTATTCACGACCACGACGATGGGCTTACCGCTCGGCCTGAGGTCCTGGAGCACCCGCTCGTCGGCCGTGGTGACGCCTTCGCGCCCGTCGACGACGAGCAAAGCAAGATCCGCTTCGTCGACCGCCATATGGACCTGGTCCGAGAGCCCGAGCGGATCATCGCCCGGGACCAGGCCGCCGGTATCGATCAGGTCGACGGTTCGGCCGTCGTCGATCTGGAACCGGCCGAAGATCCGGTCGCGGGTCACTCCGGGCTGATCGTGCACGATCGCTTGGCGCTTGCCGACCAGCCGATTAAATAGGGTCGACTTGCCGACGTTCGGGCGACCGACGATCGCCACGACCGGAATGGCCCCCCCGAGGGAGGCGGCGACAGATTCACTCATGGTCTTCTCTTCTCTGGAGCGGAGCGTCGGGCCAGGGCGCCCGGCCGAGCTAGGAGTCGGACGTTTGCTCGAGCTCGCGGTAAAGCACGACCCAACCGTCGTCCTTCCGCTTGAGCTGGTATTTGACCCGGCTTCGCTGGCCGAGACTCTGGTTGACCAGCTGTTTCGAGCCCAAAGTGTAGGCGCTCACGTCCCACACTTCGACGGTCGATGCGTAGGCGTTCGAGTAATTCCAGACCGAGACCGATTCGACCGTCACGGAGCTGAAAATCGGCTCGTAGATCTGCCCCTTGGCGGTCAGCTCTTCGATCCGGAGCTGGATACGCGCCTGCTCCTTCGGCACCGCGTAGTCCGCAATCAGCTTCGGATTGCGCTCGGCATAAGCCGTGCCGAGGACCGGCAGGTAGGCCTCAAGCATGGTCTGAATCTCAGCCTGGCTCACCTCCTCGGTGGGGGGCGCAGCGGCGCCGCAGCCGACGAGGTTCATGGCCAGCAATGCGCACAACAAGCCCAAAGCCCAAGCCGGCCAGGCCAGGCGCACGGAAGGCGGCGCCACGGGCGCGGGGCCGATGGCATCGAGATCGACAGAACGCTTCTTCATGGGGATGGAGTCTAGCAGCGGTGAGATCATTGTGTTCCTCCTGCCGCTTTGGACCGTCGCCCCGCACCCCCAGTTCCCGCAGGTCAGCACGGGCCCCCTAGATTCCCCGCCCCGCGGGGCGCGAGCATTGACACGCCGTCGGCCCTTCTCTACAATCCCGTCTTCGCGGCCGTAAGGCCGTCGCCGGACGCCTCTTGGCCGCCGGTCTCTTTGAGAAACAAGCCTGCGAAAGTGGCGGAATTGGTAGACGCGCAAGATTCAGGTTCTTGTGTCCGCAAGGACGTGGGGGTTCGAGTCCCCCCTTTCGCACCATCGTTTCTCACCGTTTGAACGACGATCTGGCAAATCAGGCCCACGCCGACCGGATCCTAATCGTTCAAACGCCAGCGATCCCTAGCGCCCACTCCTTCAACACTCGCCACCGATTCGTTCGGCGCGGTCGCACAGTGCTGACCAGCCACGTGCTGCCCAACCACAGTGCGCTTCGCAATGTTCAGGCTACCGAGGCCAGCGGTGCTCCTGCGCGGACGACGCTCGCTGCGGCTCGACTGAGGGGACGCCTCCCCTGTCTTCCGCCACTCAGCGAATGCCCGCATGCGAATGCCCATGGGGGACTATCGGTGTTCGATAAGCTGCCCGAGGCGCCGCCCCCACGGAGACGGCGCCGCCCCCAAGAAGAACCGGACAAGCTGCAATGAGCTCACAACGATCCCAGCTTCCGATCACCTACCCGACCCGGTGGGCCTACAAGATCATCGGAGAGGACGAGGCCGCCTTGCGCGCCGCCGCCGCCGACATCGTCGGACCTCGCCGGCATGAGATCGCGTTCTCCAAAACGTCATCCGGCAAGCGCTACGTCTCCATGGCGCTTGAAGTCGAGGTCGAAGACGAGCAGGCCCGACTGGGCATTTTCGAGCAGCTCACGACGCACGCAGCCGTCAAGTTCGTTCTTTAGGGCGTTAGGGCGACCTCAGTTGCCTCCCCCGACGGCTGAGGACCACTCGCCGGTGCCGCCCGACTCAAAGCCATCCCGGAATATCACCGACTCCGCCGCGATGCCCTCGCCGCTGAGCTGAACATCGACCACCGCTTCGTCGGTATCGTTGGACATCACCTCCAGGCTGGCTTCTAGGACTCCGATCGCTTGAGGCTCGAACTCGAGCACGATCGTTCGGGTTGACGCCGGGTCTAGGGTCGTTTCACCGGTGTCGCTCACAACACTGAATTCCGCCGCGTCGGTGCCCGTCAGCGCGACGCCGGCGATCTGCAAAAGGCCGGGGCCGTCATTGGCGATGGTGACGCTTCGGGTTGCGCTTGGCCCCGCGCCTAGCACCTGGGTGCCGAAGGTAAGCGCCAACGGGTCGACCGTGATCTCCGGCTCCGGGGCCTCCGTCACGGTGATTTCCGTCGATGACGTCTCGCTCGAAAATTCGGGCCTGAGCTGAATATCGGTCGTCGCCATCTCCGCCGTCGACGAGGCGGCGAGATGCGTCACCCGGAGGGTGTTTGCGGGCTCGGCCGCGGCGGTGGGCTGCAAGTCGACGGCCACGAAATAGGTTTCGTCCACCCCCGGCGCCACCTGCACGGCGGCTTCCCCGTCCACGAACGTGGCGGTCAGAACCCCTGCAGCCAGCATGAAAGGTGGAACCGCGGTGTAGAAGTTGAAATCCACGCTCGGATCGAACGAACCATCGCCGTCGTCGTGGTAGACGCGCAGCGTCGCCAACAGAGCGTCGAGCTCTGCATCGGTGAGTGGATCGCCTACGGTCTGCTCGAAGAGCAATTCCAGCGTCACCAATTCCACATCGGCATCCGCAGTCCGACCTCGATGAGCCGCTTGGACTTTGAGCAGCGCGACATCGGCGGTGCCTTCTTCTTGATCGGAGGCCGAAACAGCATCCAGGGTCGACAACGCGAATTGACCGCCTCGGTTCTCCCACCAGGCAATTTCGTCATTGTCCCGTGAAGCCGCCACGACGTCTGCGTCGCCGTCACCGTCGAGGTCAGCCGCCACGACCGATCGGGCCCCGTCGAAGTCGCCGTCGATGGTTTGTGCGGCCCAGGCGGTGCCATCGTCGGCGGTGTTCTCCCACCAGCTGATCTCGTCGGCGTTGGCAGCCGCGGCAACCACGTCGAGATCGCCGTCTGCGTCTAGATCGGAGGCGTAGACGGAGAAGGGGCGGTCAAAATCGTCGTCGATGGAGCGTTCGGCCCAGGCCGACGCGTCGCCGGCCGTGTTCTCAAACCACGAGATGTCGTTCGCATCCCGAGCGGCTCCTAAGACATCCGGGTCGCCGTCACCGTCGACATCCGCGATGACCACGAAGATCGCGCCGTCGAACGCGCCCGCGATGCTGTACTGGGTCCAGGTCGTGCCGTCGCCGGCGGTGTTCTCCCACCAGGCGATCTCGTCCGCGTTCTGGGCCGCCCCGACGACATCAAGATCTCCGTCCCGGTCCAGGTCAACGATAGCGACCGAGCTGGCGCCGTCGAAATTCGTATCGATCGGGCGCTCGGTAAACGCCGAGGCATCGCCGGCCGTGTTCTCCCACCAGCTGACGTCGTCGCCGTCGCGCGAGGCGCCGACAATGTCGAGGTCGCCGTCGCCGTCGATATCCGCGGCATGAACCGAGAGCGCTGCGTTGAATGCGTTCGCCACGGGATTCACGGACCACGCCGAGCCGTCGCCGGTGGTGTTCTCCCACCAGCTGATGTCATTGTCCACGGGGCTTGAGCCGCTGTTGGCGGAGCCCAGGACGTCGAGATCACCGTCACCGTCCAGGTCGGCGGTGGTCACGAAGAGCGCCCCGCCGAAGCTCGCGTCGATCGTTTGCTCGGTCCACGCCGAGCCGTCTCCGGCATTCGCCCACCAGGCGAGCTCGCCGTCGTCGAAGGACGCTCCGAGCACGTCCAAGTCGCCGTCGCCGTCGACATCCGCGGAATGGATCGACAAAGGGCGATCGAAGCCCCTATCGACGATTCTTGACTCGGGAAACGTCGCGCTGCGGTGGATCGTCTCGTTTTCCCACCAGTTGACGCCGCTGATGAAGCCGCCGGTTCCGAGCACATCCAGGTCGCCGTCGCTGTCGACATCGGCAACGAAAACGGAGCTCGCGCCACCGTCGTCGCCGTCGATGGTCCGCCTAGCCCAGACAGAGGCGTCTCCCGCGGTGTTGTCCCACCAGGTGATGGCCTCGCTGTCAAACAAGGACCCTCCCACCACATCCAGGTCGCCGTCGCCATCCATATCCTCCACGACGACTGATATCGCTCCTTCAAAATCAAGGCCGAGCAGGTGTCCGGTCCAGGCGGAACCATCTCCCGCTGTGTTCTCCCACCAGGCGAACTCGTTCGAAAACTGAGCGGCTGCGAACACATCAAGATCGCCGTCGCTGTCGACATCGGCGGCGAAAGCAGACACAGCCCCCGACAAATTGAGGACGGTGTTGATGGCTTGTCTCGTCCCCCACGTCGAGCCATCTCCTTGGGTGTTCGCCCACCACGAAATGCCGCTGTCCTCGGTTCCAAGAATATCGAGGTCGCCATCACCGTCTAAATCGGCCGCGAAGACTGAAGCAGCGCCAGAGAAGCCGAATTCGATCGACTGCTTGGTCCACGTCGAGCCGTCGCCGGAGGTGTTTTCCCACCAAGCCAGTTCGTCATCAAACACGGCCGCTCCGAGTACGTCGAGGTCGCCGTCGCCGTCCACGTCCGCCACGTGGACGGAGGCCGCGAAGTCGAAATTTGGCTCGATATTGCGCTCGGTCCAGGCCGAGCCGTCGCCAGCGGTGTTCTCCCACCAACTGACGCTGTCGGCTCGGCTAGCCGCGGCCACGACGTCGAGATCTCCGTCGCCGTCGATATCCGCAGCGCGAACAGCGTAGGCCCCGTCGAAATTGGCATCGATGGTGTGCTCGGTCCAGGCCGAGCCATCGCCGGCGGTGTTTTCCCACCAAGTGATGTCGTCCGCAGTAATGGCCGCTCCGACGATGTCGAGATCTCCGTCGCCGTCGATATCCGCAGCGACGACGGAGTTGCTGGCGGAGAGATCAGCATCAATGACGTTCTTTCCGCTGAACGGGACCTCCGAGGCCCCGGCGAAGGGAACAGTGAACAGAAGAACGCAGGCGACGACTTCCAGAGTCAACCGTATCCTCGCGGGAGTGCGTCTCCACGCCGTCGCAACCCGGTCGCCAGGGAGCGGGGCCCAGAGGCTCAGGGCTCCGTGTCGCCCGATCCGCCGGCGCCCATTCACGGTGAGGCCAAAGAAACCTCTTTTCCTTCCATCCAACGTCGGTGTGTTCATCTAGAAACCTTCCAGCAGGTGGCCACCCTCGGCCACGTCACATTCATCGTCGATATCGGAGCGGCCTCCCCCATCGGGACGCCGGTTCTCACAGGTCTCGTGGGGCCGGTCCGCCTGGGCCTAGGTGGACCGGCCGGCCATCGGAGAACCGTCACTGCACGAGCGCACTCCAGGCCGAGGTGTCGCCCGATTCGAAGCCGTCCCCAAACAAGACATCCGACACGGAGATCTCATCGAGGTAGGCCTCGAAGTTGGTGCCGGACACCCGGGTGAGGTCGAAGCTGCAGAGCGCCGACGAGGCGCCTTGATTCGCCAACACGGCCGTCAAGGGCAGCCAGGCGCCGGCGGTGTGCAAGACCACGTTTGTCTCCGTCTGCGATCCGAGGCTCGCGCCGCTGCAGGACGGCCCGGCAAAGCCCTCGCAGGTCGTCATCACGTTCACTCCAGCGTCGAGCGGGCCGTCGACGCGCACCTGGGCGCCGACCCGGGTGGGGTCTAGATCGACACACTGGCCGATCGTCAGCGCTCCCCCCGTCAGGTCGGCGATGCGGACCGACCCGGAGACCCCGGCGTCGTTAGCGTCTTCGGCACTCCATTCGATCTCCCCGGACACGGTGCTCACCGTCGTCCATCCGTCCAGATCGCAGTCGAAGTGACTATTGCTGAGCGGATTCGAAGCGCTCTGGCGGAAGGTGACCGCCGCGTCGGCGAGCAGGGCATTGCCTCCCACATCCTGCAAAGCGTCGCAGACAAAGAGTCGGTAGACGCCGTCGCCGAGCGCCGGCGAGAGGGCGGCCGTCGCCTCGAAACTCAGGCCGTCATAGGTCACGCCGGTGGGGGTCAAGAGAACATCGTCGTCGGCCAAAGCGTCACAGCCCAAGGTCGTGAAATCGCCGTCCGGCCCGGAGCCGACGAGCTGGAAATTGGCCGGGTTGGTGATGTCCTCCGGGGCGGTATCACCCGCGGGGTTGGCCATCGCTTCGCTGAAGGTCACCACCAGCGAAGCAGTGGCGCTCCGCAGTTCGCTGCACCCTTCGATCACCCCGCCCGACGACGCCAGCGCCGTGATCTCGGGCGCCACAGAGTCGATGACCTCGATCTCAAAGTCTTGGGTCGGACTGACATCAACGCCGCCGTCCGCGGTTCCGCCGTCGTCCATCAGGCGGACGGTGACGGTCGCGGCAGACCCGACGTCGGTCGACGCCAAAGTAAAGTTCAAGGTCCCGTCGCCGGTGAAGGCGGGCGCGTCGCTAAAGAGCGTCGGGTTGGAGTTAGCCGTGACTTCGAACGTTTGGCCCTGGGTCGCCTCGTCGGCTGGGCCCGGACTGAGGGCGCTCGCAAAGCCAGGGAACGACTGCGGGCCCAGGTCCTGGTCGGCCTCGGCCACCGCGGCCAGCGTGAAGCTCGGAGCATCGTTGACCGCGGCCAGCGTGACCGTCACGGTCGCCGTATTGCCGTTGCCGGTTCCGTCGGTGGCGGCGTAGGTGAAGCTATCCACGCCGTTGAAGTCGGCCTCGGGCTCGTAGGTGAAGTCACCGTTTGCGGACAGGCCGCCGACCAGCGATCCATGGCTTGGCCCACTGATCAACACCGCCGAGAGCCCGTCTCCGTCCACGTCGCTATCGAGGCCGCCAGCTGACCCGTCGAGCACGTTGCCGGCGATCTGCGTATCCTCAAGACCCGTCACCGCGTCGTCGACGGCGACCGGTAGATCGTTGACCGCGTTGACGGTAATCGTCACCGTCGCCATATTGCCGACGCCGGCCCCGTCGCTGGCGGCGTAGGTGAAGCTATCCGCGCCGTTCCAATCAGCACTGGGCTCGTACGTGAAGCCGCCGTTCGCCGCCAGGCCGCCGACCAACGTCCCTTGGGTGGGGCCGCTGACCAGAACCGCCGTGAGCGCATCTCCCTCTTCGTCAGTATCCAGACCGCCCGCCGAACCGTCGAGCAGGTTGCCGACGATCTGCGCATCTTCGAGGCCCGCCACCGCGTCGTCGACGGCGACCGGCAGGTCGTTCACTTCGACCAAGCTCGACGGCGTATCGGAGCTGTATTCGAGCGTTAGAGGGATGTCGTGGTCGTCGTCAACCGCCGTGCTTGACGATTCGGTCAGATGGGTCAGGCGAAGCTCATCGGACACCGCCGCGGACGCCGACGCGTCGAAAGAGGCGACCACAAAGAGGGTCCGGGCTGCGCCGAGCGGCAGGGTGAAGTCGGGACCGCCGACGGCGATCGTCAAGACGCCGTCGGTCAGGCTGAGCGTGTCAACGGTGCTCACCACCGAGTCCGAGCCGATCTCGAAGGCGCCGGAACCGTCGTCAAGGTAGATCGCTAGCGACTCCAGCAGGGCGTTCGCCTGGGCCGAGTCGAGGGGGGTCGCGGCGCCGTCTTCGAGCAGGACCTCGACGGTCGTCAGCTCGATGGCCTGATCGCCTGTGCGCCCTCGATGCTGGAGGTCGATCTTGAGGGCCGCGACGGTCGCCCCGTCGGCGGCACGCGCCGGCGCCACGTCGCCCGTGGGCAAGGCGAACTGACCGCCGCGATTCGGCCACCAGGCCACGTCGTCGGCGACTAGGGCTGCACCGAGGATGTCGAGGTCGCCGTCGCTATCGACATCCGCAGCGGCGACAGCGACAGCACCGTCGAAAGAGCCGTCGACGGTGTGCTCAGTCCAGGCGGTCGCGTCGCCGGCGGTGTTTTCCCACCAGGTGATGTCGTCGGCGTTCCGGGCGGCTCCAAGGACGTCGAGGTCGCCGTCGCCGTCCAGATCGGCGGCGCGCACCGCGAAAGGTCTGTCGAAGCTACCTTCGATGGTCCGCTTCGACCAGGAGGAGCCGTTCCCGGCGGTGTTCTCCCACCAGGCGATATCGTCGGCGAACTCACCGGCGCCGAGCACGTCGAGGTCGCCGTCGCCATCGAGATCTGCGGCGAAGACCGATCGGGCGCCGCTGAAATTGTTGTCGACGCTTCGTTCGGTCCAGGCCGAGGCATCTCCAGCGGTATTTTCCCACCAGCTGATGTCATTGGCGTCGCGGGCAGCACCGAGAATATCGAGGTCGCCGTCACCGTCCACGTCGGCGGCGAAGACCGAATGCGCGCCGGAGAAACTGCCGTCAATGAGCGTTTTGGACCACGCCGTGCCGTCGCCGGCAGTGTTCTCCCACCAGGCGATGTCGGCGACATTGAAGGACGCTCCGATGACGTCGAGATCACCGTCCCCGTCCAGGTCCGCGGCATAGACGGATCTGGCGTCGTTGAAGTTGCTATCAACGACGCGCTCGGTCCACGCGGAGCCATCGCCGCCGGTGTTCTCCCACCAGCTGATGTCGTTGTCCACTTCGGCCGCACCGAGCACATCCAGGTCACCGTCCCCGTCCATGTCCACAGCCTTGACGGAAATCGCGCCGCGGAAGTTGGCGTCGATGGTCCGCTGGATCCAAGTGGATCCGTCACTAGTGGTGTTGTCCCACCAGGTGATGTCGTTCGCAAGCTGCGCCGCCCCTACTAAATCAAGATCGCCGTCACCGTCGAGATCAACCGCGGTGATGTCGTGGGCGCCGTTGAAGGCTCCATCGACGGTGGTGCCTTCAGGGAAAGTCGCGCTGCGGTGGATTGTCTCGTTTTCCCACCAGTCGATGTCG